>CAZZDV010000102.1:0-13469 GCA_964652785.1 uncultured Bordetella sp.
CGACCACGCTGGACGAGTACCGCAAGTACATCGAGAAGGACGCCGCGCTCGAGCGCCGCTTCCAGAAAGTGCTGGTCGGCGAGCCGTCGGTGGAAGACACCGTGGCGATCCTGCGCGGCTTGAAAGAGAAATACGAAGTGCATCATGGCGTCGAGATCACCGACCCGGCCATCGTAGCGGCGGCCGAGCTTTCGCACCGCTATATCACCGACCGCTTCCTGCCCGACAAGGCGATCGACCTCATCGACGAGGCGGCCTCCCGCATCAAGATGGAAATCGATTCGAAGCCCGAGTCGATGGACAAGCTCGAGCGGCGGTTGATTCAGCTGCGCATCGAGCGCGAGGCGGTGAAGAAGGAGAAGGACGAATCCTCGAAGAAGCGCCTTGGCCTCATCGAAGAGGAGATGAAGCGCGTCGAGAAGGAATTCTCCGACCTCGATGAAGTGTGGAAGGCCGAGAAGGCGCAGGTCGCAGGCAGCCAGCACGTCAAGGAAGAGCTCGAGAAGCTTCGCCAGCAGATGGAGGAGGCGCGCCGCAAGGGCGACTGGCAGACGATGTCCGAGATCCAGTACGGCAAGATCCCGCCGCTCGAGGCGCAGCTCAAGACCGCCGAGTCGGGCGAAGCCGGCAACCAGAAAGCGAAGCTGCTGCGCACGCAGGTCGGCACCGAGGAGATCGCCGAGGTCGTGTCACGCGCCACGGGCATCCCCGTGTCGAAGATGATGCAGGGCGAGCGCGAGAAGCTCTTGCACATGGAAGACAAGCTGCACGAGCGTGTGATCGGGCAGGACGAGGCGGTGCGCCTCGTGTCGGACGCGATCCGCCGCTCGCGCTCCGGCCTCTCGGACCCGAACCGTCCGTACGGGTCGTTCCTCTTCCTGGGGCCCACGGGCGTGGGCAAGACCGAGCTGTGCAAGACGCTCGCGTCATTCCTGTTCGATTCGCAGGAGCACCTCATCCGCATCGACATGTCGGAGTACATGGAGAAGCACTCGGTCGCACGCATGCTCGGCGCGCCGCCGGGCTATGTCGGCTACGACGAGGGCGGAGCGCTGACCGAGGCCGTGCGGCGCAAGCCCTACTCGGTGATCCTTTTCGACGAGGTCGAGAAAGCACATCCGGACGTTTTCAACGTGCTTCTGCAGGTGCTCGACGACGGGCGCCTCACGGACGGGCAGGGCAGGACGATCGACTTCAAGAACACCGTGATCGTGATGACCTCCAACCTCGGCTCGCACATGATCCAGCAGATGGAGGGCAGCGACTACGGCGTGATCAAGCTAGCGGTGATGGGCGAGGTGAGGACCCATTTCCGGCCCGAGTTCATCAACCGCATCGACGAGGTGGTCGTGTTCCACGGCCTGGGCGAAGCGCAGATCAAGTCGATCGCCTCGATCCAGCTTGCGATCCTCAAGCAGCGCCTCGCGAAGATGGATTACGGCTTTGAAATCTCCGAAGCCGCGCTAGAGGAGCTCGGCAAGGAGGGCTTCGACCCGATCTACGGCGCGCGGCCGCTCAAGCGGGCCATCCAGTCGCAGATCGAGAATCCGCTCGCCAAGGCGATCCTCGAGGGGCTTTTCCTGCCCAAGGACACCATCAAGGTCGAATGGAAGAACGGCTCGATGGTGTTCGCAAAGGCCTGATTAAAAGGGGCCAGGCTCAAATGACCGATTCCGGTCATTTGAGCCTGGCCCCTTTAATTTAAGGCGCGGTCCCCGACAACGCGATCGGCGGCACACCCGTTTCCGTGGAGATGCGGCGCGACTGCGCCAGCATGTCTTCCCACAGCCCGCTGGTGTCTTTCTGGAAGACGGTGTCGGGATCGGCGTTTACCACGGCCCACAGGCCGCGGTCGATCTCGCGCTTGAGCTCGCCCGGACGCCAGCCGACGTAGCCCACGAAATAGCGGGCGTCGTTGGGCGTGGTCTCGATGACCTTGTCGATCGTGGCCGCGCGGAAGGCGATGTAGAGGTCGTTCATGAGCTTGAGCGTGCCGGTCCCCGGATTGGTTTCGGACCTGACGACCGCGACCAGGGCGCCGGGCGAGAAAGGCCCGCCGTAACGCACCGTTTCGGCGACTTTCTTGGACGGCTCGTGCTCGGGGAAGAAGGAGACCAGCGTCCGGTTGGTCGGCCGGTTGAGGATCACGCCGATATGCCCGCCGCTCGGGATCGGCGCGGCGATCAGGACCGTGTGGAAGTACCCCGCATCGCGGAAGGATGGGTGCGCAACCAGGAACAACGTGTCCTCGTCGGTCGCCTGCACCGATTGGGCGTTCGCAGTGCCGCACAAACAGAGAAAAGCGAAGAGGAGGGCGGCGAAGTGGTGGTATGGCATTCTCGGAATCTCCCTTGCTCGATTCGGTTTCAGGAATTGTATATCGCAATTCTTGACATTGGGCGGCGGCGTGCTAACTTGAAAACGGGCATTTTATGGCCCCCGTTTTCGCGATGCCGCGCGCACCATCGTGGAGTGGGGCGCGCGTCTTCAGAGCGCGAACGCGCTGGATCATCTCCTCCCATACGCCGTCCGTATTTGCGCGAAACAGGACTTCCTCATCGGCCGGCAGCACGAACCACCCCTCCCGGTCGAACTCTCTTTCGAGCTGGCGCGGCGCCCAGCCCGAGAACCCCGCGTAGAGCCGATAGCGGCGGTCCTCCGAGGACAACAGCCGGGTAACGTTGTCCGGGTGCAGGGTGATGTAAAGCTTGCGCAGTACGTGGAAGGCGGGCGCCTCGGGGCGCGTCTCGGACTGGAACACCGCGATCAGCGCGTTGCGCATCACGGGGCCGCCAAGGAAGAGCCGGTCCTTGTACTTGGCGGTCTCTATGCGCGGGTCGGCCATGAATTCCGCGAGCTTGAGCACCGTTGGCCGGTTGATGATGACGCCGACCGTGCTGGAGTCCTCGGTCTGCGTCACCAGCACCACGGTGCGCGCGAAATTGGGGTCGAGCAGCTCCGGTTTGGCGATGAGGAAAACCCCGTTGGGCCCCTTGGTGCCCATGGGCCCCTGCGCCGCGGCAAGCGCCGCCCACAGCAGCAAGGCGATCGCGGCGAAGCCCCTCCTCATCGCTTAGCTGAAAGCCTGGATGCCCGTCTGCGCCCGGCCGAGGATCAGCGCGTGGATGTCGTGCGTGCCCTCGTAGGTGTTCACCACCTCGAGGTTGACCATGTGGCGCACGATGCCGAACTCGTCCGAGATGCCGTTGCCGCCCAGCATGTCGCGGGCCGTACGCGCGATGTCGAGCGATTTCCCGCAGGAGTTCCTCTTCATGATCGAGGTGATCTCGACCGAGGCCGTGCCCTCGTCCTTCATGCGCCCGAGGCGCAGGCACCCCTGCAATCCGAGTGTTATCTCGGTCTGCATGTCGGCCAGCTTCTTCTGGATCAGCTGGTTCGCCGCGAGCGGCCGGCCGAACTGCTGCCGGTCCATGACGTACTGGCGCGCGCGGAACCAGCAATCTTCCGCGGCCCCCAGCGCGCCCCACGCGATCCCATAGCGCGCGGAGTTGAGGCAAGTGAACGGCCCTTTGAGCCCTTCGACGTTCGGCATGAGGTTCTCTTCGGGCACGAAGACGCTGTCCATCACGATTTCGCCGGTGATCGAGGCCCGCAATCCGACCTTGCCGTGGATCGGCGGGGCCGAGAGGCCTTGCATGCCCTTGTCGAGGATGAATCCGCGGATGCGCCCGTCTTCCGTCTTGGCCCAGACCACGAACACGTCGGCGATCGGCGAATTGGAGATCCACATCTTGGCGCCGGTGAGGCTGTAGCCGCCGGGGACCGTCTTTGCGCGCGTCACCATGCTGCCGGGGTCCGAGCCGTGGTTCGGCTCGGTGAGGCCGAAACACCCGATGTATTCGCCGGTGGCGAGCTTGGGCAGGTATTTCTTCTTCTGCGCCTCGCTGCCGAATTCGAAGATCGGCACCATGACGAGCGAACTCTGCACGCTCATCATCGAGCGATAGCCCGAGTCGACGCGCTCGACCTCGCGCGCGATCAGCCCGTAGCAGACGTAGGACAGGCCCGGGCCGCCGTATTCGGGCGGGATCGTGGGGCCGAGCAGGCCGAGGTCGCCCATCTCGCGGAAGATCTTCGGGTCGGTCGAGCCGTTGCGGAAAGCCTCGAGCACGCGCGGCTGCAGCTTCTCCTGGCAGTACGCGGCCGCCGCTTCGCGCACCATGCGCTCGTCCTCGGAGAGCTGGTCGTTGAGCAGCAGCGGGTCGTCCCAGACGAATTGGGCCTTGGGGGTCTTGAGTGGGGCGTTCATGCGGGGGCTCCGGCAGCGGCGAGGGTGTGCGATTTTAGCCCGTGGCACTGCAAAAAGCGGGCAGCTTGGGCGTAGTCATGGGTAATTTTTGCAGGGCGGGCGCCGCATCTCCGAGCCTCGCGCAGCGCAACCTCCTGATTACAGGAGCGCGCGCTTCTGGCATGCGAATTGCGCGCCTTCAGGCCTGGACTTAAGGCACGGAATCCCAAAATGAAACGACTCATCGCATTCCTCGCAGCATTCCTCTGGTCGGCCGCCTTCGCGCAGGCCACCCCCGCCACGGGAGCCGAAGCGCCGGACATGCTCGTCAAGTCCGTCGTGGACGACGTCCTCGCCATCATCAAGGACAACAAGGACTCCCAGATACTGCGCCCGCTCGCCGAGCAGAAAGTCGTGGCGCACTTCGACTTCCGCGGGATGACCCAGGCGGCCGCCGGCAAGAGCTGGCGCGATGCGAGCCCCTCGCAGCAGCAGTCTCTCGAGAACGGGTTTCGCTCGCTCCTCGTCAACACCTACACGGCCGCGCTCAGCCGCACGACCGCGGGCGGCAAGACCGTGGAGGTGAAGCCGGTGCCGGCGGCCGCGGTTGCGCAGGGCGAGGCCTTGGTCAAGACCCTGGTGAAGGAGTCCGGCAAGCCGCCCGTCGCCATCGACTACCGCATGGTGAAGCAGGGCGCGAGCTGGAAGGTGGTCGATGTGACGATCGAGAACATCAGCCTCGTCACGAACTATCGCTCGACCTTTTCCTCGGAAGTCGCGCGCTCGGGGATCGACGGGCTCATCAAGTCGCTCGAGGAAAAGAGCCGCTCACCTTCGAGAGGCGGGATGGGTTGATGGCAGCAATTTGACTGGAGACCCGCTCTGGGCGCGGGCTTCCAATCAAGAATGGCAGTATTAGGCTTTCTGCCTTTCGATGATCATCGCGAGGCCCTGGCCGACGCCAATACACAGGGACACGGCCGCATAACGCCCATTCATGCGCTCCAGCTGCCGCGCCACGGTGATCGCGAGGCGCGCGCCCGAGCATCCCAGCGGGTGGCCGATGGCGATCGCGCCGCCATTCGGGTTCACTCGCTGGTCCTTGAAATCCACCTTCATGACCGCGAGGCACGCGAGCACCTGGCTGGCGAAGGCTTCGTTGATCTCGATGAGGTCCATGTCCTCGAGCGTGAGTCCCGCGCGCTCGAGGGCGAGCGGAATCGCGTAGGCCGGACCCACGCCCATGATGCGCGGCTCGACCGCGGCTGAGGCGGCCGAGAGGATCTTCACCATCGGCTTCTTGCCGTTGGCTTCGCCCCATTTTTTGCTCGCGACGATCAGCGCTGCTGCCCCATCGTTCACGCCTGAGGCGTTGCCGGCCGTGACCACGCCGCCTTCGAAGAGGGGCTTCAACTTGACGAGCGACTCCATCGTCGAATCGCGGCGCGGATGCTCGTCGGCGCTGAACATGACCGGCGGGGCATCCTTCTTGCCGCCCGGCAACGCCACCGGGAGGATCTCGCCCTTGTAGAAGCCCTCGGCTTCGGCCCTGGCGTATTTCAATTGGGATTCGAGGGCGAACTCGTCCGCGTTCTCGCGCGTCACGCCGAACTCCTTGGCGACGTTGTCGCCAGTCTGCGGCATGGCGTGGTCGCCGTACTGCTTGGCAACCTTCGGATTGGTGAAGCGCGACCCGATGGTGGAGTCGTACATCTTCGAGTCGCGCCCGAACGCCGAGGAGGGCTTGGCGATGATGTACGGCGCGCGGGTCATGCTTTCTGTGCCGCCCGCGATGTAGAGCTCGCCTTCGCCGCAGGTGATCGCGCGCGCCGCGTCGATCGTGGCCTGCAGGCCGCTGGCGCACAGGCGGTTCACCGTCACGCCGGGCACCGAAGGCGGCAGCCCGGAGGCGAGGGTGGCGAAACGCGCCACGTTGCGGCTGTCTTCGCCGGCCTGCGTCACGCAGCCGAGGATCACGTCCGAGATCTGTTCGGGCTTCACGCCGTTTCGTTTCACCACTTCGGCGATCACGCCCGCGGCGAGGTCGTCCGGCCGGATCGAGGAGAGCTTGCCGGCATGGCGGCCGATGGGGGTGCGCAGGCCGTCGTAGATATAAGCGTTCAGCATGATCAGTTCTCCGGGGTCAACAGGGACACGCCGAGCCTGGCCCGGCGAGTGAGCCAGGGGCTCGGACGGTAACGCGGTTCCTTGTAGAAGTCGTACATCGCCTCGAGCACCGCGAGGATCTTGTCCGCGCCGAGCGCATCGCCCATCGCAAGCGGCCCCTGCGGATAGCCGAGGCCCAGCACGACCGCGCGATCGAGGTCCTCGGGACTGGCGATGTTCTGCTGCGCGATGTCGCAGCCGACGTTGACGATATGCGCCACCACGCGTTGCGCGACGAAGCCGGGCGAATCCTTGATCACCGAGACCGGCACGCCGTCCGCGGCGAGCAGGCCGTGCGCCATGGCACGGTAGGCCGACTTGGTGACCGGCGTGGTCATGATCGTGCGGCGCTTGGTGAAACCGAAGAGCGGGTCGACAGCCACCGTGCGCTCGGCATCCAGCCCGTGCTCGAGCGCGGCGGTCGTCGCGTCCTTGCCGATGGGGGCCACGAGGCACAGCGCATCCGGCGAAGGCTTGGCGCCGGATTCGGATTTCACGTTCAGCCGCCCGATCATTTCCTTGAGGCTGGGGGCATCCGGCGCGATCCACACCGAGGTCGGCCGCGCGGGCGGCGCCGACGATTCGGGCTCGGGCACCAGCGCGCCGTCCTTGTATTCGTACCAGCCGCGGCCGGTCTTGCGGCCGAGCAGCCCGGCGGCAACGCGCGGGTCCGCAACGAACGAAGGCTTGTAGCGAGGCTCCTGGTAGTACTGCTCGTACATCGACTTCATCACGCCGTGCGCGATGTCGAGGCCGACGAGGTCCATGAGCCCGAACGGCCCGAGGCGGAAACCCGCGGCGTCGGTGAGGATGCGGTCGATCACCGCCGGCTCGGCGATGCCTTCCTGGTAGATGCGCAGCGATTCGGGCACGAACCCGCGGCCCGCGTGGTTGACGATGAAGCCCGGCGTGTCCTGGCAGTTGACGGCCGTGTGGCCGTAACGCTTGGAGAGTTCGGTAAGCGCTTCGGTGACCCACGGCTCGGTCATCACCCCGCCGACCACCTCGACGACCTTCATGACCGGCACGGGATTGAAGAAGTGGTAGCCCGCGACTCGCCCGGGCTTCTCGAGGTGCGCGGCCATCGCGGTGACCGAAAGCGAAGACGTGTTGGAGGCGATGATGCAGTCCTCATTGACGATCGCCTCGAGCTCGGAGAAGAACTTGCGCTTCACGTCGAGCAATTCCACTATCGCCTCGACCACGAGGTGGCAGGGCGCGAAAGCCTTGAGGTCGTCGACCACCTCGATGCGCGCGAGTGTCGCGTCCATGTCCTTTTGCTTGACGCGCCCTTTCTCGACGAGCTTGGCAAGTGCCCCCGAGATCGAGTCCTTGGCCGTTTTGCCCGCGCCGGCCTTGGCGTCGAACACCAGCACGCGCACGCCGCATTGCGCGAGCACCTGGATGATTCCGCGGCCCATCGTGCCGCTGCCTGCGACCCCGGCAGTGAGGTCTTTGCGTGATACGTCGAGCATGGTAAGAGTCTCTTCGATTTGGCTTCGGGATCGGGCTTGGGCTTCGATGCGCTTGGGACGGACGCGCTTCGGGAGGGGCTGAGTATAATCGCCGCGCACTAAAAATATAAAAGGAGACATGAAATGACGGTCCGCAAGTTCGCTGCGGCGCTGATTGCCGCGCTCGTTCTTCCCGCCGGCGCCTCCTGGGCGCAGGCCTTCCCGACGCGCCCGATTACGCTCATTTGCCCCTGGCCCCCGGGCGGCTCCACCGACACGCACCTGAGAAAGTTCGCCGAGGTGGCCTCTCGCTACGTGGGCCAGAACATCATCATCGAGAACAAGCCCGGCGGCGGCGGCATGCTCGGGCCCGGCATCATGGCGAGGACCGCGAAGCCGGACGGCTACACGCTTTCGCAGTTGCCTGTGGGGGCGTTCCGGATCCCGCACATGCAGCCGGTCGACTGGGACCCGCTCAAGGACTTCACCTACATCATCGGGCTCACCGGTTACACTTTCGGTGTGGTGGTGAAGGCGGACTCGCAAATCAAGACGGTCAAGGACCTGATCGCCTATGCCAGGGCCAACCCGGGCAAGTTCTCGTACGGCTCGACCGGCAACGGCACCTCCCCGCACCTGCTGATGGAAGAGCTCGGCAACAAGGCCGGCGTCACGTTCCTGCACGTGCCGTTCAAGGGCAACGCCGATTCGACCCAGGCGCTGCTGGGCGGCCATGTCATGGCGCAGTCCGACGCCACCGGCTGGGCGCGCCATGTGGAGGCAGGCACCTTCCGCCTGCTGGTGACTTTCGGCGACCAGCGCACCAAGTGGAACGCGCCGACCGCCAAGGAATCGGGCATCGACATTGTGTCCTATTCGCCCTATGGCATCGTCGGCCCCAAGGGCATGGACCCGAAGCTCACCCGCCAGCTCCATGACGCCTTCAAGAAGGCGCAGGACGACCCGGAGCACCTCAAGGTCCTGCAGCAGTTCGACCAGATCCACTGGTACAAGTCGAGCGAGGATTACGCGAAATGGGCGGCCGCCACGTTCGTCGAAGAACGCGCTACTATTGCGCGCGTCGGATTGCTCGCGAAATAGAACAGGAAGGGGCGCTGCCAACACGCTCCCCCCACCCACCTGGCCTCGCAGACCGGGAGATCGGCGGCGCCAGGATCGAAGGAGGTACTGCATGAAGTATCAGAAGATTCTCCTCGCGTACAACGGCTCACAGGAAGGCAGGCGCGCGCTGTTCGAATGCGCGGAGTTCGCCGAATTCCACCATGCCGCAACGCACCTGCTGGCGGTGGCGAGCATGCCGCCCAGCCTCTTTCTCACCGAGGGCTTCGTGCCCGAGGAGCTCCTCGAGGAAGAGAAGAAGCGCACCCAGATCGTGCTCGACGAGGGCATCCGGACGCTGACCGACAAGGGGTTTGCGGCCACCGGGCACCTCGCGGTCGGCGAGCCGGTGGAGGAGATCTGCCGCCTTGCGCGCGAGCTGCAGGCCGACCTGATCGTGCTCGGCCACAACCAGAACACCTCGTTCGCGGCCCGCTGGTGGAAAGGGTCGGTCGGCGCCTCGCTGCTCGACTATTCGCCCTGCAGCCTGCTGATCTCCCTGTCCAAGCCCCGGACCGCCTGACGAAATGACCGTGGTGCGCGGCCTCGCGATCCTGCTCTCGGCTGCGCTCGCAGCCGCGGCAGCGAGTTCGTTTGCCGCGGACGTGGGCGTGATCAACCACCTCGCGGGGCTGGTCACCATCACCAACGGCGTGGGCACCACCAAGGCGCAGGCCTACATGAACATCAACGAGGGCGACCGCTTCGAGGTGCCCGCCGGCGTGATCGTGAAGGTGGCGTATTTCCAGGGCGGCCGGCAGGAGTCGTTCGAAGGCCCGGTCAGCTTCGTCGTGGGCTCCAACCAGAGCGTGGTGCGCCGAGGCTCCGGCCCGCAGGTCACGATGCTGCCCTCGGGCGTGCCGCAGAAGATCTCGCAGACGCCGGACCTGGTGCATATCGCCAAGCTCGGCACGGCGGGCGTCGCTCCTTCCTCCCGCGAATTGCGCCTGACCCCGCAGCAGCAGGCCGAGGTGCGCCAGGCCCGGCAGATCTACGCCAAGCTGCGCGCCGAGACGCCCGCCGACGACATCACCCCGGAGCTGTATCTATACTCGGTGCTGCAGGACCACGTGCTGTACACCGAGATGCGCGCGATCGTGGCCGAGATGGGCAAGCGCCAGCCGGGCAACCGCGACGTGATGGTGCTGACCGAATACGTAAGGCTGAAGACCGAGCCGAAATAGCGGTTCGCCGAACCTCGAACACCGGGCCCGCCGCGAGCGGGCTTTTATTTGGAGCCGCAGATGCAATCGTTTGGACAACATAGGAAGTACGGCGAGGAATTCACCGGCCGCCTCGAAGACGCCCGCATGCTCACCGGCCGGGGGCGCTATGTCTCCGACTGGAACCTGCCGGGGCAGGCGCACGGCAGCTTCGTTCGCTCCGACCGCCCGCATGCGCGCATCGGCTCGATCGACAAGTCGGCGGCGCTGGCGATGCCCGGCGTCATCGCGGTGTTCACCGGCGAAGATGCGCAAGCCGAGAACTACAAGGGGCTGCCGGCCTTCGCGCCGATGAAGGGCCGCAATGGCACCGACCTCATCATTCCTTACCGGCCTACGCTGGCGCTTGGGCGCGTCCGGTTCGTCGGCGAGCCGATCGCGCTGGTCGTCGCGGAGACGGCCGTGCAGGCGCAGGACGCGGCCGAGGCCGTGATGATCGACTACGACGAACTGCCCGCGGTGTTCGACGCCAAGGATGCGATTGCCTCCGGCGCGCCGCTGGTGCATGACGAGGTGCCCGGCAACGTCGCCCTCGATTTCGTCGGCGGCGACGAGGCCGCGACCAACGAAGCTTTCAGCAAAGCCGCGCATGTAGTGAAGATGGACGCGTACCACACGCGCGTGGTCGGCAATCCTATGGAGCCGCGTACCTGCATCGGGTCATACGAAGCGGCCGATGGCATGTATTACCTGCATGCCTGCACGCAGGGCGCGATGGTCATGCGCGGGCAGATCTCGACCGTGCTCGGCGTGCCGCCGGAGAAGATCCGCATCGTGGCCGAGGAGGTCGGCGGCGGGTTCGGCGTGCGCTTCAACCTCTATCCGGAGTACTGCGCGGCGCTGCTGGCCGCGAAAAGGCTCGGTCGGCCGGTCAAGTGGGTCGGCACGCGCTCGGAAATGTTCCTCGCCGACGAGCAGGCCAGGGACGTGCTCCATCGCGGCGAAATGGCGCTCGATGCGAATGGCCGCATCCTCGGCATGCGCTTCGATTTCATCTGCAACCTCGGCGCGTACATCGCGCCGACCGGCGCTTTCGTGAACACGCTGAACCTGGTCAACGTCGTGAGCGGCGTGTACGACGTGCAGGCGGTCTACGTGCATGCGAGCTTGGCTTTTACGAACACGATCCCGACCGCGGCCTACCGGGGCGCGGGGCGTCCGGTGAGCTCGTATGCGATCGAGCGGCTGGTGGACGAGGCCGCGCTCGCCATCGGCATGGACCCCGCGGAATTCCGCCGCAAGAACATGGTGCCGGCATCGAAGTTCCCCTACAAGATCGTCACGGGCTTCGAGTACGACTGCGGCGATTTCGGCGGCGTGCTGGAGGACGCGAAGGCCGCGGCGGACTGGGGCGGATTCGCCAAACGCCGCGAAGAGTCATCGCGCCGCGGCAAGCTGCGCGGCCGCGGCATGGCGAGCTACATCGAGGCGAGCGGCGGAGGCGGCATGGCGCCGCATGACGAAGTGAAGGTGCGCTGGGGCGAGGGCGCGAAGATCACGCTCGAGGCCACCTCCCATTCGCATGGCCAGGGACACGAGACGGTGTTCGCGCAGATCGTCTCGGGGGTGCTCGGCGTGCCGATGGAATCGATCCGCCTGCGCACCGCGGATGCAGACCAGCACCTCATCGGTAACCCCACGGGCGGCTCGCGTTCGCTGCTCGGCGTCGGCAGCGTGCTGCAGCTCGCCGCGCACGAAGTGGTGAAGAAGGGCATGGCGCTCGCCTCCGAAGCCCTCGAAGCCGCGCCGGGTGACATCGAATTCAGCGAAGGCGAATACAAGGTCAGCGGCACCGACCGGCGCATCTCGATCGTCGACCTCGCCAAGAAGCACGCGAGCCAGAAACCGCATCCGCTCGACCAGGATTTCGCGACGCGCTTCGGCTCCACTTTCCCCAACGGCTGCCATGTCGCCGAGGTGGAGGTCGAGCCCGAGACCGGCGAGATCGAGATCGTGTCGTACATCGCCTGCGACGACGCGGGCAATATCATCAACCACCAGCTCGTCGAAGGCCAGATGCAGGGCGGCATCACCCAAGGGGCCGGGCACATCCTCGGGGAGCAGGCGGTCTACGACCGCGAGACCGGCCAGCTGCTCACCGGCAGCTTCATGGACTACCCGATGCCCAGGGCAGTGCTCGTCGATGGCTTGCGCGTGCTGCACCACCCGGTGCCGACGAAAACGAACCCGCTCGGCGCCAAGGGCGTCGGCGAAGCGGGCGTGACCGGATCGATGCCGTGCCTCATGAACGCGATCGTCGATGCGCTCAGGCAGGGCGGCGTCACCCAGTTCGACATGCCCGCCACGCAGGGGCGCGTCTGGGAAGCGCTCCAATCGGCCAAGGCGGGCAACGGCGCGACGCACGCGGCCACGTTTGCCTGAAAGTTCGGTGGACGTTGTCGCCCAGTGCATCGGGAAAATTCGCGGACGGGGCTTGCGCGTCGTGTTCCCGGAGGGCGGCGACGAGCGCATCGTAGCGGCGGCCAAGCGGCTGCGTGAAGAGGACATCGCCGAGCCTGTGGTCCTTGGTCAGATCGAAACGAGCCCGAAGCTCGATGCGTACGCGGCGCTCTATGCAGAGGGACGCCCCGATTCGAGCCCGAAGCTCGCGCGGCGCGTCGCCTCCAAGCCGCTGTTTCATGCGGGGCTCATGGTCAAGGCCGGCGACGCGGATGCGATGCTCGCGGGTGTCTCGTACCCGACCGCGCGCGTGATCGAAGCCGGCATGATGACCATCGGGCTTGCGCAAGGCGTGAGCACGCCGTCCGGCTTCTTCATCATGGCGCTGCCCGATCGAATCCTTCTCTACGCGGACTGCGCGGTGAACGCGGACCCGACGGCCGCGCAGCTCGCGGATATCGCGCTCGCATCGGCGGAAAGCTGGCGGCGCGTCATTGGCGGCGAACCGCGAGTCGCGTTGCTGTCCTTTTCCACCAAGGGCAGCGCAAAGCATGCACACGTCGACAAGGTCGTCGAGGCGCTTTCGATTGCGCGCGGCCGCGCGCCCGGGCTCGCGATCGACGGCGAGCTTCAGGCCGATGCGGCCCTCGTCCCGGCCGTCGCGGCCAGGAAGGTGAAGGGGGGCAGCGCAGTGGCCGGAAGCGCCAATGTGCTGGTGTTTCCAAGCCTCGATGCAGGCAACATTGCCTACAAGCTCACGCAGTACCTCGCGGGCGCGCGCGCGATCGGCCCGATCCTGCAGGGCTTCGCGCGGCCCATAAGCGACCTCTCGCGCGGCGCGAGCGTGGAGGACATCGT
>CAZZDV010000103.1:0-13464 GCA_964652785.1 uncultured Bordetella sp.
GCCGCCGCAGGCGCGGTGTGAGTGGCGACGACGGCGAGTTCCTCGCCGCCGTAGCGCACGAGCACGTCCGACTCGCGCACCCCGCCGCTCAGGATGCGGCCGATCTCGGTCAGCACCTGGTCGCCGACCGCATGCCCGTAGGTCTTGTTGACGCTCGCGAAGTCGTCGATGTCCAGCAGCATCACCGAGACGGCGAGCCCGTGGCGCTCGGCGCGCATGATCTCCTCGCGCATTCGCCGGTCGAGATAGCTGCGGCTGTCCAGCCCCGAAAGCGCGTCAGTGACATTCTGGCGCTCGAGTCCCGAGATGCGCCGCACATTGACCACCGTGGCGAGCGAAAGCCGCGCGGCCAGCCAGACGAAGCACGCAGTGCAGGCGAACACCACGGGCACCAGGAGGTCGGACGGAGCATTGTGCCGCCCCCAGGAGACGGCGACATACGCCGCGTAGGCGAGCACGAAGAACACGGCCATTGCCGTAAGCAGGCGCCATTGCGAGCGCATCCGGCCGGCGGGCAGTTCCTTGATGAGCCTGCGCGCGGGAGGCAGCGAGGCAACGAGCATGAGCAGGCCCGCCCCGACGAGCACGATGGCGAAAACATTGAGCATGGGCTTCGCGTTTATCCTCTTCTTATCCGGACCCTGCCATTCTACCGCCGGACCCCTCAGGCGCTCGCGGCGCGCGGCACCGAGGCAAGCAATCTTTCGAAAGCCTCGGCTTCGAGCGCTGCGCTGTAAAGCAGCCCCTGCCACTCGTCGCAGCCCAGCGCCTGCAACTGCGCGAGCTGCGCGGAAGTCTCTACGCCCTCAGCCGCGAGCACGAGGCCGAGGCCCTTTGCCATGGCCGCGAGGGTCTGCACGATGATCGCCGCATCCTCGCGCGCTGAAAGCTCCGTCACCAGGCTGCGGTCGATCTTGAGTTTCCTTACCGGAAGCTGGCGAAGCGCGACGAGGTTGAGCTGCCCGATGCCGAAATCGTCGACCGTCAGGCCCACGCCAAGGTCGGTGACCGCGCGCAGCGTGTCGAGGTTCTCGCTGCCGCCGTGCTGCACGTTCCTGCCGGCGATCTCGAGCGAGAGCCGCGAGGCGTTCAGCCGGTTAGCCTCCAATTCGCGCACCAGGACCTGCGCAAATCCGCGGTCGCGCGAGGACTCCCTGATCGAGACGTTCAGCGCGAACCACAGGCCCGAAAGCGGCTGCCCGGACCAGCGGCCGATCCGCTCGCAAGCCTTCTCGATGAGCCACGCGTCGAGCGCGCCCATGAGCCCGGTTTGCTGCGCTAGCGGAACGAAGGCCTCCGGCGCCAGCAGGCCCCTGGACGGATGCTGCCACTGCATGAGGACTTCGGCGCCGACGACGCGGCCGGTGCCGCTGCTCACCACAGGCTGGAAGCAGAGCACGAACTCGTCGCGGGCAAGGGCGCGGTGCAGGTCGTTCTCCATCTCCAGCCGCTCGAGCGCGCGCGAGTTGAGCTCCGGCGAAAAGAACCGGTAGGTGTTGCCGTCGGCTTCGCGCGCCGCGTGCCGGGCGGCGTCCGCGTTCTTCAGCAGCTCGACGAAATCGCCGCCGTCCCCCGGGAACACGCTGATGCCGATGCTCGCCGAGACATTCAGGGCGCGCTCTTCGACCATCACCGGCGGCGCGAGGCAGTTGAGCACTTTCTGCGCAACCACCGCCACGTCGTCGATCTCGCGCGTGCCGTCCCAGAGCAGCACGAACTCGTCCCCGGCCAGCCGCGCCAGCGTGTCGTCGCGGCGCAGCGTGCGCGAGAGGCGCTCGCCAACCGCGCGCAGGACGGCGTCGCCAACGCCATGGCCGAGCGAATCGCTGACCCTCTGGAACCTGTCGATCTGGAACGAAAGCACCGCAATGCGCCCGGTGTGGCGGCCCGCGTTGAGGATGGCCTGGCCGGCGCGATCCGCAAGCAGCAGCCGGTTCGGCAATCCTGTGAGGGCATCCCGGGTGGCGAGGAACTGGATGCGTTCTTCGGCGTGGCGCTTGGCGGTGATGTCGGCGCCGGTCCCGCGGAATCCCTTGAGCCTGCCGGCGGCATCGAACACGGGCACGCCCGAGATGTTCTGCCAGATCACGCGCCCGGACTTGGTGATCGAACGATGCACGAGGTCACGGAAAGGTTGCGCGCGGTCGCGATAGCCGCCGAAGCGCTCGTTCATCGTGCGCTCCTCGCCAAGCGGCATGAATTCCTGCGGCCTGCGCCCGAGAAGTTCCGCGTGCACATGGCCGAGCACTGTCTCGATGCGGTCCGAGAGCCACGTGTAGCGAAAGTCTGCATCGGTCTCCCAGACATACTCGCCCGCCGCCTCGACGACGTCACGGAAGCGCTGCTCGCGCTCGGCCAGCTCCTCCCGTGCTCGCACCTTGTCGGAAATGTCGCGCAGGACGGTCTGGATCACCAGCCGGCCGCGCTCGAGGTACGAGACGCTCGCGCCCTCGACCGTCACCACCCCGCCATAGGCGCGCATCATGCGGCGCTCGCGGAAGTCGCTCTTGCCGGGGCCGTCGCGAAGATACCGGGCGCGCTCGAGCACCATTTCGCGGTCTTCCGGATGCACCATGCCCATCGTTTCGCGGCCGACGAGCGCTGCGGGACCCGCCATGCCGAGCATCTCCGCCGCGGCGCGGTTCGCATACTCGATGCGCCCGTCCGACTGCAGCAGGATCGCGTCCGGGGACAGGTCGATGAGCGTCCGATAGCGGGCCTCGGCATCGCGCATCGCGTTCTCGGCGCGCTTCCTGCGGTCGATATCCACCGCGGTGCCGGTCATGCGCAGCGCGCGTCCGGCCGCGTCGCGCTCGACCACTTTGCCGGAACTGGAAATCCATTTCCAGCCGCCGGATTCGGTGCGAAGACGCAGCTCGGCCGTGAAAGATTCCGTCACGCCCTTGACCGCGCTGCGGGATGACGACAGCGCCGGCTGCAGGTCGTGCGCATGGATACGGGCGAGCACATCCGCAAAGGCAAGGCTCTGCGGCCCGCCGGGTTCGCCAAGCATCTGCCCCCAGCCTTCGCTGACGAAAAAACGGCCCGTGACCACATCGCTGTCCCAGAACGCAAGCGCGCCCGCGTCCAGCGCCATCTCCAGCCGGTCCTTGGCGCCCGAGAGCGCCCGCTCGGCATTCTTCATGCCGGTGATGTCGCGTCCGACGCCGCGATAGCCCGCGAACCGCCCTTCGCTGTCCGTCTTCGGCTCGCCGGAGATCAGGTGGAACTCGCTGCATTCACCGTTCGCCGCCGGCCGGCAAAGCTGCAGCTCGTGAAAAGGCGCGCGCTTGTCCAACGCCACGCGATGCGCAGCAAGATCGCCTTCCATCACCCCGATGCCCTTGATCTCCCAAGGCCGCTGTCCATAGGCAAGCGACGAACCGAAGAGCTTCAGCATCGACTGGCCGCCCGCGATCCAGTTCAGCCGCAGGTCGGCGTCGGTCTCCCAGAACCAGTCAGCCGACAACCCGGTGAGGCTGCGGAACCGCTCCTCGCTGCGTGCCAGGCCGATGCCGGCCCTTTCGCGATCCTCGATCGCGCTCTGGAAAAGGGAGAACACGAACACGGCCACCAATGCGGACAGCGCAAGCGCGCCCAGGGCAGGCACCGCGGGATTGTCCGAACCCTCCCCCAGGCGGTATCCGATGGCCAGCTCGCAGGCGAGCACGATGCCGGCGACGATCATGAGGTAGATCGCCACCGAGCGCCGCACGCCGAATTGGCGCGTGCGGCGTGCGAGGTTCCGCAGGAGGTTCATGCGGGCGGAGGATCCTGGGGCCGCGGGACATCGCGTGACGGCGGGGCGACCTTCGCCACTTCCTCGATCGTCGTGATTCCCGCGGCGACCTTGAGCGCGCCGCTCAGGCGCAGCGGACGCATGCCTTCCTTGATCGCCAGCTGGCGGATCCTGGCCTCGTTGCCGCCTTCGGACAGCAGCTCCTTGATCGTAGGGGTGCAGGTCAGCACCTCGTAGATCCCGACGCGTCCCTGGAACCCCGTCATGCGGCACTCGAGGCACCCCACCGGCTTGTAGATGGCCGCGGGGCGGTTGGTCTTCCACGGGGAAACGAGACCGTCCCAGGCGGCGACGTCCTCGACCCGGCCAAGGTCGATCTTGCGCTTGCAGGCATTGCACAGGATGCGCACAAGGCGCTGCGCCATGACGCCGTTGATCGTCGCCACGAGCAGGTAAGGCGCGATGCCGAGCTCGAGCAGCCGCGTCATCGCGGTCGGCGCGTCGTTCGTGTGCAGGGTGGAGAGCACGAGGTGCCCGGTCAGCGCGGCCTGCACCGCCATCTCGCCGGTTTCGAGGTCGCGGACCTCGCCGACCATGATGATGTCCGGGTCCTGGCGCATGAGGGCGCGCAGGCCCTCGGCGAAGCCCAGCTCGATATTGCTCTGCACCTGCATCTGGTTGAAGGTACCCTCGATCATCTCGATCGGGTCCTCCACCGTGCAGACGTTGACTTCCGACGTGGCGAGCGCTTTGAGCGTCGAGTAGAGCGTGGTGGTCTTGCCCGAGCCCGTGGGCCCGGTGACCAGCACGATGCCGTTGGGGCGTTCGGTCATTTCCTTCCAGCGGCTGTGGTCCTCGAGCGAGAACCCGAGCTCGGTGAAATCGCGCACCAGCACCTCGGGATCGAAGATGCGCATGACGAGCTTCTCGCCGAAGGCCGTTGGCAAGGTGGAAAGCCGCAACTCGATCTCCTGGCCATCGAGCGTGCGCGTCTTGATTCGCCCGTCCTGGGGCCGTCGCTTTTCGACCACGTCCATGCGGCCGAGGATCTTGATGCGGCTGGTCATCGCGGCCTGCACGACGGACGGGATCTGGTAGACCTGGTGGAGCACGCCGTCGATGCGGAACCTCACGATGCCGATGTCGCGCCGCGGCTCGATGTGGATGTCGCTCGCGCGCTGCTCGAACGCGTATTGCCAGAGCCAGTCGACGATGCGCACGATATGCGCGTCGTTCGCGTCGAACTGCTTGTTGGCGGCGCCGAGCTCCACGAGCTGCTCGAAGTTGCCGATGCCGGCGCCGCCCCCGCCGGCCTTGTTGGCGCCCTTGATCGACTTGGCGAGGTTGTAGAACTCGACCTGGTAGCGCTCGATGTCTACGGGATTGGCGATGACGCGCCGCACTTCGAGCTTGAGGATCTTCGCGAGCTCCCGCTCCCAGTCGCGCATGTACGGCTCGGCGGTCGCGATCACCGCTTCCTTGCTGTTCACGCTGATCGGCAACACGCGGAACCGGGTCGCGTAGGCCGAGGACATCACTTCGGTGACCGCGGAGAAATCGATCTTGAGCGGGTCGATGTGCACGTACTCGAGACCCACGCGCCCGGCCATCCACTCGGTCAGCCACTCGAGCGACATCAGCCGGTGAGGCGTTTGGAGGCTCTTCCATTTCTGGTCGGCGATGATGACCAGCGGATGCGCGGTGCCGCGGTAGTAGCGCCGCTCCTTCTTGAGCAGGTCGGCCGGGTCGGCGGCCACGTGCTTGTCCTCGACCAGCCAGTCGATCAGTTCGGGAAGGCTGACGCGGTGCTCGACGGGCTTGGGTTGGACTGCGGCCATCCGGCGCTTTTCAGAGGGGAACGCTGTGACTATAGCAGCGCGGCACCGGTGGGCTCAACGCGGTAGGCTCAACGTTTTCGTCGGGCCGACATACAATGACAAAAACCACGCGACTACCTGCCACCCAATGACCGAGACCGCCCCGAAGCGCGCCCTGGGCGCCGATGTCCGCCCCAAGGAAGTCTGGGCGTGGGCCATGTACGATTTCGCCAATTCCGGCTACACGACGGTCGTCATCACGGCCGTGTTCAGTGCGTACTTTGTCTCGGTCGTGGCCGGCAAGGCCGTCTGGGCGACCTTCGCATGGACTGCGGCGCTGTCGGTATCGTATGCGCTGGTCATGCTGACCGCGCCGCTGATCGGCGCATGGGCCGACGCCCACGCGGCGAAGAAGAAACTGCTCGCGGTGAGCACAATCGGCTGCGTGGTCGGGACCGCCCTCCTCTGGTACGCGGGCCCCGGGACGCTTGCGGTCACACTCGTATTGATCGTTGTGTCCAACTATTTCTTTGCCAGCGGCGAGAACCTGATCGCCGCCTTCCTGCCGGAGCTTGCGGACTCCGAGGCGATGGGCCGCGTTTCCGGATGGGGCTGGAGCATCGGATACCTCGGCGGCCTGCTTTCGCTGGGGCTGTGCCTCGCGTACATCACCTGGGCGCAGGGCAAGGGCATCCCCGCAACGCGCTTCGTGCCGGACACGATGCTGATCACCGCCGCATTGTTCGGGCTGGTGAGCCTGCCGACCTTCCTCTTCCTGCGCGAACGCGCGGTGCCGCAGAAGCTGCGCGAAGGCGTCATGACCACCGCCTGGGGCCGCGTGCTGCAAACGCTCAAGGAGGCGCAGCGCTACCGCGACCTGCGCAGGTTCCTGCTGTGCGTGGTGTTCTACCAGGCCGGCATCCAGGCAGTGATCGCTTTGGCCGCGATCTACGCCCAGGAAGCGATGAAGTTCACGACGCAGCAGACCATTTTCCTGATCCTCGTGGTCAACGTGACTGCCGCTGCGGGTGCGTTCGCTTTCGGCTACGTGCAGGACAAGATCGGCCACATCCGCGCGATCGGCTTCACGCTGGTGGGGTGGATCGCCATGGTCCTGATCGCCGGCATGGCCCAGGGGGTGACTGCCTTCTGGATCGCCGCCAACATCGCTGGCCTGTGCATGGGCGCCTCGCAGGCCGCCGGGCGCGCCATCGTCGGCGTGCTCGCCCCGCCCGCGAGGCTTGGGGAGTTCTTCGGGCTCTGGGGGCTCGCGGTCAAGCTGGCTTCGATCTTCGGGCCGCTGACCTATGGGCTCATGACGTGGATCTTCGCCGGCGACCACCGCACGGCCATCATGATGCTGGGCGTGTATTTCGCGATCGGACTGTTCATCCTGCGGGGCGTGGACCTGGGCCGCGGACGCGTCGCCGCGCTCAGAGCCTGAGGTATTATTCCGCCTCGCTTTTCCAACCCGCCTTCCCCCCCGAATCAGGAGAAACAAATGACCATCAAAGTCGGCGACCGCCTGCCGGACGGCAAGCTTTCAGAATCCGTCGAGTTCGACGCAGCCTGCCCGATGCCGCCCAAGGACGTGAGCGTGGCCGAGGCCACCAAGGGCAAGAAGGTCGTCATCTTCGCCCTCCCCGGCGCCTTTACGCCGACCTGCTCGGCCAAGCACGTGCCGGGTTATGTCTCGAACATCGACAAGCTCAAGGGCAAGAGTGTCGACGAAGTCTGGTGCGTGGCGACCAACGACGGCTTCGTTATGGCGGCCTGGGGCCGCGAGCAAAAAGCGATCGGCAAGGTGCGCATGATGGGCGACGGCTCCGGCATGTGGACCAAGGCGCTCGGCCTCGAGCTCGACCTCACCGCGCGCGGGATGGGCGTGCGCTCGCAGCGCTACTCGATGCTGGTCGACGACGGCGTGGTCAAGAGCCTCAACATCGAAGGCCCGGGCAAGTTCGAAGTGAGCGATGCCGACACGATGCTCAAGCAGCTCGGCTAGGCGAACCAAAGGAGGGGGCGCCCTGCCCCTTCTCGCCGCACTGCCGGCTAGGACGAGAGTTCGAGCAGCAACCCGTTCAGGCGTTTGACGAATCCCGCGGGATCTTCGAGTTCCCCGCCTTCGGCCAGCAGCGCCTGCTCGAACAGCAGCGCCGCCCAGTCGTCGAACCGATTTTCCTCGCGCTTGAGGCGCAGCACGATCGGGTGGGAAGGATTGATCTCGAGGATCGGCGCTGAATCGGGCGCTTTCTGCCCCGCCGCCTTGAGGATGCGGGCCAGGTTTGCGCCGATGTCGTGCTCGTCCGCGACAAGGCACGCCGGCGATTCGGTCAGGCGCATCGTGACGCGCACGTCCTTTACGCGCTCGCCCAGCGCCGTCTTTATTTTCGCGATGAGGTCGCCGAACTCCTTGCCCTTCTCCTGGGCTTGCCTCTTCTCGCTTTCGTCGCCGAGGTCGAGGCCCCCGCGCGCAACTGAAGCGAGCTGCTTGCCGTCGAATTCCGGCAGGTTGCCGACCAGCCACTCGTCCACGCGGTCGTGCATCAGCAGCACTTCGATGCCCTTCTTGCGGAAGACCTCGAGATGCGGGCTCGAGCGCGCCGCCGCGAAGCTCTCGGCGGTGACGAAGTAGATCTTGTCCTGCCCGGGCTTCATGCGCGAGACGTAGTCCGCGAGCGACGCGGTCTCATCCGCGGTATCGCCATGGGTGGAGGCGAAGCGAAGCAGCTTGGCGATCCGCTCCCGGTTCGCGTGGTCCTCCCCGATGCCCTCCTTGATCACGCGGCCGAACTCCTTCCAGAAGGTGGCGAACTTCTCCTTCTGGTTGTCCGCGAGATCCTCGAGCAGCGCGAGGATCCTGCGCGTGGCGCCGTTGCGGATCGACTCCACGTCCTTGCTCTCCTGCAGGATCTCGCGGGAGACGTTTAGCGGCAGGTCGTTCGAGTCGATCACGCCGCGCACGAACCGCAGGTATCCCGGCATGAGGTGCTCGGCGTCTTCCATGATGAAGACGCGCCGCACGTAGAGCTTGACCCCGCGCCGCTGGTGCCTGTCCCAAAGGTCGAAAGGCGCGCGCGCCGGGATGTAAAGGAGCTGCGTGTACTCCTGGCGGCCTTCGACGCGCCCGTGGGTCCAGGCGAGCGGCGGCTCAGGGTCGTGCCCGACGTGCGTGTAGAACTCCTTGTATTCCTCCTCGGTGACCTCGGCCTTGGGGCGTGCCCACAGCGCGCTGGCCTTGTTGACCGGGGCGTCCTCGCCGTCGAACAGGATCGGCAGGCTGATGTGGTCGGAATACTTGCGCACGATGCCCTTGACCTTCCAGGGCTCGAGCAGGTCGTCCTCGCCTTCGCGCAGGTGCAGCACGATCTCGGTGCCGCGCTCCGGGCGCTCGACCTGCTCGATCGAGTACTCCCCGCCCCCGTCCGATTCCCACCGTACGCCCGAATCCGCAGGCAGGCCGGCGCGGCGCGTCGTTAGGGTGACCCTGTCGGCCACGATGAACGAGGAGTAGAAGCCGACGCCGAACTGGCCGATGAGGTTGGCGTCCTTCTTCTGGTCGCCGGTGAGCTTGTCGAGGAACTCGCGCGTGCCGGACCGGGCGATGGTGCCGATGTTGGCGATGACCTCGTCCTTCGACATGCCCACGCCATTGTCGGCGATCGTGATCGTCCGGGCATCCTTGTCGACGGCGACCCGGATTTTCAGGTCAGGGTCGGCCCCGTACAGCGAATTGTCGGCGAGGGCCTCGAAGCGCAGCTTGTCCGCGGCGTCGGAGGCGTTCGAGATGAGTTCGCGAAGGAAGATTTCCTTGTTGCTGTACAGGGAGTGGATCATCAGCTTGAGCAGCTGCTTGACCTCGGCCTGGAATCCGAGGGTCTCCCGTGTTGCGGTCTGCGACATTGCGTTCTGCCTCTTGTCTGAATGGAGCCGGCCGGGCTGCGGCCGGTGCGGGGCAGTTTGGGTCGATTGCGTGCATTTACAACCCCTTGCCGGGGCAAAACAGACCGGCCGCGGGAATCTCCGGAGGCTTACAATCCGCTGTCGGCCGTCTCGGGGAAGGGCCGTCGGATATTATTGAAACGCTATAGAAATCGGCTTGCGAGCCGCAGCCTGATTGGATCCGCAAAAATGAATCTCCAACTTTCAGGGAGGCAGGATGATTGACTCAGTTGCCTTCGTCGGGCTCGGGATGATGGGCCGCCCGATGGCCGGTCACCTGGTGCGCGCCGGCTTCAGGGTGCGCGCCGCCGACGCTTCGGCCGCCATGCTGGACGCGTTCTGCAAGGAGCATCCCGCCGCGGTCCGCTGCGCCTCCGCCGCCGAGGCGGCAAAGGGCGCCGACGTGCTGCTGACGATGCTGCCGAACGGGGCGATCGTGCGCGAGGTGGCGCTGGGCGCCGGCCTTCAGAAGGGCCAGATGCTGCTCGACATGAGTACTTCCGCCCCCATGGGCACCCGGCAACTGGGCGAAGACCTAGCCGAACAGGGCGTTTCGATGGTCGATGCGCCGGTGTCGGGCGGCGTGGCCAAGGCAAGGAACGCGACGCTCGCGATCATCGCCGGCGGCCTGCCGGAGCACTTGGAGCGCGCAAGGCCCATGCTGGAGAAGCTGGGCGCCACAATCATCCCGACCGGGCCGCTCGGGTCCGGGCACGCGATGAAAGCCCTCAACAACTACCTCTCGGCCGTGGGCCTCGCGGCCGCGGCAGAAGCGCTGCTCGTCGCGCGGGCCTTCGGACTCGATCCTGCGGTAATGACCGACGTGCTCAATGCGTCCACCGGCCGCAACAACGCGACCGAGAACAAGCTGAAGCAACACGTCCTTTCCGGGACTTTCGCTTCGGGATTTGCGATGGATCTCATGGCCAAGGATCTCGCCATCGCAATGGACCTTGCCAAGGCAGTCAAGGTGCCCACGCCGCTGGGCGAAGTGTGCGCGGCGATGTGGAGCGATGCGTCCAAGAAACTACCCGGCGTCGACCATACCGCGATCTTCAAGTACCTCGACCAGATGAAAAAGCCCGGCTGAGCACGCCCGGCCCTCGAAAGGGCGATCAGGCCACCGAGCGCTGCGGCTCCCGGTAGCGCGCTTCCATCTCGCGCCGCAGCCTGACGGCCGTGTTGTTCGCATCCACCGCCACATCGCTCCAGCGCACGACTTCGCCGGCCGCGATCGGCCGCAGCACTTTCCAGCCATGCGCAAGGCCAAGCGGCAGTGCATCCGCAGCCAGGGACGCAGCGCCCGGCATCAGCCTGCCGACCACGGTGTAGCCGCCTTCGCCGTCGAGGACTTCTCCCGCCTTGAGGGCACGCTTGGCCGTAGCCACCGCGTCGGCGCGAAAGCCCGTGGGGCACCCGGTCGGCTCGCGGCGCAGGCCGACCGAGGCAACGGAAATGCCCACCTCGAGCCCGATCAGGTGCCAGCGCTTGTACAAGCACGCGTAACGGCCCGAGTCGTCCGTCTTCACGCCGTACTCATCGAAGCAGCGGCGGATGTATTCGGTCTCGCCCTCGAAAGCGACCCAGACGCCGAAGCGGATGTCATACAGAATCGGTGTGCCGTCGCGCTCGAGCGACGACACGACCTCAACCTGCCCCTTGTGATGCAGGATCCCGCCTTCGGACCTCGGACGCATCAGATTCGGGATCTGGTCGACGGCGCCGGCCGGATACTCGAGACCATTGGGCGCCGGCGTAAGTCCTGTCGCATTGCAGACCGCGGTGCTCTCGATGGCGGGCTTCGAGCCGTCGAGAAAAGAATTGAACATCTTCGGATTCAAGCCGCCGATCTCGGCCTGCTCGGGCGTGAGGCCGTAGTAGCCCCAGACGGTTTCGGGCGTCGACTGCGCGTAATGCGGCAGCCACTTATGCCCCCGGCCCGCGGCGACTACCGGGAACCCCGCGGCGCGCGCCCAGTCGACGAGATCGCAGATGATTGCAGGCTGGTCGCCGTAGGCAAGGCTGTAGACCACGCCCGCCGATTCCGCCCGCTCGGCGAGCAGCGGCCCGCAGAAAGCATCGGCCTCCACCGTCACCATCACGACATGCTTGCCGTGGGCGAAGGCATGCAACGCATGCTCGACCGCGGCAATCGGATTGCCGGTGGCTTCGACGATGATCTCAACATCAGGATGCTCGACCAGCTTCCTCCAGTCGTCTCCCACGTGCGTGCGGCGCTCTTTCATTGCCGCGTCCAGCGAAGCGGCGCCATACCACG
Source organism: uncultured Bordetella sp. (assembly GCA_964652785.1). Lineage (GTDB taxonomy): Bacteria > Pseudomonadota > Gammaproteobacteria > Burkholderiales > SG8-39 > SZAS-79. The sequence continues at coordinate 11,777 of CAZZDV010000103.1, forward strand.
CGGGCTGCCAGCCGGTGCGCTCGAGGTTCGTCCTTGCATTCGCCGGCGACAAGTCGGCGATGCCGACAAGATGCACGCCCGGCGTGCGCGGAACCTGCGCGATATACATTGCGCCGAACTTGCCCGCGCCGATCACGCCCACGCGCAGCGGCTTGCCCTGCGCTTCCCTTCTCTGCAGCAGGCTGTGAAGGTTCATCTCAGGCCGCCGCTTTCAGGGGAACGCGGATGTCCTCGCGCAGCAGGCAGTCGTCCGGCAACGCTTCGATCGGCGTGAAATCGCGATGCGCAATGTACTCGGGCCGCTTGTACTGGCGGATGTGGTTCGACACGGCGCATAACGACAAGTAGACGATCGTGCGGTTCCAGGGCGTAAGGTTGCTGCCCGAGGCATGCACGAGATTGCAATGGAACATGAGCATCGAGCCGGGCTTGCCCTTGGGCGCGACGATGCCGCCGCGCTCGACCAGCCGCGTGATCGTGGCGTTGTCTACTGTCCAAAGCGGATAGCTCGTGGTCTGGGTGTCGTGCCCGGCGTTTAGCACGCCGCCCTTGTGTGAACCCGGGATGAACATGAGCGGGCCGTTGAACTCGTTGGCTTCTTCGAGAAATAACGCGACGTTCATCGCGCGCGGCTCTGGCATCGCGTCGTCGCGGTGCCAGGTGCCGAAATCCTGGTGCCATTGCCAGACGTCGCCGTCGAACGCGGCCTTGGCGTTGATCTTGAACTGGTGCATGTAGAGCTTCTCGCCGAACACCTGCTCGATCGGCACAATCAAGCGCGGATGGCGGGACAGTTTCGCGAACATCGGGTTGTAGGTATGCGCGGCGAAGCTCGTGCGCGGGGTGACGCCGTCTTTCTCGCGCACCACCTCGGGCCGCTCCTCGGCGTAGATGGCCGGTACTTCCGCACTCAGCCGCCGCATCTCCTCGGCGGAGAAATGATCCGGGAAAAACAGAAACCCTTCGCGCTCGAACCGGGCGAGCTGTTCCGCGTTCAGTTTCATGAAGCCTCCTCGACGCGCCTACTTCCAGTTTAGATTGAGCTTCCTGCTCGAAGCCGCGCAATCACGCAAGTAGAGATTGATCAGGCTTTGATAGGGGATGCCAACCTCTTCGGAGATTGCCTTAAAATACGCAATAGCATCCTCGTCCAGACGAATGGTGATTTGCTTCTTGAGTTGCGAAGCGTAGGGATTCTTCCGAGATTGCGAGAAGTCGTACTCTTTGCGCATGTGGCACCTTCAGGGATAGGATTTCGATTCCTTTGATACTGCCTTGCGTGCGGAGATGATGCGAATGACGTTGCCCTCGCTCCGATAGCAGTGGCAGACCAGAAGCAGCCGAAGTGAACTGCCCAAACCCAACAAAACAAAGTGCTCCTCGTCCTCGGAATGGTCGGGATCATCGATCAATCGCGCCCGTTCATCAAAGAAGACGGTTCGAGCTTCCTCGAATGACACGCCATGTTGCTTCAGATTGATCGACGCCTTCCGATCATCCCACTCGAATCGAAGTGCGCGCATGGGGGGAGTGTAATTACGATGTAGTTAATGTGCAACCGCAAGCCGTATAGGCTACCTGAGGTGGCTGACAGGTGTTGCTTGGCTATATCGGGTGTACCGCTGACACTTACGCGATAGAGGCAATCGTCGGCGCCTCCCCGTTCGGGCTGCTGCAGGCGTCGAGCC
>CAZZDV010000104.1:0-13278 GCA_964652785.1 uncultured Bordetella sp.
TTTTGTGCAAGAATCCGGCCGCATGATCCGGCGCCCATGCAGCGCGGGACACGCAGGATGCAAGGCATACCGGAGGAGGCAATCGATGGCGGTCGACATTCGCACTTTCGACACGTTCCCGAAGCTGCTTGCGCATCATGCGCAGGTCCGCGGCGCGCTTCCTGCCATCCGCGAAAAGGACCTCGGCGTCTGGCAGACGTGGTCGTGGGGCCGGTTTGCCGACGAAGTGCGGGCGCTGGCGTGCGGACTGGCCGCCCATGGCCTGCAGCGCAGCGCGCACCTCGCAATCGTCGGAGACAACCGGCCGCGCCTCTACGCTGCAATGTGCGCCGCCCAGTGCCTCGGCGCGGTTCCAGTGCCGCTCTACCAGGATGCGGTGGCCACCGAAATGGCTTTCCCGATCCAGAACGCCGAGATCGCGTTCGCGGTGGCCGAGGATCAGGAGCAGGTCGACAAGCTGCTCGAGATCCTGCCGCAATGCCCCTCGCTCAAGCGCATCTACTTCGACGATTCCCGCGGCCTCAGGAATTACGCCCAGGATTCGCTCACGAGCTACGAGGAACTCCAGGCGATCGGCCGCGAGTTCGATGCCAGGAACCCGGGGTTCTTCGATGCCGAGGTCGCGCGCGGCCAGGGGTCGGAGCCCGCGGCGATGTTCTTCACGTCGGGTACTACCGGTAACCCGAAAGGCGTCGTCCTTACGCACACCGCGCTCATCGACCGCGCGCAAGCCGCGGCGGTGATGGAGGGGCTCGGCGACTCGGACGTCGTGCTCGCCTACCTGCCTCCCGCCTGGATCGGGCAGAACATCTTCTCGTATGCCCAGCCTTTCGTGACGGGCTACTGCATCTGCTGCCCCGAGTCCGCGGAAACCGTCATGGCCGACATGCGCGAAATCGGGCCGACTTATTACTTCGCCCCGCCGCGTGTCCTCGAGGCGCTGCTCACCACGGTGTCGATCCGCATGGAGGACGCAGGCTCGATAAAGCGGCGGATGTACCTTTACTTCATGGACGTCGCGCGCCGGGTTGGCGCAAAGATTCTCGACGGGGAGAGCGTCGGGGCAGCCGATCGTTTCCTTTACCGGCTTGGCGATGTTCTGGTCTACGGACCCTTGCGCAACGTTCTGGGCATGAGCCGGGTCCGCGTGGCGTATACCGCGGGCGAGGCGATCGGCCCGGACCTCTTCGTGTTCTATCGCTCGATCGGAATCAACCTCAAGCAGCTGTACGGGTCCACGGAAACGTCGGTGTTTGTCTGCATCCAGCCCAACGGGCAGGTGAAGGCGGACACGGTCGGCCCCGCAGTGCCGGGCGTCGAGCTCAAGTTCACGCCGCAACGCGAGCTCTTGGTCCGCTCTCCGGGACTGTTCAAGGAGTACTACAAGAACCCGCAGGCCACCGCCGATGCGAAAGACGCCGAGGGCTGGTTCCACACCGGCGACGCGGGCTACTTCGATCCCGACGGGCATCTCAAGATCATCGACCGCGTCAAAGACGTCGGCGCGCTGACCGACGGCACGCTCTTCGCGCCCAAATACCTCGAGAACAAGCTCAAGTTCTTCCCCTATATCCGGGAGGCGGTCGCGTTCGGGCACGGCCGCGACAAGGTTTGCGTGTTCATCAACTTCGACATCGATGCCGTCGGCAACTGGGCCGAGCGCCACAACCTGCCGTATACCGGCTATGTCGACCTGGCATCACGCGAAGAGGTCTACCAGCTGGTCGGTGAATGCATCGAGAAGGTGAACCTGGACCTCTCGACCGACCCGGAGCTTTCGAATTCGCAGATCCACCGCTTCCTGATCCTGCACAAGGAGCTCGATGCGGACGATGGCGAGCTCACGCGCACCAGGAAGGTCCGCCGCGGCTATATAGGCGAGCGCTACCAGCAGCTCGTCGAAGCGATGTATGCCGGCCGGGATACCGTGCACGTCGAAGCACAGGTCAGGTACGAAGACGGCCGCACCGGCATGGTTTCGTCGGACCTCGGGATCCGGGACGCAAAGACGTTCGCACCCGCCGCGGCAAAGCGGGCTGCATGAGCGGGGGGCGCAAGATCGGCGAGGTGATCCTCGCGGTTGAAGAGGTGTCGCTGGCATTTGGCGGCGTCAAGGCACTCAGCGGGGTTTCGTTCGACGTGCGCGAGCACGAAGTGCGCGCGATCATCGGCCCGAACGGCGCCGGCAAGAGCTCGATGCTCAACGTGATCAACGGCGTCTACCACCCGCAGCAAGGCACCATCCGGCTGCGCATGGATGGGGAATTGCGCGAGTTCCATGACATGGACCCGCACGAGGTCGCGCTCTCGGGCATTGCGCGCACTTTCCAGAACCTCGCGCTGTTCAAGGGCATGAGCGTGCTGGACAACATCATGACCGGGCGCAACCTGAGGATGCGCACCAACCTGCTGCTGCAGGCGATCCGGATCGGCCCGGCGGCACGCGAAGAGATGGTTCACCGCGACGCGGTCGAGCGCATCATCGATTTCCTGGAGATCCAGGCGTGGCGGAAAACCCCCGTGGGACGCCTGCCCTATGGACTGCAGAAGCGCGTCGACCTCGGTCGGGCGCTTGCGATGGAACCCAATGTGCTGCTGCTGGACGAGCCGATGGCCGGCATGAACGTCGAGGAAAAGCAGGACATGTGCCGTTTCATCCTCGACGTGAACGATCACTTCGGGACGACAATCGTTCTGATCGAGCACGACATGAGCGTCGTGATGGATATATCGGACCGCGTCGTCGTCCTCGACTACGGCAGGAAGATCGGCGACGGGACGCCTGCCGAAGTCCGCGCCAACCAGGCGGTGATCGACGCCTACCTCGGCGTGAGCCACTGAGGACGCCGCGGTGAGAAAGCATCTCGGCATCATCGTCCTTGGCCTCGTCCTGCTGGCGGGACTGGCCGCGCCGCTGGTCACCGGAGCAAGCCAGCCCGGCTTCTACATCGAGGTCCTGCTCGGCGGCCTGATGGCCGGCGTGCTCTATTCGCTCGTAGCGCTGGGATTTGCCCTGATCTTCAAGGCCTCAGGCGTCTTCAACTTCGCTCAGGGCGCAATGGTGCTGTTCGCGGCGCTCGCCGTCGCCCGCCTCGCGGAACGCATGCCCCTGTGGGTCGCGATCCTCATCTCGATCGTCATCATGATCGTGCTCGCCTGGATCATCGAGCGCCTGGTGCTGCGCCCGCTGGTCAACCAGGAAGGCGTGGCCCTGTTGATGGCGACCCTCGGGGTGTCCTACTTCCTCGACGGGTTCGGCCAGACCGTGTGGGGCAGCGACATCTACAAAATCGAGCTCGGCATCGCCAAGGAGCCGGTGATGATCCTTGACCAGGTGTTCCAGGGCGGCATCCTCGTCAACAAGGAAGACTTTGTTGCCACGATTGCTGCCGCTGCATTGGTTGGCAGCCTGGCCCTGTTCTTCCAGAAAACCGCCACCGGCCGCGCGCTGCGCGCGGTTGCGGACGATCACCAGGCGGCGCAATCGATCGGCATCCCGCTCAACCGCATCTGGGTCATCGTCTGGTCGGTCGCGGGGATCGTGGCGCTGGTGGCTGGCGTCCTCTGGGGCTCGAAGCTGGGCGTGCAGTTCTCGCTCTCGCAGGTCGCGCTCAAGGCACTGCCGGTCGTGATCCTCGGCGGCTTCACCTCGGTGACCGGCGCCATCGTGGGGGGCCTGATCATCGGCGTCGGCGAGAAAATGGCCGAGGTGTTCCTCGGGCCGGTGATGGTCAAGGCATTCGATCTTGCGGGCGGGGGCATCGAGAACTGGTTCGCCTACGTCCTCGCGCTCCTTTTCCTGCTGGTACGGCCGCAGGGGCTGTTCGGCGAAAAACACATCGACCGGGTCTGACACAGCATGTTCTACAGGGAAAACGGCCAGTTCAAGACGACCTACGCGGCGGACCAGCAGATGCTGCCGATCCTGCAGGACCGCGTCTTCATGGCCGCAGTGCTGGTGATCGCATTCGTCGCGGTGCCGCTCCTCGCCAACGACTACCTTTTCCTGTCGCTGCTGATCCCGTTCCTGATCCTCACGCTCGCAGCGATCGGACTCAACCTGCTGGTGGGGTACTGCGGCCAGATCTCGATCGGCCACGCGGCCTTCATGGCGGTCGGAGCCTACGCGGCCTACAACATTGCGCTGCGCATCCCGCAGCTGAATTTCCTCGTCGTGCTGGTGCTGGCGGGCCTGATCGCGGCCGCGGTGGGGATGCTGTTCGGGATCCCCAGCCTTCGCATCAAAGGCCTCTACCTCGCCGTGGCCACGCTGGCCGCGCAGTTCTTCATGGACTGGGTCTTCGCCCGGGTGAAGTGGTTTACCGACTATGCGGGCTCCGGTTCGGTTTCCACCGCCGCCATCGAAATGTTCGGTTGGAAAGTCGACACGCCGACCGAAAAGTACGTCTTCCTGCTCGCGATCCTCACTGTGTTCACGATCGTGGCGAAGAACCTGGTCCGCGGTCACATCGGTCGAGCATGGATGGCCATGCGCGACATGGACGTCGCGGCGGAAGTGATCGGGATCCGCCCCGTTTATGCCAAGCTGAGCGCATTCGCGGTGAGTTCGTTTTACGTGGGCGTGGCCGGCGCGCTTTGGGGCTTCATGCACCTCGGCTCCTGGGAGCCCCTGGCCTTCAACCTCACGCTGTCGCTCAACCTGCTCTTCATGATCATCATCGGGGGCATGGGCTCGCTGCTCGGGAGTTACTTCGGGGCGGCCTTCATCGTCGTCCTGCCGATCCTGCTCAACCAGATCCCGACGCTCATGGGCATGCCGCTCACCACGGCCATGATCTCCCACCTGGAACTGATGATCTTTGGCGCCCTGATCGTGTTCTTCCTGATCGTCGAACCCCATGGTCTTGCCCGTTTGTGGGCGGTCGGCAAGGAAAAGCTCCGTTTATGGCCGTTTCCGCACTGATGTGACAAGATTTCAGTATCCGCCCGGGGTCTCCCGCCGGCGGCATGTTCAAAAGGAGGAAGTACAGATGAGACAAGCAGCGAAATCGCGGCTCCTTGCGGCGGCCGCGGGGGCGGTGGCCACGACGATCCTGGCGACTGCGAGCGTGCCCGCCCACGCCCAGGCAAAAGAGCAGTTCTTCCCGGTGCTGTCGTATCGCACGGGCGCCTATGCACCCAACGGCGTGCCGTTCGCCAATGGCTACGTGGATTACCTCAAGCTGGTCAACGCGCGCGACGGCGGTATCGGCGGCGTGAAGATCACGTTCGAGGAATGCGAGACCGGCTATGCCACGGACCGCGGCGTGGAATGCTACGAGCGCCTCAAAGGCAAGGGGCCGACCGGCGCAACTCTGTTCCACACGCTCTCAACGGGGATCACCTTCGCGGTGACCGACAAGACCTTCGCCGACAAGATTCCGATAGTCACTGCGGGCTACGGGCGTGCGGATTCGGTCGACGGTACCGTTTTCGGCTGGAATTTCCCGCTCGGCGGCACCTATTGGGATGCCGCGGACATGCTGGTGCAACACATCGGCAAGAAGGAAGGGGGCGTTGACAAGCTTAAGGGCAAGAAGATCGCGCTCGTGTATCACGACTCGCCGTACGGCAAGGAGCCGATCGCGCTGTTGCAGGAACGCGCAAAGATGCACGGGTACGAGCTCCTGCTCCTGCCGGTGACCCATCCCGGCGTGGAGCAGAAAGCGACCTGGCTGCAGGTGCGCCAGCAGCGGCCTGACTACGTCTTCCTCTGGGGATGGGGTGTGATGAACTCGACCGCCATCAAGGAGGCAGTGGCCACCGGCTATCCGCGCGAGAAGATGTACGGCGTGTGGTGGTCGGGAGCCGAGCAGGACGTTACGCCGGCCGGCGACGGTGCCAAAGGCTACAGCTCACTGGTATTTCAAGCCCCGTCCGGCCAAGGCCAGGTGCACCGGGACATGATCAAGCACGTCTATGACAAGGGGCAGGGTACCGGGAAGAAGGAAGAAATCGGCGAGGTGCTCTATAACCGCGGTCTGACCGCAGCGATGATGTCCGTTGAGGCGGTCAAGCGGGCGCAGATCAAGTACGGCAAGAAGCCTCTCAAGGGCGAGGAAGTGCGTTGGGGCCTCGAGAACCTGGCCATTGACGACGCCTCGATCAAGAAACTCGGGTTCGATGGCTTCATGACGCCTGTAAGCACCAGCTGCGCGAACCACTCGGGCGACCCCACGGCTGGCATCCACACTTGGGACGGCAAAAAGTGGATCATAGAGAAAGGGACCAGACTTTCGGCCGACCAGCAGATCATCCGCCCGATGATCCGGGCTTCGGCGGAGAAGTACGCGGCTGAAAAGAAGATCACGCGCCGTGACTGCGCGAAGGAACAGTAAGAAAAGCAGGCCGCTCCCGGGCGCGAGCCCCGGGGGCTTTTGCTGCGGCCGCCCCGCAAGACGCGACCGCAGCAAAAGCCGCACGGAAGTCCCGATAACCGAAGTCCACGCATCGCCAGCCACTGGAGCGCGTCCCGATGAGCCAGCCCTTGCTCACCGTCAACGGCATCGAAGTCATCTACAACCATGTGATCCTGGTGCTCAAGGGCGTCACGCTCTCGGTTGCCGAGGGCAGGATCGTTGCACTGCTCGGCGGCAATGGCGCCGGCAAGACGACGACGCTGCGCGCGGTGTCGAACCTGCTCAAGGGCGAGCGCGGCGAGGTGACGAAGGGCTATATCGAATACAAGGGTGAGCGCATCGACAAGCTCACCCCCGCCGACCTCGTGAAGCGCGGCGTGATCCAGGTGATGGAAGGCCGCCACTGCTTCCAGCACCTTTCGATCGAGGAGAACCTGCTGACCGGCGCATACACCAGCAATGCCGGCCGCGCGGGCATCCTCCAGGATCTCGAGAAGGTCTATGCCTACTTCCCGCGCATCAAGGAGCGCCGCGACTCGCAGTCGGGCTACACCTCGGGCGGCGAGCAGCAGATGACCGCCATCGGACGCGCGCTCATGGCGCGGCCGAAGATGATCCTGCTGGATGAGCCGTCCATGGGGCTCGCGCCGCAACTCGTCGAGGAGATCTTCGAGATCGTCAAGGCGCTGAACACCAAAGAAGGGGTGAGCTTCCTGCTCGCCGAGCAGAACACCAACGTGGCCCTGCGGTATGCCGACTACGGCTACATCCTCGAGAACGGCCGCGTCGTGATGGACGGCGAGGGCAAGGCGCTCGCCGAGAACGAAGACGTGAAGGAGTTCTACCTCGGATTCTCGTCCGGGGGCCGCAAGAGCTTTCGCGACGTGAAGTCGTACCGCCGGCGCAAGCGCTGGCTCTGATGCGCATGCCCGGAATGCGGCTCGCCGCGTAATGCACTACGACGCCCCGCATTACGACACCCTGGAGACGCGCTCCGCCGCGGAGCGCGAAGCTGCATTGATGGCGGCGCTGCCCGCGCAGATCGCGCATGCGAAAGACAATGCGCCCGGATTCGGTCGCATCCTCAAACACATCGATCCGGCATTGGTGACTTCGCGTGCGGCCCTGGCCACCCTGCCCGTCACGCGGAAATCCGACCTCGTCGAGCTGCAGAAGTTGGAGCCGCCGCTGGGTGGGCTGAACGCCACGCCGATCGACAAGCTCGCCAAGCTCTACGTTTCACCCGGCCCGATCTACGAACCCGAAGGCACGCTGCGCGACTGGTGGCGGTCGGCCCGCGGACTCTACGCCGCAGGCTTCCGCGCCGGAGACCTGGTGATCAACACGTTCGCGTATCACTTCACGCCGGCCGGGTCGATGATCGAGAGCGGCGCGATCGCGCTGGGCTGCACCGTGGTGCCCACGGGCACCGGGCAGACCGAGCTGCAGGTCGCGGCGATCGCCGGGCTTGCGGTCAACGGCTACATTGGCACGCCTTCGTTCCTGAAGCTCATCGTCGAAAAGGCCGACGAGCTCAAGACCGATGTCTCGTGCCTGAAGAAAGCCATCGTCGGCGCGGAGTACCTGCCGCCGGCGCTGCGCAAGGCCATGCAGGCGCGCGGCATCTCTGTGCTCCAGTGTTATGCGACCGCGGATCTCGGCCTCATCGCGTACGAGTCTTCGGGTCCGGACGGCAACGTGAACGAAGGCATGGTCCTAGAGGATGGCCTGGTCCTCGAGATCGTCCGCCCGGGCACGGGCGATCCCGTCGCATCGGGGGAGGTCGGCGAGGTCGTGATCACAACCTTCAACAAGGACTACCCGCTGGTCCGGTTCGGCACAGGCGACCTTTCGGCGGTGCTCGAGGGGCCGAGCCCCTGCGGACGCACCAACATGCGCATCAAGGGCTGGATGGGCCGCGCCGACCAGAGCACCAAGGTGCGGGCGATGTTCGTCACTGCGCGGCAGGTTGGGGAGATCGTGCGGCGGCATCCGGAGGTTGCAAGGGCGCGGCTGGTCATCGAGGGCGAGGTCGGCAGCGACCGCATGACGCTCAAGTGCGAGGTCGCGGATGCCGGTTCGGATGCGTTGCGCGCCGAGCTAGTCGCCTCGGTTCGCGACGTCACCAAGCTGCGCGGCGAAATCGAATTCGCCGCCGCGGGCAGCCTGCCGAACGACGGCAAGGTGATCGAGGACCTGCGCAAGTACGGATAAGAACAGGGGATCCAAGGATCCCCTGTTTGCCCCTTCCTGGGGTTACCTGAGCGGCAGGGGCTTTCCTTCCGACGCGCTCGGCGGCGCGATGCCGAGAATTCGAGCGAGCGTCGGCGCAATGTCGACGACTTCGACGGACGTATCCACGCGCCCGGCCGCGGACCAACGCGGCCCGTAAAACAGGATCGGCACATGGCGGTCGTAGGCGTGCGGCGAGCCGTGCGTGGCCGTGGCGCCGCCGAACATCCAGTAAGGCCTCACTACGACGAGCAAGTCTGGCGACCGGTCTGCATAAAACGTCTTGCGCATCTGGCGAAGCGTGTCGGTTGGGGGCAAGGCGGTGCTTTCCAGGTCGGAGCGCGTTAGCACTTCGATAATGCCGGGTTCAGTAAGCAGCAGCCGGCGCGCTTCGATCTCGAGCGCACGCCGGTCGCTGACCTTCTGGGCGATCAGTGCGTTGTCCAGCAGGATGCCGTTGGCCGACCAGGCGCGCGCCCACTTTTCCGGGCCGAACTTGGCCGAGAGGCCTTCGTTCAGCCGGTCGATGATTTGCGTGACGTTTTGCCGGCCGCCATCGCGGCCGATCGACTGCGTGTAGCCGGGCGCCGGCGTGAAGCCATGATCCGACGTGAGCATCGCAATGTAGTTGTCGCGGCCGACTGTGCGATCGAGATCCGCGAAGAAGGCGGCGAGCAGCCGGTCGAGCTGCAGGACATGGTCGTGTGAAAGCCGCGACTCCGCGCCCCAGGCGTGGTTGATGTAATCGTGGCTCGACAGGCTGATCGCGAGAATGTCCGGGACGTCGTCCTGGCCGAGCGCTTCGCCTGCCATAGCCGCGCGCGCGAAGTCGAGCGTCAGGGCGTCGCCGAAGGGAGTTGGCAGGATCGAGCCGTAGAACGCAGGACCGGGCTTTTCCTGTCCCTCACCGATCACCTTGGGCAGCTTGCCCCCCTTGGCGTACCACGGGCGCTCGTCCGGCTGCGAACGCGCATAGCCCGCGTCAGGCAGCACAGGCGACCACGCCTGCTTGAAATAGCGGTCCGCCGGACGCGCCGCGTTGAACGCGGTCACCCACGACGGATGCGCGGGCATGTAGTACGTGCTGGATGCGAAGCGGCCGCTGTCGCCCATGTACATGTAAGCCGTGCCGGTCTTGCCTGCAGGGAGGATCGCGCCACGATCCTTGCCAGAGACGGCGATCACCTTCGCCGTCGGGTGTGTACGCTTCAGCACGTCGCCCACCGATTCCACCAGCAGGTTCTTCGGGCTCGTGCCGGCCAGTTTCTCAGTGGCGTTGTCCAGGTACTTGTGGGCTTCGTCGCCGGTGTTGTACACGGGCGCAGCCGTCACGCGATCACGCCATTCGTTGCCGACGATGCCACTGCGGTTCGGGTAGGCGCCGGTCAGCATCGCTGCATGCCCGGCGGCGGTGACCGTAAACGCGTGGCCGTAATTCGCTTCGGAAAACCACGTGCCCCTGTCGAGGAAGCGGGCAAAGCCGTCGGGCGCAAGCTGATCCCGGTAGGCAAGGACTTGGTGTTGCGGCAACCCGTCGACCACAAAAAACACGACCAGGCGCGGTTTGCCGGCCTCGATTGTCTGCGTGGTGACGCAGGACGTGAGCAGCGCGACGGTGACGAGGAACAGGCCGAGGGTGCGCGAAACGCGCCGGAGGAAAGGTGTCTTCATGCGACGAGTCTAAGTGGCAACTGCCACGGCTGCAATTCGCTAGGTCTTGCGCGTCGCGGCAACCGGCAGCGAATCGATGCGGCGCATCTCGGCACTGGCGAGGATCGACGGGTCGGCGAGCCATGCGTTGAAGAACTCGATCGAGTCGTTGCCCCAGAACAGTTCCTTGCCGGCGGCAAATGTCGGTACGCCGAAGACGCCCGCGGCCGCGGCTTCTTGGGTGTTCCTGCGCAGCGTGTCCTTCATTTCCGGCGCGCCCAGGCGGGCGAGGTCTTCGATGCCGAGCGAACGCGCAAGCTCGCCAAACCGCTTTTCGTCGGCCGGATCACTCCCTGTGGTCCACACATGGTCGAACACGCGGCGCACCACGTCCGGGGTCGTGCCGCAGGCGAGGATCAACCGCTGGTAGTGCAGCGGGTTGAAAGGATGCGCAGCCGGGAATCGGAACGGGATGCCGTGAGAATCCGCCCAGAACTGGCAGGAGCGATAGGTCCACTGCCGCTTTGGCGTGATCTCGGCCGGTCCCTTCTGTCCCCAGTGACGCAGCAGGCCTGCGAACAGGATCGGGCGATAGTCGATCTCGAGGTCCCGCGGCAGCTCGCCGAATCGCTTCAGGTGCAGGTACGAGTAAGGCGAGATGACGTCGAAATACCAAATGGCTTTGCGCATCGGGTGGCCTCCTTCGGGCGGACTGTACCATTCAGTCACGCGCCGGCAGGCGCCCGAGGGCGGGGGAAAAATGAGCGTACGCATCGAAAAGCAAGGCAAGGTCTGGACGGTCATCCACAGCCGTCCGGAAGCGCGCAATGCAATGGACCCGGCGAGCGCAGATGCTTTGGAGGCGGCGTTCAACGCCTTCAACGCAGACGCGGACGCTTCGGTCGCGGTGCTGTGGGGCGAGGGCGGCGCGTTCTGCGCCGGCTTCGACCTGAAGTACGGCGCATCGCTCGCCGACAACCCGCGGCCGCTTTCCTCGCTCGCCTATCCGGAGGATGGCGGGCCCGCGCCGCGCGGACCCATGGGGCCGACCCGCATGGAGCTCGACAAGCCCGTGATCGCCGCCATTGCCGGCCCCGCCGTGGCCGGCGGATTCGAGATCGCGTTGTGGTGCGACGTGCGCGTCATGGAAGAGTCCGCCTATTTCGGCGTGTATTGCCGGCGCTGGGGCGTGCCGCTCATCGATGGCGGCACGGTGCGCTTGCCGCGCCTCGTCGGCACCGGCCGCGCAATGGAGATCATCCTTACCGGCCGCAAGGTGCCGGCCGACGAGGCGCTGCGCATCGGATGCTGCGAGCAGGTCGTGCCGGACGGGACCTCTCGTCAAGCGGCGGAAGCGATGGCGCACGAGATCGCGCGCTTCCCGCAGGTGTGCATGCGCGCCGACCGCCGCTCGGTCCGTACCCAGCAGGGGCTCGGCGTGCGCGAGGCGATGGAACTGGAGTGGAAAAACGGGGTACCTGCTTTTGCAGCCGAGGGCGCCGCAGGTGCGGCGCGCTTCGCTTCAGGCAAGGGCCGGCACGGGAACTTCTCTGACCTTTAGGCAATAATTAAAAACATTGTTTTATGAAGATCCGCTTGGGTAGCGGCGTTCAGGCCAATGCGCATGCCTATTTTGGCAATTTCTCGACCTCGCGGCGGCAGGCAACGGCCGCTAGCACCGCGACCTGTTCGGCTTCGGTCATCTCGCTCCAGCTGGCAATTTCGTCCAGCGTCCGCCAGCAGCCGGCGCAGACGTCGCGCGACGGTTCCATGCGGCAGATGTCGACGCAGGGCGATTGCGCCAAAACCCTATGCCGCCTTCCTGCGCTTTGCAGCGATCGCGCGTCCGGCCTTCGAGCCGGGCTCGCGGTTGAGCACGCCGCAGATCCATTCGCCGGTTTCGACGATCATGTCGAGGTCGACGCCGGTTTCGATGCCCAGGCCCTGCAGCATGTACAGCACGTCTTCGGTGGCTACGTTTCCCGAGGCGCCCGCGGCATACGGGCAGCCGCCGAGGCCCGCAACCGACGAGTCGAACGTGGCCACGCCTATCTCCAGCGAAGCGTAGATGTTGGCCAGCGCCTGGCCGTAGGTGTCGTGATAGTGGCCGGCGAGTTTCCCGACAGGCACAGCGCGCGCCACGGCTTCGATCATGCGCTGGATCTTCAGCGGGGTGCCCGCGCCGATGGTGTCGCCAAGCGAAACCTCGTAGCACCCCATTTCGAACAGGGCATTGGCCACTTCGACGACTTTCGCGGGTGCGACCTCCCCTTCGTAGGGGCAGGCGACCACGCAGGACACATAGCCCCGGACTTTCACTTTCGCCTTCGCTGCGGCCTCGGCGACCGGCCGGAAGCGCTCCATCGACTCGGCGATCGAGCAATTGATGTTCTTCTTCGAGAAAGCCTCCGACGCCGCGCCGAAGATCGCCACCTCATTGGCTCCCGCAGCGAGCGCGGCTTCGAACCCTTTGAGATTGGGCGTAAGCACTGGATAGGACACGCCGGGTCGCCGGCGGATGCCTTCGAGCACTTCGGTGTGATCGGCCATTTGCGGCGTCCACTTGGGCGAAACGAACGCCGTGGCCTCGATCGCCTTGAGGCCGGCGGCACCCAGACGGTCGATCAGCTCGAGCTTGACGGCGGTCGGGACGTTGCCCGGCTCGTTCTGAAGGCCGTCGCGCGGCCCCATTTCTACGATGCGAACGCTGGTGGGGAGGGGGTTCATGGCCGCATTGTACGGAATCCGACCCCTCGACTTGCGCGCCGCAGCTCGACCGGCTGGACTGACTGAATCACATTCCTGGAACCGGCCAGGCGTGTTAATGTGTGAAAATCTCATTTTCTTAGATTCTGTTAAATGGAATCCAGCAAGTTGGGCCGTAACGGCACCCTCGTCATCCCCGCCAAATTGCGCCGCCGGTTCGGTCTCAAGGAAGGCGGCATGGTGGTTTTTGAGGAATCCGACGACGGAATTCATATCCGGCCCGCCGTCGCAATGGCGGTCGAGGTCTACTCCCCGCGGCGCCGGGCCGAGT
>CAZZDV010000105.1:0-13163 GCA_964652785.1 uncultured Bordetella sp.
ACGTGTGACCTACCCCTTAGGAGGGGGTCGCTCTATCCACTGAGCTACGGGGGCGGAGATGATTCAACGTCTCAAATGTCTTGCGCTTCACACGCTTAGAACAGTCTGAAATTCTACGACAGCTGGAAGTTTAACTCCCTTCCCCAACCGCTTTTCTGAGACGACAGTGTGATGGAATTGTGATGGCGGGCAATGGCATCACTGCCTCTTTTTGCGCCGCCCGCACCAAATCCTAACGCGCAAAGAAGGCAATTAATCTGAAGGCTCTCAGGAGCGGGCCCAAGTCGAGAGCGCTTTAAATGCAGCTTCCGTTATTTCTGCAGAATGCGCCAAGAGTTGCTCCCCACCAACGGCTCCGGCAATCCCACCGATGACGGCCCCTACCTACTGCCGTGCCAATGCCAGGGCAGATCACTGTTCCGACCGCTGCGCAAATCTTAGCGCCGCCCATGGACGCTCCCGCTCGGAATGCGTGCTTTCCAGAGTTGCAGAGCAGCTCTTCTCCCGTCATTTCGCCATTCGCATAGGCCAACGCATCCGTTCCCATGCCAATGACAACGGTCGCCCCGGCACCGGCTATTCCCGCACGGCTGAAAGCTGACCCAAAGACATTTGGTGCCGACTGTGTTGACGTCGGAACAGCTTTGGCGGGCAGTGCTGCAGAGAGAGGGATGGTTTAATTTTTATCGAGATTGACAATAAGATATTGCCTATTTAGAATTAAAGCAATCCATCTATTCTGCGTGGTTTTCTTAGACGCCATATAGACAATCATGGATAGTCAATCTCGCAGCAAAATAAACCAATTGCTGGCCCGCTGGCCGAAGGGTGTGGTTGGGCCTGCAAGTTGGCTTCGAGACCAGGGCATATCTAGGCAACTAGCTGAAATATATAGAAAAAGCTCTTGGCTTCGTCGGATAGGTCACGGCGTCTACGTGCGCGCCGACGATGCGCATATCGATTGGACCGGCGCCCTCTGGTCGATGCAGCAATTGATGCACATGAGTGTGCACCCGGGCGGGAAAACCGCTCTCGAACTACTTGGGGACGCACATTTTCTCCCGCTGGGCGGCGGGCGCCTCACGCTCTACAGTGAACAAGGAGAAAGGCTTCCTGCATGGTTCCGAAAGCACCGTTGGGGAGTCAAGGTGGTCCACAGCGCGACAAACTTGTTTCCAACAGATCTAGGCATGACCGAACACGCATCTCGAGATCTGGCGCTCCAGGTCTCCACGCGCGAGCGCGCGATGATGGAACTGCTTCATTTTGTTCCAGAGAAGGAGTCACTCGACGAAGCCAGGTTGCTAATGCGCGGTTTGACATCGCTGCGCCCGGTGCTCATCCAACAGCTGCTCGAATCCTGCAACTCGATCAAAGTAAAGCGGCTCTTTCTGGTCCTGGCTGAGGAGGCGCAGCATGGTTGGGTAGAGAAGCTCGATCTCTCGAAGACCAACCTCGGGAAAGGCAAACGTGTTCTGGCCAAGGGAACGAAAGGCGGCCGCCTTCACCGAAAGTATCAGTTAATACTCCCCTCCGACGACGAATCCAGTGAGTCCGACACCGAACGCCTATGAAGGACAGCCGCTTCTACAGACAAGCTGACCTGCTGGTGCGATCGATCCCCGCCGTCGCTGCGGAGAAGTGCTTTGCTCTGAAAGGCGGCACTGCAATCAATTTGTTCGTGCGCGACATGCCGCGACTGTCGGTGGACATCGATCTGGCTTACGTTCCCGTGCAATTGCGTTCGGAGTCACTGCAAGCAATCGAAGCTGCCTTGTGGCGTATTTCCGGCACCTTAAAGGAAACGCTGAAGGCGGAAGTCGTCGAAAGTCTCGGCGAGAGTAAGCGCGTTACGAGACTATTCGTTCGTTCAAGCGGTGTGCAAATAATTATCGAACCGAGCATCAACAACCGCGGAACGGTATTCGGTTGCGAAGAGCGACAGCTGGTGAATACCGCCGAGACCCTCTTTGAGCGCGCGGTCTCGATCAATACCGTTTCACTCGCTGATCTCTACGGCGGAAAGATCTGCGCAGCGCTGGATCGCCAACATCCGCGAGATCTGTTCGACGTGAAACTGCTTTTCGAAAACGAAGGCATTACCACCCAGATTCGGCAGGCAGTTGTTGTCTTGCTCGCAAGCCATGCTCGCCCGATGAGCGAATTGATCGATCCGCCGCGAAAGGACGTTCGTGAATTGTATGAATCACACTTTAGAGGTATGACGAGTCGACCAGTGCAATACGAGGATCTGACTACAGCCCGTGAACGCCTGATCGGCACATTGCGTTCAGATCTTACCGAGCAAGAGAGGCAATTCTTGATTTCGATTCAGCAAGGCGCAGCTGATTGGACCTTGCTGGACATCAAGGGGATCGACCAGCTGCCAGGAGTGCGCTTCAAGCTTCAAAACGTGGCAAAAATGGAAGCCGGCAAACGCGATCAGAGCGTTGCGATCCTCCGGCAGAAGCTCGGACTCTAGTGAACGAGTATCAGTCTGCCCCCTTACCACTGAGCTACGGAGGCAAGGGCGCGGTTCTGGCCGAACGCGCTATGATTCCCGTTCACGCCGAGGGAGGAGCGCGATGAGAAAGTTCAACGTCCTGGTCGTTGTTGCGTTTGCAGCCGCGATGCCCGGCTGCGGAGTCGAATCCGCAAGCACCGCGGCCACCGCGGCCGCGCTCAAGCAGAAGGAGCTCGAAGCCGGCAGGAAAACCCTGAGCGAAGCCGAGAAGAAGATCGGCCAGTCCATGGAACAGATGCAGCAGAACGTGCAGAAATCGGCCGATGGTGAGAAGTAGAAATACTGCCAATTTTAACGTAACCCCCGCGCCACGCTTGGGTCTCCTGTCAATATACCGCCATTGAGTACGTGCGGTCCGTATCGGCTATCATGGCGCCTTTCATGAAATGCACCCTCCTTAGACGCGTCCTGGCGATCGCACTGGTTGCCTTGGGCGCGGTGCCCACCGCGGGGCCTGTAATCGCGCAGGACGACAATTTCACCCCGTTCGTCATCAGCGCGGACGAGGTCGTGCATCGCATGTTGCGCATGGCCGACGTCGGCCCCGACGACTACCTGATCGACCTCGGCTCGGGCGATGGGCGCATCCCGATTGCCGCAGCCAAGCGCTATGGGACCCGCGGCCTTGGCGTGGACCTCGATCCGCCGCTGGTCGAGCTTGCGCGCAGGAATGCGGTAGCCGAAGGCGTGTCAGGCAAAGTCAGGTTCGAGGTGAAGGACCTGTTCGAAACCGACCTCTCGCAGGCCACGGTGGTTGCTTTCTACCTGTTGCCGAACGTCGCGATGGAACTGCGCCCCAAGCTGCTCAAGGAGCTCAGGCCGGGCACGCGCATCGTCGCGCACGACTACGACCTCGGCGACTGGCTGCCGGACGAATGGACCTCGATCCGCGTGCCGGACAAGCCCGTGGCGCCGGTCGGCATCAGCCAGGTCTTCCTCTGGATCGTGCCCGGCGACGCTCGCGGCCGCTGGACGAGCGAGATCGGCGGCGAGCGCATCGCCATCGACATCGACCAGCGTTTCCAGATGATCAAGGCGAGCATCACCAGCAATGTACCGAAGCGCACCGATGACACGAAGCCGCTCATGGTGAAGGCCGCGCGCCTGCTTGGCGAAGACATCCATATCGTCGTCGAGGGCCGGCTTGCCGGGCGCGATGGCGTGCACCGCCTGCTGGGTCGCATCCGCGGGCAGCGCATCGAGGGCGAGATGCTGACCGGCACGCGTTCGCCGGAGCGCTCGGTTTGGAACGCGCAGCGGCAATGACGTTTCCGCGCGCGATGAGGCTGCGCGCCCTGGCGGCAGCCGCGTTCTGCACGTTGGGCCTCGTCACTGCCCATGCGCAGAGCTGGGCCTGGGACGACGGCACGGTGCCTTTCGTCGTCTCGCCCGAAGAGGTCGTCGATCGCATGCTGCGCATCGCCGATGTGGGTGCGGGCGACTACGTGATCGACCTCGGGTCGGGTGATGGCCGAATCGTTATCGGCGCAGCTCAACGCGGCGCGCGCGCATTCGGCATTGACATCGACCCCTCGCTGGTGACCAAGGCGCGCGAAAACGCGAGGGTGGCGGGTGTGGCCGATCGCGCCGAGTTCGCTTCGCAGGACCTTTTCGACACCGACCTCACGAAGGCTTCGGTAATTACCATGTACCTGCTGCCCGAGGTCAACCTCCGGCTTCGGCCCAAGCTGCTCACCCTCAAGCCCGGCACGCGCCTGGTTTCGCACGACTGGAACATGCGCGAGTGGGAGCCGGACGAGACCATCGAGCTGCGCACGCCCGAAAAGCCGGTCGGGCTGGGCGGCAAGTCCCGCATCCACCTGTGGATCGTGCCGGCCGACGCGCGCGGGTTTTGGGTGGCGGACATCCCGCAGCACGGCGGGCGCTGGGAGTTCGACATCGGCCAGGAATTTCAGGCGATCACGCTTCGCGCAGCCAACCGCCGCGGCCGCGGCGGCGGGCGCGACCTCACCGTGCGGGCCACCCGGCTGCGCGGCGTCGAGATCAAGATGGCGGTCACGGGCCTGGTGAACGGCAAAGCGTGGAACCACCTGTTCAAGGGCACAATAAGCGGGGACCGGATGACGGGCGAGGTGCTCGTCTCGGATGGAGAACAACAACGGACGGTGCCATGGACGGCGACAAGAAAAAGATAGAAGGCGGGCAGGCGGGAAGCAACCCCAGGCAGCTGCTGTCGGTTTTCGACGGCGTGTTCCTGATGGTGGGCATGGTGATCGGCGTTGGCATCTTCAAGGCGCCCTCGATCGTCGCCGGAAACGTTGCCTCGGGCACCGAATTCCTGCTTGTTTGGCTGGCGGGCGGCCTGATCTCGCTTGCGGGCGCGCTCGTGTACGCGGAGCTCGCATCTCGCCATGCCGATACCGGCGGCGAATACGCTTTCCTCTCGCGCGGGCTGGGGCCGGGAACGGCCTTCATGTTCGCGTGGTCGCGCATCACCGTTATCCAGACCGGCGCGATCGCCGCGGTCGCCTTCGTCTTCGGCGACTATGCCACGCAGATCCTGCCGCTGGGCAAGTACAGCGCCGCGATCTACGCCGCGATCAGCGTGATCGCGCTCACGGCGCTCAACCTCGCGGGCACGCTCCAGAGCAAGAGCCTGCAGAAAGTCATGGAGACGCTGCTCATCCTCGGGTTGCTCAGCGTGGCGATCGGCGGGATCGCCGTCGGCAACTCAGGCAGCAATGCGGCGGCGCAACCTGCTGCGGTCGCGCCGGCGGCCTCCGCAGGCGGCTCCTACGGCCTCGCGATGATCTTCGTGCTGCTCACCTATGGCGGCTGGAACGAAGCCGCCTACCTCGGCGGCGAGGTGCGCGACCCCAAGAGGAACATGACCCGCATCCTGGTATGGGGCATCGTTGCGGTGACCGCGCTCTACATGCTGGTCAACATCGGCTACCTCGCAGCGCTCGGGATCACGGGCATGAAGGAGTCGAAGGCCGTCGCAGCCGATGTCATGCGCATGATCGCGGGTGACAAGGGCGCCATGATCCTTGCGATCATCGTGTGCGTTTCGGCCATCACGACAATGAATGCGGCGATCTTCACCGGCGCCCGCGCGAGCTTCGCATTCGGGCGCGATTTTGTCGCCTTCGCGCATCTCGGGCGCTGGCGCGAAGCCGGCAGCACGCCGGCCACGGCGTTGGCCTGGCAGGGCGCGGTGACGCTGATCCTCATCTTTGCGAGCGCATTCACGCCGGACGGATTCTCGGCAATGGTGGCGTATACGTCGCCGGTGTTCTGGACCTTCTTCCTGCTCACGGGGATCACGCTCTTCGTATTCCGCTCGCGTGACACTGAGGCCACGAAGCCCGCTTTCCGCGTGCCGGGGTACCCGATCGTGCCGCTCGCGTTCTGCGCGATGTGCGCCTACATGCTGTATTCGAGCGTCGATTTCATCCGCGGCCCGTATGGGCCGAGCTTCGGTGCGGCGGTCCTTGGCGGCATCGTCGTCATGCTGATGGGCATTCCGATGTACTTGCTCTCACGCAAGCGTTAAACCGCCATGGCGCGCCCCTGCTTCGCGGTCCTGCTTGCGGCGCTGATGGTGCCGCTGCAGTTGCTGGCGCAGGATTTCGATCGCGAGAAGCGCTGGGCCGACGAGGTCGTGCCCGGGCTGGTCGTCGGCGATGCGCTCTGGCTGGACGGGCCGGGCTCGAGGAAGTTTCTCGGACTGCTGACTGAAACGCGCAATGCCCCGGCGGCGGTGCTGCTCGTGCACGGCGTGGGCGTGCATCCCGACCATGGCCTGATCGGCACGCTTCGCACGAGCCTCGCCGACGCGGGCTACACGACGCTGTCGATCCAGATGCCGGTGCAGAAAGCCGACGCGGCGCTCGCGGACTACTACCCCACGGTGTTCCCGGACGCGGTCGAGCGCATCCGCAGTGCTGGCAGGTGGTTGAGCGACAAGGGCCATCGGCGCATCGTGCTGCTTTCTCACAGCATGGGATCGTGGATGAGCAACGTGCATTTCGAGGAGACGGCCGACGCGCCGTTCGCGGCGTGGATCAGCATGGGACTCACCGGCGGGTACGGCAGCCTGCGCAACGTGAAGGTGCCCATGTTCGACGTGTACGGCGAGAACGACCTGCCCAGCGTGCTGCGTGCGGACTGGCGGCGACGCCTGTCCATCGGCGCGATCGCCGGGTCGCGGCAGTTGAAGATCGCGGGCGCGGATCACTTCTACGCGGGCAAGGAAAAAGAGCTGATTGCCGCCATTCATGCATTCATCCGCGAGCAGGTGCCCGCGAGCGCGCCCAGATGACGCTCACCGAACTTCGTTACGTCGTGGCAGTCGCGCGCGAGCGGCATTTCGGCCGGGCGGCCGAGTCGTGCTTCGTATCGCAGCCCACATTGTCCGTCGCGATCAAGAAGCTCGAGGAAGAGCTCGGCACGCCGCTCTTCGAGCGCGGACCCGGCGAAGTGTCGGTCACGCCCACGGGTGCGCGGATCGTCGAGCAGGCCCAGCGCGTGCTCGAGGAAGCCGCGCGCATCCGCGAGATCGCGCGGGCGGGCGGAGACCCGCTCTCCGGGACCTTGCGCCTCGGCGCGATCTACACGATCTGCCCGTACCTCCTGCCGAAGCTCATTGCGATCCTGCGGCGCACTGCGCCTGCGATGCAGCTCATGATCCAGGAGAACTTCACGCACAAGCTCGCCGATTCGCTCAAGCAGGGCGAAGTCGACGCGATCATCGTTGCTTTGCCGTTCGAGGAACCCGGCATCTCGACCCGCGCGGTCTATGACGAGCCGTTCCTCGTGGCGATGCCGCAAGGCCATCCGTGGGAGAAGAGGAAGAGCATCCCGGCCGACGAGCTGACGCGCGAAAGCCTGCTGCTCCTCGGCGCCGGGCACTGTTTCCGTGACCAGGTGCTGGAGTTCTGCTCGTCGGTGCATCGCTCGGGCAGCGGAGTGCAGCGCTCGCTCGAAGGCGGGTCGCTGGAGACGATCCGGCAGATGGTGGCCAGCGGCGTCGGCATGACAGTCCTGCCGAGCACGTCGGTCGGCGCGGGCGAAAGCCACAACGACCTGATCCGCGTGCGGCCGTTTTCAAAGCCGGTGCCTGAGCGACGGGTCGCGATCGCATGGCGCAAGAGTTTTCCGCGTCCGCAGGCGATCGAAGTGCTCCGGCAGGCGATCCTCGACTGCGACCTGCCTCAGGTGAGGAAGTTGAAGTAGGGGCCGGGCCGACGGATGAACCATCCCGACCTCGTGCCTTCCGACTGGGTGACGCGCTGGGCGCACCTGGTGCATCCGGGCGGAAAAGTCCTTGACCTTGCCAGCGGCCGTGGGCGGCACGCGCGCTTTTTCGCGGCCCGCGGCTACGAGGTGACCGCATGCGACGTCGACCCGAACACCCTAGCGAGCCTGGCGGGCCTCCCCGGCATTTGGACGCTGCAGGCGGACCTGGAAAATGACAGCCCCTGGCCCTTCCACGCCGGGACGTTCGATGCGGTCGTCGTATGCAACTACCTCCATCGACCATTGTTTACGAACATCGCAGACGCCTTGGCTCCGGGCGGCGTCCTGGTCTACGAAACCTTCCTTGCGGGGAACGAGCGCTACGGAAAACCGTCTAACCCGCGTTTCCTGCTCGGGCGGGACGAACTGCTGTCGGCCTTCGCCGGCCGCTTGGTCGTCACAGGTTTCGAGCAGGGCTTGGTCGAGCGCGGAAAACCCGCCTTGATTCAACGCATTTGCGCGGTTCGAAGCGAGGCGCTCGACCACAAACTGGAGCCTTGAGGCCTCTGATTCGGTTAAAATTTCAGGTTAGATCAACCCAGAGAAGGGGTCCGCCATGATCACAGGTAGCCTGGTCGCAA
This sequence comes from uncultured Bordetella sp., assembly GCA_964652785.1. Lineage (GTDB taxonomy): Bacteria > Pseudomonadota > Gammaproteobacteria > Burkholderiales > SG8-39 > SZAS-79. Next base: position 8,368 of record CAZZDV010000105.1, read on the forward strand.
TTGCCACCCCGATGCATGACGATGGCCGGCTCGATCTGGCCAGTTTTCGCAGTCTCATCGATTTCCACGTCGCTGAAGGCACCGACGCCATCGTCGTGGTCGGCACGACCGGTGAATCGCCCACGGTGGACTTCGACGAGCACAAGGAACTCATCCGGGTCGCGGTCGAGCACGCCAGGGGACGCATCCCCATCGTCGCTGGAACCGGGGGCAACTCCACTGCCGAGGCGATCGAGCTGACCGAATCGGCCAGGAAAGCCGGCGCTGCAGCCTGCCTCTCGGTGGTGCCGTACTACAACAAGCCCACGCAGGAAGGGCTGTATCGCCATTTCCGCAAGGTGGCCGAAGCCGTCGACATCCCGATGATCCTTTACAACGTGCCGGGCCGAACCGTGGCGGACATGTCGAACGACACGACAATCCGGTTGTCACAGGTCTCGGGCGTGATCGGGATCAAGGATGCAACGGCCAACATCGAGCGCGCGACGGACCTCATCAAGCGCGCGCCGAAGGGTTTCGCGATCTACAGCGGCGAGGATTCGACAGCGCTCGCCGTGATCCTGCTGGGCGGGCATGGCGTGATTTCGGTTACGGCCAACGTCGCGCCGCGCCTGATGCACGAGATGTGCGCGGCCGCGTTGCGCGGCGAAGTGGTGAAAGCGCGCGAAATCAACATGCGGCTGCTGGGGCTGCACCAGAAATTGTTCGTCGAAGCCAACCCGATCCCGGTCAAGTGGGTGCTTCAGCAAATGGGCCTCGTCGGCGGCGGTATCCGCCTGCCGATGACGCCGCTTTCGGAGTCTTTCTTCGAAGTGGTGCGCGGGGCAATGAACGATGCAGGAATCAACACGACGAAGGCCGCGGCAAGCGGGCTTCGCGTCGCGTAGTCGAGGGAAGAGGAATGAAATTGGAAGTCAGGCAATTCAGGTTGGCAGCGGCCGTCGCCGCGCTCATGGGCGCGGTCACCGGATTGAGCGGCTGCAGCACGGCGCAGGAACTCCTTGAAGGCGCGACCAGCGGACGCAGGGTGGATTACAAGTCCGCCGGTCAGCTCCCGTCGCTCGAGATCCCGCCCGACCTCACCGCGCCGACGCGCGACAATCGCTATGTCGTGCCCGACGTCAAGGCGGCCACCACGCTATCGGGCTACCAGGCCGAGCGGCGCGCGCAGCCCGCGCCCGGGTCGACCGGTGTGCTCCCGACCGTCGAGACGATGCGCATCGAGCGCTCCGGCACCCAGCGCTGGCTGGTGATCAACGAGTCGCCGGAAAAGCTCTGGCCGCTGGTCAAGGAGTTTTGGCAGGAGAACGGCTTCCTCGTCGAAGCCGAGAACGCCGAAACCGGCCTTATGGAAACCGACTGGGCGGAGAACCGCGCCAAGATCCCGCAGGATTTCCTGCGCCGGACGCTGGGCAGGGTCATCGACAACCTGTATTCGACGCCGGAGCGGGACAAGTTCAGGACGAGGCTGGAGCGTGGCAACGATCTCAAGACCACCGAGATCTACCTGAGCCACCGCGGGATGATGGAAATCTATACGACCGAGGCCAAATCGGAAACCAAGTGGCAGCCGCGTCCGGCCGATCCCGAGCTCGAAGCCGAATTCCTGCGCCGCCTGATGATCCGTCTTGGCGCGAAAGAAGAAAACGCCAAGCAGATCCTCGCGGTCACGCGCGAAGAACAGCGTGCCGCGCTCACCAAGCAGCCCGATGGCAGCGACAGGCTGGAGGTGCTCGAGCCCTTCGACCGCGCATGGCGGCGTGTCGGGCTGGCGCTGGATCGCGTTGGCTTCACGGTCGAGGACCGCAACCGCCAGAAAGGCCTCTACTTCGTGCGCTATGCGGATCCCGAGAGGGACATGGCGAGGATCGACGGCGAAAAGCCGGGGCTCCTCTCGAAGCTGGCCTTCTGGAAGAGCAACGCATCCAAGGTGACCGCCGAGCAGTATCGCGTGGTGGTTAGCCAAGGAGGCGAGCGCAGCCAGGTCCAGGTCCTGGGCAAGGACGGCGGCGTGGAGCGCTCACCGACCGCGCGCAGGATCCTCTCGCTGCTGCACGAGCAGCTCAAGTAGGGAGCGGCCCGGCCCCAGCATCACCGCATGATCGGCTTCGACGAATGATCCGCTTTGCGTCGCTGGCAAGCGGCAGCAAGGGCAATTGCCTGCTCGTCGAAGTAGGCGCCTCGCGCCTGCTGCTCGACTGCGGCCTTACACCGCGTGACACGGCCCGGCGCCTCGCGCGGCTGGGTCACGAGCCCGGCGACATCACCGGCATCATCGTCACTCACGAGCATGACGACCACGTCGGCGGCGTGTTTGCGTTTGCGTTGAAACACCGCATCCCGGTCTGGATCACGCACGGCACTCTCCGGGCGAGCATCGAAGCGGGAAAGGCTGACGAAGCCGCGACCGTGTCCGTCAATATCGTCGATGCGCGGACCCCCTTTGCGGTGGGGGACATCCAGGTGCTGCCCTACACGGTGCCGCACGATGCCCGCGAGCCGGTGCAGTTCGTCCTTTCGGATGGCGCGTTCAGGCTCGGCGTACTCACCGATATCGGCGCGCCGACTCGCCATGTCGAAGAGGCCCTGACGGGCTGCGATGGCCTTGTGCTCGAGTGCAACCATGATCTCGACCTGCTCTTGGCCAGCGGCTACCCGAAATGGCTCAAGCAGCGCATCTCCGGGCCTTTCGGCCACCTCGACAACGGCCAGGCGAGCGCATTGCTTGCCAGCCTCGACCGGTCTCGGTTGCAGCACGTGATCGGCGCGCATCTTTCGCAGCAGAACAACCGGCCGGACCTGGCGCGCCGTGCGCTTGCGCAGGCGCTCGGGTGCGCAGAAGAGTGGGTGGGGCTTGCGGACCAGGAGCAGGGTTTCACCTGGCGCGAGCTGAGGTAGGCGAAAAAACGGCGGCCCCGCAGGGCCGCCGTTTCCTTGAACGCCAGGAAGGTTACTTCTTGGCCGCTTCTGCCGCGCCCTTGGCGGCTTCGGCTGCGCCTTTGGCTGCATCGGCCGCGCCCTTGGCGGCTTCGGCTGCACCCTTGGCTGCATCGGCGGCGCCGGCAGCTGCATCCTTCGCTGCGTCGGCGGCGGGCGCCGGCGCGGGGGCCGGTGCGGGCGTGACGACGACGGGCGGCGGGGCCGGCGGCGCAGGCGGCGGTTTCGGGGCTTCGGTCTTGCTGCAGGCAGCAAGCGCGACCGCCATCATGGCGGCGAGCAGTAGTGACTTGTTCATTTGGTTTCTCTCCCAGAGAAAATTGACGAAAGACGAAGATGGCATGAGGTCTCGTGCCAGCCCGAAATTATATCACCGCCGATTTTTGCCCCCGACTGCGGGCGGCGTCAGAGCCCCGGCGTGGTGCTCGAGACCGCGGGGTAGGAAGCATTCCAGATCTCCTGGAATCGCGATCGCATCACCAGTGCTTCGCTTTCGTCGTTGATGCCGGCGGCCCCGCGGAAGAAGCGGGCGACCGGCCGCCTGACGTAGTGGTTCCTGTCGAGCACCATGAAGCTGTCCTGCAGCTCGCGGATCTCATCCGATGTGCGATTGATCTGCAACGCGTGGTTGTATCTCGAAAGCAGGTTCATCAGGCGGGGGCAGTGGCGGGTCACATGGTCGGTGTCGTGCACGACCATGCAGGCGCGGTTTGCACGGTTCGCGGCAAGGAATTCGCGGAGCTGGTCGATGCGCGCAGGCGAATTGAGCTTGAGCACCGAGAGGTTCGAATCGAACACGCGCAACTCGCGCCCGGGCTGCTGGAAAAGCTTGTCGACCGCCACCTGGAAATCGGCCTCGGTATCGAACCGGAAATACTCCTGGGGCGAGTCCGTTTGGGCGTTGCCGGCATCCGTCATGGTGGGTCCCCGAGCTCGAGATATCCGTGCCTGTACCAGTCGTAGATTAATTCCATGGCTCCGGTGCGCGCAAGCCGGGCGCCTTCGATCTCCCTCCGGTCGGCGAGCTCTTGCAGCGCTTTGCGGGTCCGGGCAGGGACGGCCAACTCCGCGCCATTCACGTAGAGGCGGCTGGCCTGCGTGAGCATGCGGGTACGCGGATCGAGCCTCACGCGCGCGGTCCCGAGCTTGCGCGCAAATGCCGCTGGGCCCAGGGGACGGGCGGGCGGATCGAAAACCACGTGCTGCTTGGGTTCCGAAAGGTAGCGCCCGAGAAAGCGAGCGACGTCCGCGCGATTCCAGCGGATGCGCCCGATGGCCTTGGCGGCATGGTCGATCATGTGAGCGTCGATGAGCGCGGGATGTGTCGCTGGTTTTCGGCCGGGATCCCGGTAGGGCACGTCCCCGAATCCGCGCTCGTGCAGGAAGTCCAGGAACGCCGCGGAGATTTCCGCGCCTCCCGGAGCGCGAAAGCCGACCGAGTAAGTTTGGCAGGGTCCGAGCGCGGTGCCTTCGTGTCCCCAGCCGGGCGGCAGGTAGAGCATGTCTCCCGGTTCGAGAATCATCTCCTCGGTGGGCCGGAATCCGTCGATCAGCCTGAGCGGAGCGCCCGCGACCAGCTTGAACGGGCGTGCGCCCGGCGCCATGAGCCGCCAGCGGCGCCGGCCCGGTCCCTGCAGGAGGAACACGTCGTACGAATCGACATGCGGACCGACGCCTCCACCGTCGGAAGCATCGCTCACCATCACATCGTCCAGCCGCGCCCAGGACACGAATGCGAAACGCTGCAGCAGTTCGTCGGCGCGCGCCGAGTGGAGGTTCACGCCGTTGACCAGCAGCGTCCAGTCGCGCGCCGGAAGCCGCGACAAGGCACGCGGATCGATCGGTCCCTGCGTGACGCG
>CAZZDV010000106.1:0-13126 GCA_964652785.1 uncultured Bordetella sp.
ATTAGCATGCTTGACTATGAACGCAGCCGAACACCTGTTGGGTGCCGCCGCGCTCGCGCGTCATGGCCGGCGCACCGCGCTGGTCTGCGGCGAAGCGAAGGTCAGCTTCGAAGAGCTCGCCGCTGGCATGAAGCAGGCGGCTGCGGCCTGGGGCGCGCTTGGCACCACGCCGGGCGACCGGGTCCTGATCCTGCTGCGGGACACGCCGGAGTTTGCGGCGGCCTGGCTGGGCGCAGTGTGGGCGGGCGCGGTCGCGATTGCGGTAAATGGCAAGCTGCCGGTCGCCGATCTCCAGTTCATGTTCGAAGACAGCGCGGCCCGGTTCTTCCTGTGCGAGGACGAGTTCGAGCACGTCGTTGCGCCGTTCTCGGGCAAGGGTTGCATCGGGCTTTCGCGCTGGCGCGCCCTTCTCGTCCAGCGGGCCTCCCTCGAGCACCCGATCCGGACGCAGCCCTCGGATGCGGCTTTCTGGCTCTATTCCTCGGGTACGACAGGGCATCCCAAGGGCATCGTGCACGCTCACAAGGACGTCCTGCCCGCAGGCGCCGCGATGCGCGACGTGCTTGGTGTCCGGGCGGGGGCGGTGGTCTTCGGGACCTCGAAGCTCTTCTTCGCTTATGGCCTTGAGCATGCGCTCCTTGGTCCGCTTGCGCTGGGGGCCACGTCGGTGCTTTGTCCTGACGCGGTAGAAGCGGCGAATGCTGGTGAAATCGTCGCCCGCCACAAGCCATCGGCTTTTTTCTCCGTGCCCTCCTTCTATCGCCGCCTGCTTTGCCTGCCCGCGGAGTTGCTCATGCCGTTTGCGGCGGTGCGCCATTTCGTCGCGGCTGGCGAGCGACTCCCGGCGCAGGTCCTCGACCGCTGGCAGGCTGCCACCGGGGGCGAGATCCTTTCCCTCTACGGCATGTCCGAAACCTTTTGCGTCACCATGATGACGCCGCCGGGAGAAGCGAGCCCGGCGCGCACCGGAATACCCCTCGCCGGTGTAACCGCCCGACTAATGAACGACGCTGGCGATGCTGCTGCGGTCGGCGAGCCGGGCGTACTGTGGGTTCGCCACCCGGCGCTTTCGTCCGGCTATGCGAACCGGCCGGAGGCTACCCGGGAGCACTTCCAGGATGGGTGGTTCTGCACGAAGGACATCTTCGTGCGCGATGCCGAAGGTTTCTACGCGCACCAGGGTCGTGCGGACGAATTCATCAAGATTGCCGGCCAATGGGTTCAGCCCGGCGAGCTTGAGGAAGCGGCGATTGCCGACGGCCTGATTGCCGAGGCGGCCTGCGTGAGGGTGAGCGATGCCGACGGATTCGAGCGGCTCGCGCTCTTCGTGACCGCGGGCTCGGATCCGCAGGCCGCGATCTCGGCGGCGACGCGCGCGTGCGAAGCGAACCTGCCGCGCCACAAGCGGCCGAAATGGATCCGCGCCGTGACCGAATTACCGCGCACCGCGACCGGCAAGATCCAGCGCTTCAAGCTGCGCGAGCAGATCGAGCGCGAGCTGGCCGGATAATGACTAGAATCCCACCCTTTCCGGAAATCACCCCTGCGAGGCATTCATGGCGTACGCAATTCCCCTCTGGACCCCACCCGCGCTTGCGATCACCGGCTCGTCCGATACTTTCCCGGTCCGGCGCATTTTCTGCGTCGGCCGCAACTACGTCGAGCACCAGAAGGAAATGGGCGGTGACGGCCGCGAGCAGCCGTTCTTCTTTCTCAAGTCGGAGTTCGCGCTGATTCCCGGCGGCGGCAGCGTCCACTACCCCGCCAGGACCACCAATTACCACTACGAAACCGAAATGGTGGTGGCGATCGGCAAGGGTGGCCGGCGCATCACCGCGAAGGAGTCCGCTTCGCACATCTTCGGTTACGGAGTCGGCCTGGACATGACCCGCCGGGACCTGCAGCAGGCGGGCAAGGACAAGGGGCGTCCTTGGGATTTCGGCAAGAACTTCGATGAGGCCGCCCCATGCGCGGCCCTGACGCCGGCGTCGCAGTTCGGCAACCCGTCCAAAGGCGCAATTACGCTGGTCGTAAACGGGAAGGAACGCCAGAAGGCGGACCTGGCCGACATGATTTGGTCGGTCCCCGAGCAGATCGAGTACCTTTCGCAGTACTACACGCTGGAGCCGGGCGACATCATCATGTCCGGTACGCCGGCCGGCGTGGGGCCGGTGCAGCCCGGTGACGACTTGCTCGCGCACATCGACGGGCTCACCGATTTGCGCGTCAAGATCGTCCCCGCCCTTTAGCCAGCCAGAGTCCGCTATGCAGCTCTACACGTTCTTCCGCAGCTCGGCGGCATTTCGTGTGCGCATCGCCCTCAATCTCAAGGGGCTCTCGTACGAGCCGACGGCGATTTCGCTGCCCAAGGGCGCGCACCGGGAGGACGACTTCGGCGCGATCAATCCGCAGCAGCTGGTGCCGGCTCTGATCGACGACGGGCAGTTGCTGACGCAGTCGCTCGCCATCCTCGAGTACCTGGAAGAGAAGCATCCGTCGCCGCCGCTGCTGCCTAAGGGATTGCTGGAACGGGCGAGGGTGCGATCGCTCTCCCTGCTGATTGCGTGCGAGATCCATCCGCTGAACAACCTGCGCGTGCTGCAGCATCTCAAGCGCGGTCTCGGCCAGAGCGAGGAGGGCATCAACACCTGGTACCGGCACTGGATTGCCGAGGGTTTGTCGAAATTCGAGGCCGACCTCACGCGGACGGCCGGGACCGGCAGACTCTGCCAAGGGGACACGCCGACGATCGCCGACTGCTGTCTCGTTCCGCAGATCTTCAACGCGCAACGATATGAGTGCGATCTCGCGCCCTATCCGGTGACGATGCGCGTCTTCGATGCGTGCATGCAGGTCGAGGCATTCGACCGGGCCCAGCCGATGAAGCAGCCCGACGCGCAGTAGCCAGTTCGCAGTCAGAGCCCGGCGAGTTCTTCCTCGAGCACGGGCGAAAGTTCCTTGACGAGTGCCTCCAGCGAGAACGCCGTTTCGGTGTCGAGGCCGGGCGCGGCTGAGGCCGCGACCTCTTTCAGGTGCCGGCGCCCGGTGACCGCAGCCGCACACCAGTCGTCGACCTGGGACTGCGCGGCGGCGCGATCCATGCTCTGCATCAGCACACGCGAGAGCCTCTCGGAGAATACGAGCCCCTGCAGGGCTTCGAGGTTGCTCTTCATCTTCGCAGGATCGACGACGAGGCCAACCGAGATGCGCTCCAGTGCATCCAGCGATCCGCCGAGCGCATCGACAAGCTCCGGGAAGGTGGCGAGTTCTCCCTGCCAGCCGCCTATGGCGCGCTCGTGCTCCTGCCCGGCGTGCAGCAAGGTTGCCATCAGGCCGGGCGCGCGGGTTGCGGCGGCGATCGCCTGAAGGCAGGCGACGGGATTGCGTTTGTGCGGCATGGCGCTGGAGCTTCCAACCCCTTTTCTGGGCGCCGATTCGAGCATCTCGCCGACCTCGGGCTGGGAAAGGAGGGCGACATCGCGCGCGATCTTGCCTATCGCCGCAATCAGGATCGCGATGCTGGACGCGAGCGCGAGGAACTCATCGCGATGGCTGTGCCAGGAGGGAGCGTCCGCGAGGCCCAGGCGCCCGGCCACGGCTTTGCGGACCTGCACCCTTTTCGGTCCGAGCGCATCCAGCGTGCCGACGGGCCCGCCCATCTGCACGCAGAGCGCGCGACCGGCGGCTTCAGAAAGACGGGCTCGGCTGCGACTCAATGCCCGCGCCCAGCGGGCAATCTTGATCCCGGCAGTAATCGGGATCGCCGGCTGCATCATGGTGCGGCCGAGCATGACCGCGGAAGCATGTTGCCTCGCGAGGCCTGCGAGCAGCGCCACCGATTTTCCGAGCACCCGGTCCGTTTCGGCCATGCATGGCCGCAGGCAGGTCATGACCGACGTATCGAGGACATCCTGGCTCGTCGAGCCAAAGTGGACGAAGGAGGCGGCTTTGGGATCCAGCGCGCGAACCAGTTCCGTCAAGGCCTTGGCGAACGGGATCGCAAGCGAGCCGCCAAGCTTTCCTTCCTCGGCGAGCTTCGATGCTGAAAGGGTTGCGTCCGCGCAGGCTTTCTCGATGATTCGCGCGGCCGAGGCGGGGATCACCCCAGCCTCGGCCTGGCTCTGCGCAAGCGCACTTTCGAAAGCGAGCATTGCCCGCACAAACGCATCTTCGCTAAATGCCTCGGAAAACGACTTCCGCGAAAGCGTGCGCGCGAGGATGTTATTGCTCATGGGCAATGTCAGGCGTCAATGAACGCAGTCTCGTCTTTGCCCTGGAAACGAATGTCCCAATGCCACGTCCCCGCATTCTTGGGATCGCGCGCGGCGATCAATGTTGCGGCCCGGGCGCCGGCGGCCTGCACAAGCGGATCAGTGCGTGCCGACTCCGCGTCCGCGAGGATGGCCCGTGTGCGCAGCGCCTTCAGCAGTCCGCGCGCAAAAATGGTCACGTGGATCTGCGGGGGATAGTTCTCGCCGCCCGGACCGGTGCAGGCCCCGGGCATCAGCGTCTCGATCCTGTAGCGTCCTTCGCTGTCCGTCGCTGCGCGGCTGTACCCAGCGGCCTTCGCCGAAGGCCCTCCCCGGGGCGCGGCGCCGTCCGGCCCTGCTTGCCAGGTCTCGATCAATGCATCGGCTATGACCGCGCCCGAACCGTCGTACACACGTCCAGTCAGTACGAGCGGCGTGCCCGCTGTCTGGAAAGCCACTTTCTCGCCGCCCTCCCACTTGAGTCCGACATGGAAGAACGGTCCTATGGTTTGCGATGGGGTCCGGATCGCCATGATCAGTGGCCCATCGGCGTGGCATTCGCACCGCGCAGGACGATGTCGAACCGGTAACCGAGGGCGACTTCCTCCACGCCCTGCTCGAGATCCAGCGTGCACACCATGCGCTCCCGGGCGGATGCGTCGGAGACGCTGTTGAACACCGGGTCGATCGGCAAGAGCGGATCTCCGGGAAAGAACAACTGTGTGATCAGCCGTTGCGAATACGCGTTTCCGAAAAGCGAGAGGTGGATATGCGCGGGGCGCCAGGCCCACGGATGGTTTCTCCACGGGTAGGCGCCGGGCTTCACGGTCACGAAACGGTATTCGCCCTCCGCGCCGGTCAGCACTTTGCCCTGGCCGAGAAAATTCGGGTCGAGGGGTGCGTCGTGCTGGTCGACGGGGTGCGCGTAGCGTCCGGAGGCATTGCACTGCCAGAGCTCGAGCAGCGAATGCGTGACGGGCTTTCCGTCTTCGTCGGTGATGCGCCCGGTAAGGATCATCTTCTCGCCAAGCGGCGCGCCCTTGCCCCAGGTGGTGAGGTCGGCTTCGGCGTCCTTCACGAAAGTCTGCGGGAAAACCGGGCCCGCGGTTTCGATCGGATGCGGAGCGACGCGAATCAAAGGCTGTTTTGGGGCGCGCAGCTTGGTGCTCTTGTAGGGCGGATAGTCATACGGCGGATCTACGTCGGTGCGGTCCCTCGGGGACATAGGTATCTCCTTGGAGTGCGATGGAATCAGTTTGCGCGAAACCGCGCCTTCAGCTCTTCGCCGATGATCTCGCCCTTCATCGGGGACCCCGCGCCACTGACATGGCGTCCCCACACGCGGGTTTCGGTCCCGCGGGCGAGCACCGTGCCGTCGTCACGGACGACTTCGTGCGCGACGACGAAAGACTTGCCGCCGAAGCGCACGATCCGCGAACGCACCTCGCAGCGGTCGGCCTGTTCGGCGGGGCGGGCGAACTCGCATTCGGCTGCGACCAGCGGCATGGACCGATGCTCGGCACGCATCCGCTTGGCCGTATAGCCTGCGCCAGCGAAAAACGCCCACGTGGCCGCGTCGAACCATCGGAAATAGGTCGGATAGAAAATAATGCCGGCGGGATCGCAGTCCCCCCACTGCACTTCGCATGCAAAACGGGCATCGATGGATAAGAAGTCGGATTCGGAAGGCATTGGGCGATGATGATGCCCCGGTTCGGCAGGCGTCAAGCCACCTGTTTCGCGTGCGTTTCGCGCGCGAATCCAAATGCGAACACGCCGGCCACCAGCCAGACCAGCATCAGCGTGAAACTGCCGGCGTAGGCCGAAAACGCATAGGAGCGCACATCACCTGCCAGGGCTCCGTCCCACCCCAGATCGAGCAGCCAGCCGATCAACGGCTGCATCGCCATGCCACCGAGCATGTTGCCCATGTTGGCAACACCCGAGGCGGTGCCGGCCAGTGTGGGCGGCGCCGATTCCTTGCAGAACGCAAAGCCGATCACCACCACGCCCGATGAAAGGCCCAACCCGATCATGATCATGATGAGCACCGCATAAGGCAGGACGGGGATGTAGATCAGCAAGGCCCAGAGCACCGCAGCAACCGCGCCACCGACGAGGATCGGCAGCTTCCGCCGGCGCAGCCGGTCCGAAAGCGCGCCCGCGATCGGGCTGCCGACCGCCCACGCGACCAGCATGACGGAGGTCACGAAGGCCGCCTGCGCCGTCGACATGCCGTACTGCGAAGCCAGGAACGGAACACCCCACAGGCCGCCGAAAGCCAGCATCGGCCCGGTGATCGCGCCGCAACCGATGAAACTCAGCCACACGTTCCGGTAGTGGAACACCTCGCGGATCCCGCCAAGCATCGAGTGGCGCTTGCTCGCGGGCGCGGTGCTCGAGTAACTGCGAAAGCCGCGCTCGCGCGGATCGTCGCGCACGATGAGCCATGTCGCCGCGGCCAGAAGTGCGGTCGCGATCCCGGCCCCGACCATCACCCAGCGCCAGCCCAGGGCATCCGCCGCCAGCCGTAGGGGGACACCGGCGGAAATGCCCCCCAGGCTCCCGCACGCGAGCGCGAGTCCTGAAATCAACGCAAAGCGCGAAGGCGCCACCCAATGGGTTGCAAGCTTGAGCATCGACACGAATGCGACGCCCACGCCTGCCCCAACGAGCAACCGTCCGGTCCCCACCAGGGCGTAGGTTGAAGCCAGTGCGAAAAGCAGGGTTCCCGAAGCCGCGAGAAGCGCGCCTATCGTGAGCACGCGGCGCGGCCCCCAGTGATCCACCAGCACGCCGGTGGGGATCTGGATCGCCACGTAGGCATAGAAGTACAGCGCCGAGAGGTTCCCAAGCGCCGCCGCGGTCAGCGCAAATCGCGCCATGAGCTCGTGCGTGATCACCGCAGGCGCGACACGCTGGAAAAAGCCGATCAGGTAGAGCGCAGCGCCGAATCCCCAGACGGTCAGCGCAACCGACATGGGCGGGTAGGCAGTTGATTTTTCCATCGGGCGCCATCTGAAACTAGGGGCCTCACGGCGGATCCCGATTATACGAGGGAGGTTGCCATGGCAGGTTGACACGCCCCTGCGGGTCCGGGGACAATACTCCCCTGTAGTCAGCGCCGATTTGAGGTTCAGCTTGCGGGCGCCCGGCTGAAGGACCGCCGGTCAAATAAATGCCGCTAAAGAGACGAGGAAGGCAACCCGTTTCTGGCGCAAGCTGAACGGGTTTTTTGCTTTCCGGAGTCCTATTCGTGCACGTGCCCCCGCATTCCGCCCGCATCGAACGCCTGCTCGCCGAGCGCATCCTCGTGCTCGACGGCGCCATGGGCACGATGATCCAGCGCGAAAGCCTGACCGAGGAAGGCTATCGCGGCGAGCGGTTCAAGGATTTCAAGCGCGAGCTGCGGGGCAATAACGATCTCCTCACGCTCACGCAACCGGCGCTGATTCGCAGGATTCACTGCGACTACCTCGAGGCCGGCGCGGACATCATCGAGACCAATACCTTCAACTCGACGTCGGTCTCCATGGCGGACTACGGCATGGAGTCGCTGGTCTACGAGCTCAACTTCGAAGCCGCGAAGCTTGCCTGCAGCGCAGTGGCCGAGTGGGACGCGAAGACGCCGGACCGGCCGCGCTTTGTCGCCGGCGTGCTTGGCCCCACGACCAAGACCACATCGCTCTCGCCAGACGTGAACGACCCGGGCTTTCGCGGCGTGTCGTTCGACGAGCTGGTGGAGGCCTATACAGAGGCCTTGCGGGGACTCGTAGACGGCGAGGCGGACCTCATCCTCGTCGAGACGGTCTTCGATACGCTAAACTGCAAAGCGGCGTTGTTCGCAATCGAGACATTTTTCGAATCCCGCAGCGTGCGCCTGCCGGTCATGATCTCCGGCACGATTACCGACGCTTCAGGCCGCACGTTATCCGGCCAGACGACCGAGGCGTTTTACAACTCGGTGCGGCACGCGCAGCCGATTTCGATCGGCCTCAATTGCGCGCTGGGCGCCAAGGAGCTGCGGCCTTACGTCGAGGAATTGTCCGGCATCGCAGAAACCTACACCTCGGTCCACCCGAACGCCGGTCTGCCGAATGCCTTTGGCGAATACGACGACACGCCCGAGAACATGGCGCGCCAGATGGGCGAATGGGCCCGCGCCGGCTGGCTCAACATTGCCGGCGGCTGCTGCGGGACGACGCCCGAATTCATTCGCGCGATCGCGGCGCAGGTCGATGGCGTCGCACCGCGCGCGATCCCGGTCTTTGAGAAGGACATGCGACTTTCGGGGCTCGAGGCGTTCAACGTCGGCAAGACCTCGCTGTTCGTCAACGCGGGCGAGCGCACCAACGTGACCGGATCGAAAGCATTTTCGCGGCTGGTCCTTGCGGGCGACTACGCTGGCGCGCTCGCAGTCGCGCGGCAGCAGGTCGAGAACGGCGCGCAGGTCATCGACGTGAACATGGACGAGGCGATGCTCGACTCGGAAAAGGCCATGGTCACTTTCCTGAACCTGGTCGCCTCGGAGCCGGATATTTCGCGTGTGCCGGTCATGATCGACTCCTCCAAGTGGAGCGTGATCGAGGCCGGCCTCAAGTGCCTGCAGGGCAAGAGCATCGTCAACTCGATCAGCATGAAGGAGGGCGAGGCCGAATTCCTGCGCCAGGCGCGGCTCGTAAGGAAGTACGGCGCCGCCGCCGTGGTCATGGCCTTCGACGAGCAAGGCCAGGCCGATTCGTACGAGCGCCGCATCGAAGTCTGCGCGCGCGCCTACAAGCTCCTGACCGAGTCGGTGGGCTTCCCGCCTGAAGACATCATTTTCGACCCGAACATCTTCGCGGTCGCCACGGGACTGGAAGAGCACTCCAACTACGGCATCGATTTCATCGAAGCGACCAAGTGGATCCGCGGTCACCTGCCCCACGCCAAGATTTCTGGCGGCGTTTCGAATTTTTCCTTCTCGTTCCGCGGCAACGACGCGGTGCGCGAGGCGATGCATACCGCTTTCCTGTATCACGCGATTGGCGCGGGCATGTCGATGGGCATCGTCAACGCCGGCCAGCTCGGGATCTACGAAGAAATCAAGCCCGAGCTGAAGGAGCGCGTCGAAGACGTGATCTTCAACCGCCGCGATGACGCAACCGAACGCCTCATCGAGATCGCCAACACGGTCAAGGGCGGCGCCAAGGAGAACGTCAAGGACGACAGCTGGCGGCGCGAGGCAGTCGAGAGCCGCCTGTCGCATGCGCTCGTCAACGGCATCACCGAGTTCATCGTCGAGGACACCGAGGAAATCCGCCTCAAGATCGATGCGGCCGGCGGCAAGCCGATCGAGGTGATCGAAGGGCCGCTCATGGACGGCATGAACATCGTCGGCGACCTGTTCGGCGCGGGCAAGATGTTCCTGCCGCAGGTGGTCAAGTCGGCGCGTGTGATGAAGCAGGCGGTCGCGCACCTGATCCCGTACATCGAAGCCGAGAAGGTCCGCAGCGGCAACGCGGGCAAGGCCAAGGGCAAGATCGTGATCGCCACGGTCAAGGGCGACGTGCACGACATCGGCAAGAACATCGTCGCCGTGGTGCTCCAGTGCAACAACTACGACGTGGTCAACCTCGGCGTGATGGTGCCGGTGCAGAAGATCCTTGAAGTGGCGCGCGCGGAGAGAGCCGACGTGGTCGGCCTCTCCGGACTGATCACGCCCTCGCTCGAGGAAATGGCCCATGTGGCGCGCGAGATGGAGAGGGAGGGCATGAACCTGCCGCTCCTCATCGGCGGGGCGACGACGTCGCGTGCGCACACCGCGGTCAAGATCGCCCCCAACTACTCGGGTCCGGTGGTCTATGTGCCGGACGCCTCGCGCAGCGTGTCGGTGGTTTCCAACCTGCTCTCGACCGACTTGCGCAAGGACTTCCTCGCCGGCGTGCTGGCCGATTACGAGAAAATCCGCCTGCAGCACAAGGACAAGAAAGGCCCGGGACCGCTGCATTCGATTGCCGAGGCGCGCAAGCGCGGGCTCAAGACCGACTGGGAGAGCTATGACCCGCCGGTGCCTGCGCAACTCGGTGTCCATGCGCTGCGCGACTACCCGATCGAAAAGCTCGTTCCCCACATCGACTGGACGCCGTTCTTCCAGGCTTGGGAATTGTCCGGACCGTACCCGCGCATCCTTCAGGATGAAGTCGTCGGGGAGGCGGCCAGGAAAGTGTTCGCCGAAGCCAAGGAGATGCTCGAGCGCATCGTCAAGGAAAAATGGATCAGCGCCAACGGCGTGTATGGCCTTTTCCCGGCCGCGCAGGTCAACGGCGACGACATCGAGATCTATGCCGACGCGAGGCGCCGTGACGTGCTCATGACCTGGCACAACCTGCGCCAGCAGAACCACAAGCCCACTGGACGCGACAACCAGTGCCTGGCCGACCTGGTCGCGCCCAAGGATTCGCAGGTCGCCGACTACATCGGCGCTTTCGCGGTTTGCACCGGCGGCTTCGAGGCGCGCCTTGCGAAGTACGAAGCCACGCATGACGACTACAACGCAATCATGCTCAAAGTGCTCGCCGACCGGCTGGCCGAGGCTTTCGCCGAGCATTTGCACCAGAGGGTGCGGCGCGAGTTCTGGGGCTATGCCGCCGACGAGTCCCTCACGAACGAGGACCTGATCGCGGAGAAGTACCGCGGCGTGCGCCCGGCGCCTGGTTACCCGGCCTGTCCCGACCACACCGAAAAGGACGGGCTGTTCAGGCTGCTGGATGCGCAGAAGAACACCGGCATGACGCTGACCGAATCGTTCGCGATGCTGCCGGCTTCGGCCGTCTCGGGCTTTTATTTCTCGCATCCGGACTCGGCCTACTTCGCGGTAGGCAAACTGGGCCGCGACCAGGTCATCGACTACGCAAGACGCAAGGGCATGGCGCTGGACGAAGCCGAGCGATGGCTCGCGCCTTACCTCGCCTACGAGCCCGGCGAAGTCCCGGTGGCCGCCTAGGGCACGCATGCCCCCGGGCGCCAGGCTTTTCCTCCTGCTCGGCGGGCTCTTTGCGTTTGCGGCGGTGGTGCTGGGTGCGTTCGGCGCGCACGGGCTGAAAGCGCGCCTTTCACCGGAGCTGCTCTCGGTGTGGCAGACCGGCGTTCAGTACCACTTCTATCACGCGCTCGGGCTGGTCCTGCTTGGCCTCGCGTTCTTCCACTTGCCTGACGGCGCTGCCTTGCGCGCATCCGCGTGGCTGATGACGGCCGGCATCGTGCTCTTTTCAGGCAGCCTCTATGCGCTCGCGCTTACCGGCCAGAAGTGGCTGGGCGCGGTCGCGCCGGTCGGCGGCGTCGCGTTCCTGCTGGCCTGGGGGGCGCTGGCGTGGGCGGTAGTCCGAGCCCCCTGAAACGCGCGGGATGTACCGGTATCGATACACCAACTGTCCGGAGCGCCGCAGCTGCCTTGGACTTCGGAGAATGAAAGTTCAGGAATTGGCCGTCCGCGCGAGACGGCCGTGCGGTGCGCTTCCATCTGCTATCCCATACCGCTGGGGAAGCAACGAACCCGCAATCATGCCGAAGATCGCCGCGAAAAAGCCCGCGAACTGCGGCGGTAGAAATCCGTCAGGCGCAAGGAACTCGAGGGACAGCCAGGTCCCCAGGCCCAGCAGCATGGCTGCCGCTGCTCCCTGCGTGGTCGCCCGTTTCCAATAGAGCCCGAAGGCGAGCGGCGTAAAGGCCGCGACGAGCGTGATCTTGTAGGCGTTCTCGACCATGCCGTAGATCGTCGAGTTGGACGTCATCGCGAAGATCAGCACGCCGATGGCGAACAGCAGCACGACGACCCTCAGCATGCGCAGGAACTGTCTGTCGGTGATCCCGGGGAAGAAGGGGCGCAGCACGTTCTCGGCGAAGGTTACCGACGGCGCCAGCAGCGTCGCCGAAGAACACGACAGGATCGCCGCGAGCAGCGCGCCGAAGAACATGACCTGCACTGCGAACGGCGCGTGATCGAGGATCAGCCGCGGCAGGATGTGCTGGGAATCCTTGGCGATCAGATCCGTCACCATCTTCGGGTCGATCAGCGTGGCGGAGTAGACCAGGAACATCGGCACGAAGGCGAAAAAGAAATAGAGCGTGCCGCCGAGCACCGAGCCCATCGCCGCGGTGTTCTCGTTCTTTGCCGCGCTCACGCGCTGGAACACGTCCTGCTGCGGGATCGAGCCCAGCGCCATCGTCATCCACGCCGCGGCGAAGGCGATGACGTCGCGCGGCTCGAGGCCCGGCCAGAACTCGAGCTTGCCCGCGGCGCGAGCATGTTCCACCACCACACCCGCACCGCCGGCCATTCCGGAAACGACCGTGGCGATGTAGATCATGCCCACGCCAATGATGAGCATCTGGAAAAGGTCGGTAAACGCGACCGAGAACATGCCGCCGGCCAGCGTGTAGACCAGCACGATGGCCACGCCGATTATCATGCCCTGCCAGGGCGCAAGTGCGCCGGCGGTGAGCACGTTGAACACCAGGCCGAGCGCGGTGATCTGCGCGGAAACCCAGCCGAGGTACGAAATCACGATGCAGATCGCCGCGGCCAGCTCGACGTGGCGGTTGTAGCGCGCGCGGTAGTAGTCCCCGATAGTGAGCAAGCCCATGCGATAGAGCGGCCGCGCGAAAAACAGGCCCACGAAGATCAGGCACATCGATGAGCCGAACGGGTCGGCCACGACGCCCTTGAGGCCTTCGTTGAGGAATTTCGAGGGGATGCCGAGCACCGTTTCGGCCCCGAACCAGGTCGCGAACACGGTCGCGATGATGAACGGCAGGGGCAGGTGGCGACCGGCGACGACGAAGTCGGTGGAGTTCTTGACCTTGGTCGCCGCATACAGGCCGATGGCGACCGAAAC
>CAZZDV010000107.1:0-3279 GCA_964652785.1 uncultured Bordetella sp.
CAAGGGGGAGTGTCCTGGCGACTTCCTCTAGCGGCGGCAACTCCTGCAGGGTTCGCAGGCCAAGGTCGTCGAGGAAGGATTTCGTTGTGGCATACAGTGCCGGGCGTCCGGGAGCTTCGCGATGGCCGACCACGTCGATCCATCCGCGGTTCTCGAGCGATTGCACGATCTGCGCCGAGACCGCGACGCCGCGGATGTCCTCGATGTCGCCGCGCGTGACCGGTTGGCGATACGCGATGATCGCGAGCGTTTCCATCACGGCGCGCGAGTAGCGCGGCGCCTTTTCGGGGACGAGGCGGTCGACGAATTTCTGGAACTCGGGGCGGGTCTGGAAACGCCAGCCAGTGGCCAGGTTCACCAGCTCGACCGACCGCCCGGACCATTCCTCGCGCAATTCGCCAAGGAGGCGCCGCAGGGTATCGGACCCGATTTCCTCTTCGAACAGCTTGCGCATGCCGTTGAGCGGCACGGGCTCCTGCGAGGCGAGGAGCGCCGCTTCGATGATGCGTTTGGCTTCAGTGGGATTGAGCATTGGCCAATTTTACGTAAATCGGGGCGAAGCATTCCGATTGGGTGATTTCCACCAGCCGCTCCCTTACAAGCTCGAGGAGCGCGATGAAAGTCACCACGAGGATCGGCACGCCGTGCGCCGGGTCGAAGAGTTCGGTGAATTTGCGCAGGCCGGCGTCATTGAGCCGACGCAGGATGATGGTCATGTGTTCGCGGACCGACAGCTGTTCCCTGGTGACGTGATGATGTGCCGACAAGCGCGCGCGATGCAGCAGCGAGCGCCATGCGTCGGCGAGATCCTGCGCGTTCACCGCCGGCAGGCGATCCACCACGGTCTTCTCGATCCACACCGAGACCGCCATGACGTCGCGTCCCAGCTGCGGAAGCTCGTCGAGCTTGCGCGCGGCCTTCTTCATCTGCTCGTACTCGATGAGGCGGCGCACCAGCTCTGCGCGGGGGTCCTCCTCCTCGCCCGCGGCCGAGGGCGGACGCGGCAACAGCATGCGCGACTTGATCTCGATCAGCATCGCCGCCATCACCAGGTAGTCCGCGGCCAGCTCCAGGTTCTTCGCGCGCGCCACCTCCACGTACTCGAGGTATTGGCGCGTCAATGGCGCCATCGCTATGTCGAGCACGTCCAGGTTCTGCTTGCGGATGAGGTACAGCAGCAGGTCCAGCGGGCCTTCGAATGCATCGAGGAAGACTTCGAGCGCGTCCGGCGGGATGTACAGGTCGAGCGGCAGCTGGATCAGCCGCTCGCCGTAGATCTTCGCGACGTGCGCCGGCGCCTCGCCCTCGGGGATATCGAGGTCCATGCCGGGCTGGATCGCGGAAGTGGCCATGTCCGCGGGCCTCAGGAGGACGCGAGGCCCATGGCTTCGCGCACTTCGCGCATCGTTTCGGTGGCCAGGCGGCGCGCTTTCTCGCATCCGTCCGCAATGATGTTCTTCACCAGGGTCGGATCGTCCAGGTAAACCTGCGCCCTTTCGCGCATCGGCGCCTGCTCCGCGAGCACGGCGTCGATCACGGGCTGCTTGCAGTCGAGGCAGCCGATGCCGGCCGTGGTGCAGCCCTTCCTGACCCAGTCCTTCTTCGCTTCGTCCGAGTAGACGAGATGGAATTGCCACACCGGGCAGACATCCGGATTGCCCTTGTCGGTGCGCTTTACGCGCGCGGGGTCGGTGGGCATGGTGCGGATTTTCCTGGTGACCGAGGCGGCGTCCTCGCGAAGCGAAATGTCGTTGCCGTAGGACTTCGACATTTTCTGACCGTCGAGTCCGGGCAGGCGCGAAGACTCGGTCAGCAGCGCGTCGGGCTCGACGAGGATCTTCTTGCCGCTGCCTTCGAGCCAGCCGAAGAGGCGCTCGCGGTCGCCGCGCGGCAGGTTCTGCGTTTCTTCGAGCAACACCCTTGCCGAGCCGAGCGCCTCCTCGTCGCCCTGCTCGAGGAACCTGGTGCGCAGCTCGTTGAAGAGGCGCGCCTTCTTGCTGCCCATTTTCTTGACCGCGGCCTTGGCCTTGTCTTCGAACCCGGGTTCACGGCCGTAAAGATGGTTGAAGCGCCGCGCGATTTCGCGCGTGAACTCGACGTGCGGTACCTGGTCCTCGCCCACCGGCACCATGTTGGCGCGGTAAATCATGATGTCGGCCGACTGCAGCAAGGGGTAGCCGAGGAAGCCGTAGGTCGACAGATCCTTGTTCGAGAGCTTTTCCTGCTGGTCCTTGTAGGTCGGCACGCGCTCCAGCCAGCCGAGCGGCGTGATCATCGACAGCAGCAGGTGGAGTTCCGCGTGCTCAGGCACCCGCGACTGGATGAAGAGCGTCGCCTGCGCCGGATCGACGCCGGCGGCCAGCCAGTCGACCACCATGTCCCAGGTGTTTGCCTCGATCGACGCGGTCTCGTCGTAGTTGGTCGTCAGCGCGTGCCAGTCGGCCACGAAGAACAGGCACGGGTACTCGGCCTGGAGCCGCGTCCAGTTCTTGAGGACGCCGTGATAGTGGCCCAGGTGTAGCGCGCCGGTGGGGCGCATTCCGGACAGGACTCGGGGATCATGCATGGTTTTGGGCTTTAGAGGACCACGAACGCCTGGATCAGCGATTCGGAAAACATGAGGAGCGGCCCGAGGACTGCATCGAGCATATTTGTAACCATGAGCACGAGCAGCAGCGGCAGGCCCCAGGGCTCCAGTTTCGAGTAGCGCCACGACATCCGGTTCGGGAGCAGGCACGCAAGGATGCGCCCGCCATCGAGCGGCAGGATCGGCAGCAGGTTGAGAAACATGAAGATCAGGTTGACGCGAACGCCAGCCTCCGACATTCGCACGAACGCCTCGGTGTACCTGCTTTCAGGCAACTCCAGGCCGAGCTTGAGCAGCAGCACCCAGCCGATGGCCATCGCCAGGTTGGCGCCGGGGCCGGCAGCCGCGACCAGCGCCATGTGCTGCTTGGGCTTGCGAAGCGCTGAGTAATTGACCGGCACCGGACGGGCCCATCCGAACAGGAACCGGCCGCCAGAGACAAGAAGGATCACCAGCGGCACCAGGATCGTGCCCACCGGGTCCACGTGACGCGTCGGGTTCAGGCTCACGCGGCCCTCGGCGAACGCCGTCATGTCGCCGAAGTGGCGGGCAACATAGCCATGGGCGGCCTCGTGGAGCGTAATCGCGAACAGCACGGGCAGCGCGTAGATGGCAATGGTTTGTATGAGTTGATTGATTTCCATCGCCGTGGGCAAAGCTTTGAGGCGCGATTTTACCAGATGCGCATTTGC
>CAZZDV010000107.1:3379-13102 GCA_964652785.1 uncultured Bordetella sp.
TTTCCATCGCCGTGGGCAAAGCTTTGAGGCGCGATTTTACCAGATGCGCATTTGCGCCCCGCCCACCCGGAAAGCGCGCTAACCGAGCGCTTAGAGGCCGATCGCTTCGAGGCCGAGCGCTTCGAGCGATCCGCTGCCTTCGCGCAGCACGACCGGCGTGTCGCCGGTGAGGTCGAGCACCGTGCTCGGCACGATGCCGCAATGCCCGGCATCCAGCACCAGGTCGAGCTCGTGCTCGAGCCGCGTGCGGATGTCCCTGCCTTCCGAAAACGGCGCCTCGTCGCCGGGGAGCTGGAGCGTTGCCGAAAGCATCGGCTCATTGAGCTCGGTCAGCAGCGCATGCGCGACCGGGTGCCGCGGGACCCGCACGCCGATGGTCTTCCTCTTGGGATGCATCAGCCGGCGCGGCACCTCGCGCGTTGCGCGGAGGATGAACGTGTAGCTGCCCGGCGTCGCGGCTTTGAGCAGGCGGTACTGCACATTATCGACGATCGCATAGGCGGCGATCTCGGACAGGTCGCGGCACATGAGCGTGAGGTGGCGCTTGTCATCCATGCCGCGCACTCTGCGCAGGCGATCCATCGCGTCCTTGTCACCGATGTGGCAGCCGAGGGCGTAGCAGGAGTCGGTCGGGTAAGCGATCAGGCCGCCGTTGCGCACGATTTCCGCGGCCTGCCGCATCAGTCGCTGCTGCGGATGCGTCGAGTGCACGCTGAAGAACTGTGCCATCGCTCAAACCGTCCAGTCGTGCCAGACGGGCGTGAGGAACTTGACCAGCGGCGGCAACTTCCCGAAGTCGGCGTTGCCCTCGCCGGGCGAATGGAAGTCCGAGCCGCGCGACGCGAGGAAATCATGCTTTCTGGCGATCTCGGCAAACAGGCCGTACTGGTCCGGCGAGTGCGAGCCGGTCACGACTTCGATCGCCTCACCGCCGGCTGCGCGGAATTCGTTCATGAGGTCTTCGAGCGCACCCGCCGACAAACTGTAGCGGCCCGGATGCGCCATGACCGCGCGGCCGCCCGCGGCGCGAATCCAGCCGATCGCCGTGGCGAGGTCGGTCCACTCGTGCGCGACATAGCCGGGCTTGCCGGGAACCAGGTATTTCCTGAAGGCCGACTTCGAATCCGGCACCGCGCCGATCTCGGCAAGATAACGGGCGAAATGCGTGCGGCCGACCATGCTCGGGTTGGCTGCGTATTTGAGCGCGCCTTCGAAGGTGCCCTCGATGCCGGCTTCGGCAAGCTCATCGCCGATGCGCCTGGCGCGTCCCAGCCGGCCGCTGCGCACCGAGCCAAGACCGGCAAGCAGCGCGGGATGGTCCGGGTCGATGCGCAATCCCACAATATGGATCGTGGCCCCGCGCCAGGTCACCGAAACTTCGACGCCGTCCACGAAGGCGATCCCCGCAGCCGAGGCCGCGGCGCGGGCCGCATCCAGCCCGCCGATCTCATCGTGATCCGTCAGCGCGAGGACCTCCACGCCCTGGGCCGCGGCTCGCGCCACGACTGCTTCAGGGGCGAGCGAGCCGTCCGACACCGACGAGTGGCAGTGCAGATCGAAGTCCGTGATTTTCCCGGCCATCACGCAGCCCCTTCCGCCAGGAACCCTTCGATCAGCCGCGCAACCGCTTCGGGCTGGTCGTGATGCAGCATGTGGCCGGCCTGCTGGACGGTCTCGTAGCGCAGCGTCTTGTACGCGGCACGCCGCTTTGCGTAGTCCTCGGGGTCGATGCCGATCTGCTTCATCGTCTTCGATTCGGACGCGTCCACCCAGAGCACCGGTGCAGTCACGCGCTCCCAGAACGCGAGCATCTCCTCGAAGCGCGACAGCGTTGCATTGACGATCTTGTGCGCGGGGTCGCTGCGCAGCTCGACGCCGCCACTCACGGCTTCCTTACCCCAGTGGCGCGCGAGGAACTCCGCGCGCTCTCGAATCAGGCGCGGATTGCTCTTCTGCATTCGATCCGCAAGCGCGCCGAAACTCTCGTAGGGCCGCAATGTCGGGGGCGTGCGCAACTCGTCCAGCCAGCGCACGAGGCGCGCCGGCGCCTGGTCCGGGTTGTTGCGCGACATGCCGAAGCCTTCGAGGTTGACGAACCTCGCGATACGCTCGGGGCGCGTGCCGGCATAAACCGACGCGACGTTTCCACCGAGGCTGTGGCCAACCAGGTTGACCGGCGCATCCGGCTGGATCTTTTCCAACAGCTGGTCGAGGTCCGCGACGTAGTCATGGAACCAGTACGCATCGGCCTTGACCCAGTCGGTGAGACCGTAGCCGCGCCAGTCCGGCGCATAGACGTCCCAGTCCTTGTCGAGCGCGTCGACGAGGAACTGGAACGAGGCCGACACGTCCATCCAGCCGTGCAGCAACACCATGCGACGCGCAGGTTCGGCAGGCGTGCCGCCCGCGGCGTGCGCAGGCCATCGCCTCACGTGATAACGCAGGCCTCGGATGTCATGGAACAGGGATTCGCTCTGGCGCATGGCGGGCGCGATGATATCAGCGCCGTCCTCTGCCTTGCGTCATGTCACCGAGACCTCGTCGCCGGCACGGGTCAGGTACCACGCACTCGCCACGCCGATCACGCCCGCGCCGAGGACGAGGATTTTCATGCCGGTATGATAGCGGCCGCGAATAATCGCCCCCGACCCCGAAAGCCCCTACTCCCATGCCGATCTTTTCACTGGCCGAGCGCCGCGTCACCTTTCGGGGCGAGCGCCATTTCATCGCCCCGAACGCCATGCTCGCCGGGTCGATTGCGCTCGGCAATGACACGAGCATCTGGTTCGGGGTGACGATCCGCGCCGACAACGACCAGGTCGAGATCGACGACGAAACCAACATCCAGGATGGTTCGGTGCTTCATGTCGATCCCGGGTTCCCGATGAAGATCGGCCGGCGCGTCACCATCGGCCACAAGGTCATGCTCCATGGCTGCACGATCGGCGACGGGTCGCTGATCGGCATCAACAGCGTAGTGCTCAATGGCGCGAAGATCGGCGGCGGCTCGCTGATCGGGGCGAACAGCCTGGTTTCCGAGGGCAAGGAAATACCCGACGGCGTGCTGGTGCTCGGCTCACCGGGCAAGGTCATCCGGGAGCTGAAGCCGGAGGAAAAGGCCAGGATCCTCGAGGCCTCGCAGAGCTACGTGGATCGCGCGGAAGTTTTCCGTCGCCAGATGCGCGAGCAGCAGTTGCCGGACTCTGCGCGATGAAAGACTACTACCGCATCATGGGGCTGCAGCCCGCGGCCACCCTGGCCGAGATCAAGGGCGCCTACCGCAAGAAGGCGTCCGCACTGCACCCCGACCGCAACCCCTCGGAGAGGGCGCACCTCGCGTTCCAGGAGATGCAGGAAGCCTACGAAATGCTGTCCGATCCCACACGACGCCGCGGTTACGACGACAACCGCCGCCGCAGCCTGATCGAGCACCCGATCGAAACCGCGCGAGAAATCTGGAGCGCTTACCTGAAGGCTGCCCTCACTTGAAGCTGTCCCCGTTTTTCAGCGACCTTTCTTCTTCGTACGGCTACGAAATCGAAGACCTCACTTACGACTCGGCCGGCGACAACGTGCTGGCGTCGCGCCTGAAGGTCAAGCGTGACCAGTTCGCCGACCTCATGCAGATGTGCGAGTTCGACCCCGTGATGGTCGCGTCCGCGTTCCGCGGCGGATTCCGGTTCGACGTCAAGGCCGTGTTCGACCAACTGGTCGCCGCCCATCCCGACGACTTTCCCGCGTGGGAGGACGTGGCGCATGCGGCAGGCCTCGAGCCCTGGGCCGGCGCGCTCGCGCAGCACGCACTGGCGAGTCCCGGCGGCGAGCGGTTCATGCTCATCGCCGCGGGACTGGAATACATCTCGTCGGGACCAGGCGCCGGGACGCCGGTG
This sequence comes from uncultured Bordetella sp., assembly GCA_964652785.1. Classification (GTDB taxonomy): domain Bacteria; phylum Pseudomonadota; class Gammaproteobacteria; order Burkholderiales; family SG8-39; genus SZAS-79. Next base: position 7,270 of record CAZZDV010000107.1, read on the forward strand.
GAGGCCGAACCCGCAGGAGAATCCGAAGAGCACCGCGAGGCCGGGGACGACGACTCCGACGACAGCCCGGACCTGGCCGAAGCCGGCGAGGACTACCTGAGCGAGCAGGGCTTCGATCGCCGCAGCTAGCCACGCATCCAGCAAAGACGAGTTCAAGGTAAACCCATGTCACATCCCGTAGTCCTCAAAGCTTCAGCGCTCATCCATGCCGGGGATATCGTCGCCGCGGAATCGGCGCTGGTCGACCTCGTCGAAACCGAAGGCGATACCGCGCTGGTCACGGTGCTCGACCAGCTCGCGCCCAAGGACCTGCTGGCCATCATCCGCGAGTACGACTCGGCCAAGCCCTCGCTCATCAACCTGCTCGTGACGCCCAGGCAGTTCGCCGATGCGGTGATCATGGAAAGGCTGTATGCCGAGCGCAACCGGGACCGCCTGCGCTCGCTGATTAACTCGGTGGTCTTTCGCGAGGACGTCGCGCCGGACGACTTCATCGAGGCCCTGGCCCAGAAGGACCTCGGGCTGGAGGTGCTTGCCGACTACCTCGACGAGCGCTTCGACGAGCTGGCGGTTTTCAAGGCCACCGGCAGCTTTGCACTCATCGAAGAGGAGCGCACGCCGAAGGACGAGGAGGACGACTCCGTCCGCGAGGACCACTTCGAGATGCCCAAGGGCGGCGTGGGGCTGGACGAGGTCAGCGACCAGGACTGGATGGAACTCACGTGGCGCCTGGCGCACCACTTCCCGGACGAATTCTTCCATGTGTTCCAGATCCTCACTGCGCGCAGCCGCACCGCCGAGGAAGCAGCCGCGCCCGCGCTCGAGCCCAGGGACGGCGCCGAGGGCACCGCGAATGCGCCCAGGGCCCCGGGACGCTCGCCTGTGGAAGAGTCCGCGCTTTGAGCGACGCAACGACCGTGTCCGCCTCGCCGCAGTCGCTGGCCTCCTACGACGACCGCCCGTACTTCGCCCGCGCGCTCGACCACGGGCTCAAGAACGGCGCGATCGACTCCGAGAGACTCGACGCCATGCGCGCCGAAGGCGCCAAGGGCATCGTCCAGATCGCCGACTTCTTCGGCACGGCCCACCTGCGCACCGATCTCGACGAGGCGCTCAAGCGCATGGTCTACCTTGCAAGCCTTTACCTGGAGCACTTGTCGAACGGCAGCCTCAACCGCGCGGCGCGCTCCCTGCAGGAGAACTCGTTCCTGTCGCATTCACGCGGCGGCTCGCAAATGCTGAAGGCCCTTTACGCGATGCCCACCGATTCGACCATCCACGAGCCCGCGGAACCGCACGACGTCCGCGAATTCCTGCGCGATCGCACCCTGAGCGAGCAGTGGAGCGTGGCGCAGTACCGCGCCCGCCTCGCCGAGCGCCAGACCTGCCAGGACGAAATCGAGGCGGCGCTCTGGTTTGCGGACGTGATGGAGCTTTCGCGCGAGGCCCTGTTTGGAGAATCCGCCGAAAGCGTGCTGGATGCGTGCCTGCTCACACGCATCGCCGGGCGCGAGGAAGGCGGCCTGCTGGGCGCCCAGGAGATCAAGGACTTCTTCAAGGCCGTGCGCCGCTCGAAGAAAAAGCGCGCGCTCCCCGAAAGCCTGCTCGATGACGTCCCCGACGCGCATCGCGCCGTGGCCGAGAGGCACCTCAAGCGCATCGTGGCCAAGGACCTGCCGCGCATCTCCGACACCAGCATTGCGTTCGACGAGCTGGTGCGCGAATACCACGATCGCTTCCACCATTTTTCGCTCTCGTACGATGTCGGAGAGTACGACACGCTGGTCACCGACGAGTGGCGCAAGGTCACCAAGGGCAAGACCGATACCGACTCGATGAACACGGTCTTCCTGTGCCTGGCCGCGGGCAAGCCGCCCAAGCCCGCCATTTCGGCGGCCGAGGCGCGTGCGGCGATCCGCGCCATCCGGGCAGCCGGCCCGGCAGTGGACGCAGCCCCGGCATTCATCCTGGCCTGCGCGCCGCACCAGATGGTCGACGGGCTGATCTCGCTGTGGGAAGACGAGTTCTACCCGGAGATGATCGAGCAGTTGATCCTGCAGGATCCGGAAGGCGCGCTCGAGCCCGTAGTGAGAATTCTCGCCGAGCACTGTCATATCAAGATTCCCGCCCGAAAAAGCTGACGGCCGCCCCTTCCCCAACCGCCAGGGACACCCCGATGCACACCGAAAGCTTCATCCCAGGCAAAGACGCCTCGCTCGAATCGACGATCGCGACGATGCAGGCCAAGCTCGCCGCGCGCGGCTTCCACATGGACGAATCGTCCTGGCTGAACCCGGTCGAATCGATCTGGTCGGTGCACGTGCGCGACCGCGAGTGCCCGATGCTGTTTTCCAACGGCAAGGGCGCCACCAAGCTGGCGGCCCGCGCGAGTGCGCTTGGCGAATTCTTCGAACGCCTGAACACCCATTATTTCTGGACCCACTTCTACCTTGGCGAAACCCGCGCCGGCCGGGACTTCGTCCACTACCCGCAGGAGCGCTGGTTCGCGCCCACCGACGAGCCGGACTGGCCGGCGGAACTGCTCAATCCCGAACTGCATGCTTTCTACAATCCTGGCAACGAGATCGATCGCGAGGTGCTGGTCGACCTCAATTCAGGCAACGTGGCGCGCGGGATCTGCGCCCTGCCCTACACGCGCCTGCGCGACGGCGCCCAGACCTGGTTCCCGGTCAACATCATCGGCAACCTGTATGTAAGCAACGGCATGGCGGCCGGCAACACCCTCATGGAAGCGCGCAGCCAGGCCTTGTCGGAGATCTTCGAGCGCCACATCAAGTCCCGCATCATCAGCCAGGGGCTGTGCCTGCCCGAGGTGCCGGACCACGTGATCGCCCGGTATCCCGCCATCCAGGCCGGCATCAAGGGGCTGCGCGAGGCGGGATTCGGCATCCTCGTGCGCGACGCGTCGCTCGGAGGCCGCTACCCGGTGATGAACGTGACCCTGCTCCACCCGAAGGATCAGGGATGCTTTGCGAGCTTCGGCGCCCACCCGCGCTTCGAAGTCGCGCTCGAGCGCGCGCTGACCGAACTGCTGCAGGGACGGGCTCTCGATGCCCTCGAGGGCTTTCCAGAACCCGGCTTCGACATGGAAGAGATCACGCTCCCGTCCAACCTGGAGATCCATTTCGTCGACTCCAGCGGCGTGATCAGCTGGAATTTCCTCGGCGACAAGCCCGACTTCCCGTTCGCCGACTGGAACTTCAGCACGACCACGGCAGAAGACTACGCGTGGCTGTGCGAATGCGTGGCTTCGGAAGGCAAGGAGATCTACGTCGCGGACTTCAGCGAACAAGGCGCGTACAGCTGCCGCATCCTCGTGCCCGGAATGTCGGAGATCTACCCGGTCGAGGACCTCGAGTGGGAAAACAACAGCGTCGGCAACAGGATCCGGCCCGCGCTGGTCCGGCTGCACGACCTGGGGGATGCCGAAATGGCTGAGCTGCTCTCCGAATTGCAGACCCTCAACCTGAACGACGAACGGCCGCTATGGGAAATCCTCGGCCTCGCGATCCCGCTCGGGACCGTGTGGAAGCAGCTGCGCATCGGCGAACTCAAGACCCTGCTCTCGCTCGCCATCGGCGACGAGGAAGCGACCCGCGAAGGCTGCGACTGGATCCATCATTACGCGCAGATGGAGCCGGCCCGCCGGCTCGTGTACCGCTGCATCGAAAGCCTGATGAACCTCGGGGACATCACCGGGCACCGGCGCGCGCTCGACTTGATGTACGGCGCCGGGACCGTCACCCAGGCCCAGCGGCTGCTCGAGCGCAGCGAGAAGTTTTTCGGGCTGGACACGCTCGGCGCGGACATGCAAGGCAGCGCGATGCACCAGACGCTGCTGGCAGCGTACGACAAGTTGTTTGCCTAGCCCGGCGGCTTGACGCGCTTTCCGGTGCGCTTTGACGAAGACTTTTTCGCCAACGCACGTTTCTGCGCAGCGGTGAGTTGCTTCATTGCGTACTCGGCTTTCGATGCGGAAGCGCGATCCGGGTATTCGATGCTCGCAAGCACGCGTGACGGCGGATGCGAGCGGGTATAGCGCGCACCGCGCCCCGTTGCGTGCGCCGCATAGCGCGCCTCCACATCGACCGTGATGCCGGTGTAGATGCTGCCGTCGGCGCATTCGAGGAGGTAGAGATACCAGGCCTTCATGCGGGTTCGCCTCGCTGGCCGTTCAGCCAGGCCAACGCCCCGCTCCCTGCGGCGCGACCCGTGGCGAAACACGCCGTGAGCAGGTAACCGCCCGTCGGCGCTTCCCAGTCCAGCATCTCACCGGCACAGAACACCCCGGGCAGCGCGCGAATCATCAGGTCCTTGTCGAGCGCTTCGAACGGCACTCCGCCGGCGGTGCTGATCGCTTCTTCGATCGGTCGCGGCGCTACCAGCCTGAGGGGCAACGCCTTGATCACTGCGGCGAGGCGCACGGGATCGGCAAAGTCCGCAGCCGGCACGAGTTCGCGCAGCAGCCCCATCTTCACGCCCTTGATGCCGGTGCGACTTTGCAGGTGCGAGGACATCGACCGGGTGCCGCGCGGATGTGCAACTTCGCGCGTGACGCGCTCGATCTCCCGGTCCGGCAGCAAGTCGAGATGGATGGTTGCTGTGCCGACGGTTTCGATCTCATCGCGAATGCCCGCGGACGCCGCGTAGACGAGACTGCCTTCCACGCCGGTCTCGGTGACCACGAACTCGCCCTGCCTGCGAAATACCGTGCCGTTGCAATCCGCAAAGGTGAGCACCACCGGCTTCAGCGGCTGGCCCGCGAAGCGCGTGCGAAAGTGTTCGCTCCAGCCGTTCTCGACATCGAAGCCGCAGTTGGCCGGACGCAGCGGGATCACTGGGACGTTGCTCTTCAACAACAGCGGTACCCACGCGCCATCGGACCCCAGCTTCGGCCAGCTTGCGCCACCAGTCGCGAGGACCGTGGCATCGGCCCGCACTACGGCCTCGCCCTCAGGCGCATCAAAGCGCAGGAAACCTTCGTCGCCCCAGCCGCGCCAGCGGTGCCGCGGGTGGAATCGCACGCCTGCCTGCCGCAACCGATGCAGCCAGGCGCGCAGCAGCGGCGCAGCTTTCATGCTTTTGGGAAACACACGGCCCGAGGTGCCTGTAAACACTTCGAAGCCCAAGTCGCGCACCCACGCCACCAGTTGCTCGGGGCCAAAGGTTTGCAGCAACGGCGCGATCGATTCGCGTCGCGCGCCGTAGCGTGCAAGGAAGGGCTCGAAGGGCTCCGAGTGCGTGAGGTTCAGGCCGCCCTTGCCTGCCAGCAGGAACTTTCGTCCGACCGAAGGCATGCTGTCGTAGACATCGACGTGCGCGCCGCCGCGGACCAAGGTCTCCGCGGCCATCAGCCCGGCAGGTCCGCCGCCGATCACTGCAATAGATCGCAAATTGCGTTTCCTTTCGCGCCGTGCAACGCGACCATCAACGTCAACCCGGAGCGGGTGCAGGACGTTACTATAGTGATCACGAAATCTCAGGAGTAAAGATGAGCGGATCCAGCAAGCATGTAGTGCCTAGCCTGAGTGGTGGATGGGCCGTAAGAAATTCGGGCGCCGCACGCGCATCCCGCACCTTCGACACCCAGGCCGCGGCCGTCAAGTATGGGCGGGAAGCAGCAAAGAAAACGCACGCAGAACTGTATGTGCACAGAAAAGACGGAACGATCAAGGGCAAGAACAGCTACGGACGGGACCCGTTTCCTCCCAAAGACAAAAAGTGACCTGCCTGCATGGCGTTCGCCAAGAATGTCTTCGTAAATTGTCCGTTTGACCGAGACTTCTATCCTCTTCTCCGCCCGCTTCTCTTC
>CAZZDV010000108.1:0-13063 GCA_964652785.1 uncultured Bordetella sp.
GATCAGCTTCAGTTCATGCAGGCACTCGAAATACGCCATCTCGGGCGCATAGCCCGCCTCGACCAGCGTGTCGAAGCCGGCCTTGACCAGCTCGACGCAGCCGCCGCAGAGCACGGTCTGCTCGCCGAAGAGGTCGGTCTCGGTCTCTTCCTTGAAGTCGGTTTCGATGATGCCGGCCTTGCCCCCGCCGATCGCGGAGGCGTATGAGAGCGCCATGTCGCGACCCTTGCGCGAGGGGTTCTGGTGGACGGCGATCAGCATTGGAACGCCGCCGCCGCCCGCGAAAGTGGAGCGCACCGTGTGGCCGGGGGCCTTCGGGGCCACCATCCAGACGTCGAGGTCCGCGCGCGGCGCGACCTGGCCGTAGTGCACGTTGAAGCCGTGGGCGAACGCAATTGCGGCGCCCTTCTTGATGTTCGGCTCCACGTCGGATTTGTAGGTCGCGGCGATGTGCTCGTCGGGCATGAGCATCATGACGATGTCCGCGCCCTTGACCGCTTCGGCGACCTCAGCAACCTTGAGTCCGGCCTTCTTGGCCTTGTCCCAGGACGGGCCGCCCTTGCGCAGGCCCACCGTGACCTTGACGCCCGATTCGTGCAGGTTTAGCGAATGCGCATGGCCCTGCGAGCCGTAGCCGACGATCGTGACCTTCTTGCCCTTGATGAGCGATAGGTCTGCGTCCTTGTCGTAATACACCTTCATGATTCCCCCCTCGTCGTTAAATGGTTGAAATCGGGGACAGACCACGTTTTCCGTTTTCGCCGCGCTGCGGATCACCGTCCGGAAAACGTGGTCTGTCCCCGATTTTCAGGCGCGCAGGACCCGGTTGCCGCGCCCGATGCCCGAGGCACCGGTGCGCACTGTCTCGATGATCGCGCCTGAATCGAGCGCCTGGATGAATGCATCGAGCTTCTGGCCTGCGCCGGTCAGCTCGATCGTGTAGGTATTGTCCGAAACGTCGATGATGCGCCCGCGGAAGATGTCCGCGATGCGCTTCATGTCTTCCCTTTCCTTGGCGCCCGCGCGCACCTTGACGAGCATGAGCTCGCGCTCGATGTGCTCGGCCTCGGAGAGGTCGACGACTTTGACGACTTCCACCAGCTTGTTCAGCTGCTTGGTGATCTGCTCGATCACGTCTTCCGAGCCGCTCGTGACGATGGTCATGCGCGACATCGAAGCGTCCTCGGTGGGCGCCACGGTGAGCGATTCGATGTTGTAGGCGCGCGCCGAAAACAGGCCCGCTACGCGCGATAGCGCCCCGGCCTCATTTTCGAGGAGTACTGAAATGATGTGTCGCAAGGTTGCCTCGGCGGACGGGCCGCTCAGAGCTCTTCGGAGAGGATCATCTCCGAAATGCCCTTGCCGCCGGGAATCATCGGGAAGACGTTCTCGGTCTGGTCGGTGAGAAAATCCATGAACACCAGCTCGGTCTTGCGTTTGAACGCCTCGCGCAGCGCCGGCTCGACATCCTCTGGCTTGGTGATCTGCACGCCGCGGTGCCCGTAGCCTTCCGCGAGCTTCACGAAATCTGGCAGCGCGTCCATGTAAGACTCGGCGTAGCGGTTGCCGTGGAAGAACTCCTGCCACTGGCGCACCATGCCCATGTACTTGTTGTTGAGGCTCACGATCTTGATCGGCAGGCGGTACTGCTTGCAGGTGGACAGCTCCTGCAGGCACATCTGGATCGAGGACTCGCCGGTCACGCACGCCACCGTGGCGCCGGGATTGGCCATCTGCGCGCCCATCGCGGCCGGCAGGCCGAAACCCATCGTCCCGAGGCCGCCTGAGTTGATCCAGCGGCGCGGCTTGTCGAACTTGTAGAACTGCGCGGCCCACATCTGGTGCTGCCCGACGTCCGAGGTGATGAACGCGTCGCCCCCGGTGACTTCGTACAGCTTCTCGATCACGAACTGGGGCTTGATGACTTTGGATTTGCGGTCGTACTTGAGGCAATCCCTGCCGCGCCATTCCTCGATTGTCTTCCACCAGGCCTCGAGCCTGGCCGCATCGGGCTTCTGCGTTCCGGCGCGGATCAGGCGCAGGAATTCGTCCAGCACCTCGGATACGTTGCCGACGATCGGCACGTCCACTTTCACGCGCTTGGAGATCGACGAAGGGTCGATGTCGATGTGGATGATCTTGCGCGGGTTCTGCGCGAAATGCTTTGGGTCGCCGATCACGCGGTCGTCGAAGCGCGCGCCGATGGCGACCAGCACGTCGCAGTTGTGCATCGCCATGTTGGCTTCATACGTGCCGTGCATGCCGAGCATGCCGAGGAACTGCTTGTCGGTCGCCGGGTAGGCGCCGAGGCCCATGAGCGTGTTCGTCACGGGATAGCCCGTGAGCCTGACGAAATCGGTGAGCTGCTGCGAGGCGTTCGACAGGATCACGCCGCCGCCCGTGTAGATCATCGGGCGCTCGGCCTCGAGCAACAGCTGCACGGCCTTCTTGATTTGCCCGCCGTGACCCTTGACCACCGGGTTGTACGAGCGCATCGACACCGTCTCGGGATAGAGGAACTCCGTGGGCATCGCCGTGATGTCCTTGGGAATGTCGACCAGCACCGGCCCGGGGCGTCCCGTCGTGGCCAGGTAGAAAGCCTTCTTGATCGTCGGCGCGAGGTCCGCGACGTTCTTGACGAGGAAGTTGTGCTTCACGCACGGGCGCGTAATGCCGACCGTGTCGACCTCCTGGAACGCGTCCAGGCCGATGGCGTGCGTCGGCACCTGCCCGACGAGGATCACCATCGGGATCGAATCCATGTAGGCCGTCGCAATGCCGGTCACCGCATTGGTGAGTCCGGGGCCCGAAGTGACCAGGCACACGCCGACCTTGTTGCTCGCGCGCGAGTAACCGTCGGCGGCATGCGCCGCACCCTGCTCGTGTCGCACGAGCACGTGCTTCACCTTGTCCTGCTTGAAGAGCTCGTCGTAGATGTAGAGCACTGCCCCGCCGGGGTAGCCGAAAACATACTCGACCCCCTCTTCCTGCAGGCAGCGAACGACGATCTCTGCACCGGTGAGCTCCACGCCTTTGATTCTGTCCATGGACCTTGGAGAGTTATGGAAAACCTTGAACCTTAACGAGATGTTGCGATGCGGTCAAGGTACAGCGCAGCGCGGAGCGCAGTACTCGCCGGGTGCGCGCCGCATTTGGTACCATCGCCGCGCACCCGTGGAAAAGACCCGCCGAGAACGGGCAATCAAAGGGAGATCCCCTGGCCTCACCCAGCGAACTGTCGGCTTTCCTCGCCGGCGCGGAGCGCCGCGCATTCAAACAGGCGGTTTTCGCAGTACGTAACGAGGAGACGGCGCTGGACATCGTGCAGGACGCGATGCTCAAGCTTGCGGAGAAATACGGCGACAAACCTGCCGCCGAATTCCCGATGCTGTTCCAGCGCATCCTGCAGAACACGATCCGCGACTACTATCGTCGCCAGAAGGTCCGTTCGCTGTGGGGCACGCTGCTCGGCGCGCTCGGCTCTGGGCGGAATGGCGAAGACGACGACTACGATCCATTGGAAACTTTACGGGTCGAGCCGAGGTCGGAACATGAGCAACCCCCGGCAGAGCAGCTGGAAAGGAAGCAACTTATTGAAATCATTGAGCAAGAGGTATCTAAATTGCCGCGGCGTCAACGCGAGGCGTTCCTGATGCGTTACTGGGAGGAACTGGACGTCGCAGAGACCGCCAAACTGATGGGCTGCTCAGAGGGAAGCGTGAAAACGCACTGCTCGCGGGCAACGCATGCATTGGCTTCAGCCTTGCGGAAAAAGGGCGTAACTCTGTGAACCCATTGTAAATTTCGGTGCACCCATGAACGAACCGCAATTCGGTAACAAGATCAGGCAGGTCCTCAACCAGGGCACCCAGCTTGACGACAAGACGCTCGGCCGCCTGCGGCAGGCACGCGAGAAGGCACTCAGGCAGCAACTGATCGCCCGGCCCGTCCCCGGCCTGGCCTGGGCCGACGGGCTGGCCGCCAACTTCGGCGGCTACACGGGCTTTTCGCTGCGCGTGGTGCTGCCGATGGTCGTGCTCGTGGGCGGGTTGCTTGCGATCAACACCTGGCAACAGAACATGCGCGTGGCGGAAGCCGTCGAAATCGACGCCCTGCTGCTTTCTGACGACCTGCCGCTGGACGCGTATCTGGATAAGGGATTCGAGGCGTGGCTCAAGAAGCGGTCCCCGCTCTGAGGCCGTACCCACAGGCCAGGCCGGCCTCAGCCGGCCGCAGGCTTTCCTTTGTGTTTTTCGCGATGATGCTGTCCTGCGCGGCGTTCGCGGCGCCGCCAAAGAAGAATCCTTCCTGGATCGACCTCACGCCCGAGCAGCAGCAGACGCTCGCGCCGCTCGCTGCGGAATGGAACTCGCTGGAGCCTTCGCGCCGCAACAAGTGGGTCGGGATCGCCAAGCGCTATCCGGCAATGACCCCGGCAGAGCAGCAGCGCATGCAGACTCGCATGGCCGACTGGATCAAGCTCACGCCCGATCAAAGGCGCCAGGCCCGCGAGCAGTACCGCAAGATCGGCAAGCTCACGCCGGGCAAGCGCGAGGTCGTTTCGCAGCAGTGGGAGGAGTACCAGCAACTGCCTGAGGCGGTGAAGAAGAACCTCGCCGTCGAGTCGAAGAAGAAGCCCGACGCGATCGAGCCGCGCAGCCGCGCGAGGACCGCGCAGGCCAAAAAGCCGCCGGTGCTGGCCGAGCCCCAGACGCCCGCGCCGGCCATGTCCACCGTTATTCCGACTTCGGCAAACTGACTCGCAGTGGTTGATGCGACGCCTGACGCGCCACCCGTCGGGACGTCGCCCGCCGGCGCGCCCGGCATCCTGCGGCGGCTGTTCAGCATGGCGTACGAAGGCACGCTGCTCTTCGCAGTGGCCTTTATCGCCACCTGGCTGTTCCAGTTCGCCGCCGGCGGCGCAATTGTCGAAGGCTGGCAGCGCACCGCCCTGCAGCTTTACCTTGCCGCGGTTTTCGCTGCCTACTTCCTCTGGTGCTGGTTGCGCGGAGGGCAGACGCTGGCGATGAAGGCGTGGGGCATCCGGCTTGTGGCTCCGGGACAGCCGCGAGTCACAGCGCGCCAGGCACTTATCCGGCTGGCTTATGCGGGCCTTTTCATCGGGGCGTTCTGCACTGCGCTCGTAGGCGCCTTCGTGCATCACAACCCCTGGCTCGCTTTCCTGACGCTCGCCGTGTCCGGGGTCGGCCTTGGCTGGGCCCTCTTCGATCGCGACCGGCAGTTCCTCTACGATCGGCTTGCGGGCACGCGCCTGGTGCTTGTGGACAAGAACCTGACGCTTTAGCGCACGCCTCAGCGCAGCAAGAAAGCTAGCGCCGCTCCACCCACCACATCATCAGCACCGCCGCGCCAAAAAACGCCACGCTCGGCAGCACAGCCGAGGTGAACGGCGGCCAGTTCTGCAGCAAGCCGATATGCGAGAAGAGGCTGTTCAGCATGTGGAAAACGATGCCGAGCATGATCCCGAGGAACACCTTCACCCCGACCAGCCCCGCGCGCGCGTGCATGTACGCGAACGGCAGGGCCAGCGCCATCATCACCAGCGTTGCGATCGGATAGACGAGCTTTTTCCACATTGCGATCTCATAGCGCTCGGTCTTCTGCCGGTTGCCCGCGAGGTGCTCGGTGTATTTGTACAGGCGCCACGCGGACATGCGCTCGGGCGCGACGATGAGGACGTTCAGCAGGTCAGGCGTCAGCGCCGAGCGCCAGTCGAGCTCGGCCAGCTTCTCGACGCGCGGTCCTTCCGGCGTGAGGCGCGTCTGCGCCACCCCGAAGAGCCGCCACATGCCGTTCCCGCGGTACTCGCCGCGCTCCGCAGCGCGCGCGAGACTGAGCTTGGAATCCTTGTCGAACTCGTAGATGCGCACGCCGGTGAGCACATTGTCCTGGCGCGCCTCGCGCACGTTGATGAAAGAGCGCTCGTCCTTGAACCACAACCCGGACTTGAGCTCCTGACCGATGAACGAGCTCTTCGAGCGCATTTTCAGAGTCTGCGCCGCCTGCTCGGCGACCGGCGCGACCCATTCGCCAAGCACGAACGTGGTGACCACGAACAGCAGCCCGATCTTGATGAGCGTGCGGCCTGCGTTGGCCGGCGAAAACCCGGCGGCGCGCATGACCGTATATTCCGAGTTGCTCGCGAGATAGGCCAGCACATAGAGCGTGCCGATCAGCACGACGACCGGGAACAGCTCGTACGCATGGGCGGGGACCGACAAGGCGACGAAGGTCAGGATCTCGCGCAGGTTGTAGTTGCCGACGCCGAGATCGCCCAGCTCGTTTACCAGGTCGAAGAACGCGAAGAGCGCGAGGAACCCCGCCAGCACGAACGCCGTTGCGGCGTAGATTTGCCGGGCGAGATAGCGCTCGATCGTTTTCCCGGCCATGGCCTACCCTCGCCGGAACCGAAGGAACCCCATGCGCCTCGCGAACAGGAACGCAAGCGCGGCGATCATGATCCCGTGCACCAGGCACATTCCCAATGCAAACGACATCTGACCCTGTGCTACACGGGCCTGGCTCAACGACAGCAGGTTCGAGTACACCATGTAGGTCAGCAATGCGTACAGCAGGTTCAGAGATCGCCCCGCGCGCGGATTCACGAAGCTCATCGGGATCGCAAGCAGCGCGAGGACCAATGCCGAGACCGGCACGCCCAGCCGCCAGACGAGCTCGCCGAGGTTCTGGTTCGTGGGGGCCTTGAGGAGGTCGAGCGTCGAGCGGCTCTTCTGCGTCTCGTTGGGCGCTTCGCCTTCCTTGGATTCGATGCGGGTCTCGTACCGCTCGAACTCCATGACCCGGTACTCGGCCTCGCCCGGATTACCCTCGTAGCGCCGCCCGTTCAGAAGGACGAGGAAGCGGTCGCCATTCGGCGCCGTTTCGACGTAGCCCTTGTTGCTCATCATGATGCCGGTCTTGCGGTGCTGGACCGAGTTGACGAAGACGTTCTGCACAGTGAGCGAGTCGCCCGAAACGGATTCGACGAAGAACACCCGGTCCTTCGCGCTCGATTCGCCGAACACTCCGGGGTTCACGCGCGAAACCTCGTCCCGCCTGTCCATGCCGACGCGGAACTCCTCGCTTTTCTGCGCGGCCCACGGGGAGATGAAAAGCGACAGCGCTGCGATCACTGCAACCAGCGGGCCGGCGAACATCAGCACGGGCTTCGTCCACGATGCAATCGACAGCCCGGAGTTGAACCAGATCACCATTTCCGAATCGCGGTAGCTGCGAGTCAGCGTGAGCAGGATGGTGATGAACACGGTGAGCGACAGCAGGATCGGCAGCACGTGCACGGTGAAGAAACCGAGAAAGGCCACCACTGCGTCGGAAGGCAGCTTGCCGCCCGCAGCCTGGCCGAGCAGCCGGATCAATCGCACCGTGAGCGCAATCAGGAACAGCGTCATGAAAACCGCGCCCGCGAGACTTGCGAATTCCCGGAGCAACGCGCGGTGGAAGATCATCTGTTGAGTGAAGTGCCAGGGTCGCGGCGAGGCAGGAGCTGCGTCAGCAGCACTTCGCGGCGCGGCGCAAATCGTGCGAAGATTGGCGCTGACCGCATCAAGGAAACTGCAATGGAATTTAGCATAAAAGCCCTCAGTCCCGAGAAGAAAAAGACCGGTTGCCTGGTGTTGGGCGTCTGGCAAGGGGGCTCGCTCACGCGCGCGGCACAACTCGCCGACAAGGCCGCCGGCGGCAGGATCGCGGCGGCGCTCGAGTCGGGCGACCTCTCGGGCCGCCGAGGCTCCACATTGCTGCTGCATTCCGTTTCGGGCGTCACCGCCGAGCGCGTGTTGCTCGTCGGGCTGGGCGAGCAGAAGGAATTTTCCGAGACGGCCTATCGCGAGGCCGTCCGCGCCGCGGCACATGCGCTGAAGAGCCTTGGCGCAAGCGATGCCATCGTTGCGTTCGCGGATCTCAAAGTGGGCGATCGCGGGTTGCCGTGGAATATCCGTCACGCAGTGAGCTGCATTCGCGAAGCGTTCTATCGGTTCGACACGCTGAAAACGCAGAAGAAGCCACCGGTCCCCGCGCTGCGCTCGGTGACGTTTGCGATCGCAGGCTCGTCCGTGCCGGCCCCGGCCGGGCACGCCCTCGATGAGGCCATCGCATCGGCCGACGGCGTCGATTTCGCCAAGACGCTCGGCAACCTCCCGCCGAACATCTGCACGCCGACCTATCTTGCCGAGGAGGCCAGGAAGCTCGCGCGCGAGTTCAAGCTCGGCTGCGAAGTGCTCGAGCAGCGCGATATGGAAAAACTCGGCATGGGCGCGCTGCTCGCCGTCGCGCGGGGTTCGCGCCAGCCGCCGAAGCTCATCGTTCTGAGGTACATGGGCGGCGCGAAGAAGCACAAGCCGATCGTCTATGTCGGCAAGGGCATCACTTTCGACACCGGCGGAATCTCGCTCAAGCCTGCCGCGGAAATGGACGAGATGAAGTACGACATGTCGGGTGCGGGCAGCGTGCTCGGCGCGATGCGCGCTCTGGCCGGCATGCGCGCCCCGGTCAACGTGATCGCCCTCGTCGTGACCTGCGAGAACATGCCGGGGGGCAACGCAACGCGTCCCGGAGACGTGGTCACCACGCTTTCGGGACAGACGGTCGAAATCCTCAACACCGATGCCGAAGGCCGGCTCATCCTGTGCGATGCGCTTACCTACGCCGAGCGTTTCGAGCCCGATGTGGTGATCGACATCGCCACGCTCACCGGCGCTTGCGTCGTGGCCCTGGGACACATCGCGAGCGGACTTTTTGCAAACGACGAGAAGCTTGCTGCCGGCATCGACAGCGCCGGCGACGATGCCTGGGACCGCGTCTGGCGCTTGCCGCTGTGGGAGGATTACCAGGAAGGCCTGCGCTCGAATTTCGCCGACATGGCGAACATCGGCGGCCGGCCCGGCGGTGCGATCACGGCGGCCTCGTTCCTCGCGCGCTTCACCAAGAAGATGCGCTGGGCGCATCTCGACGTGGCCGGCACCGCATGGCGCAGCGGCCGGGACAAGGGCTCCAGCGGACGCCCGGTGCCGCTGCTGGTCCGATTCGCGCTCCGCCACGCAGGGGCCAAGGCGTGAGACCCCGCCCGGGGGATGGAGCGCGGGATCCCCGCGGCCTGCATTGACCTCGATCGATTTCTATTTCAATGCCGACGACCGGCTGCAGGTCGCCTGCAGGCTCGCGGGCAAGGCTTATGCGCAGAAGAAGAAGCTGCTGATCTTTGCGCCCGCGCCCGAAACCGCGCGGCGCATCGACAACCTGCTCTGGACATGGCAACAGCTTTCGTTCATTCCGCACTGCCTCGCAAGCGACCCGGTCGCTGCGAAGACGCCGGTGCTCATCACGACCGAATCCGCCGACCCGCCCGAATGCGACGTCCTGCTGAACCTTGCAGACGAATGCCCGCCCTTTTTCGAGCGCTACGAACGCCTGCTCGAGATCGTCGGGCAGGACGACGCGGGCCGCAGCCTCGGCCGCGGCCGCTTCAAGTTCTACAAGGAGCGGGGGTACGCGATCGGCACTCACGACCTGGCCGCGCGCAACTGACACGGGTGGCGAAGTGAGCGACTCAAACCCTCTCGTCGAACGGGTCGATGCCCTGCTCAAGCGTCACCAGCAGCAGCAGCAGGCGGCAGCGTCCGCGCCCCCAGCCCCCGAGCCTTTGCCTGCCTTGGAGCAACCCGCGCCAGCGTACTCAGCAGAGCCCTTCACACCGCCGGCACCGGTGCAGGAGCTTTCGTCGCCCCCAGTTTTGGTCCCCGAATCGGTTGCGCATCCCTTCGAGACGGACGACGACGTGCCGGTGCTCACGGAAGTCGTCGATCCCCACCTCATGCCTGTCGCACGCGCGGCTCCGCAAGCGCTCGCGGAAGGCATCGAAGCCGCGGTGCTCGAAAAGCTTCTGGCCGAAATCGAGCACTCGCTCGAGGCGAGCCTCAATCGAAGCGTCAGCGAAGTCGTCGAGCAAGTCATGGACGGCTTGCGGGCGGAGCTTTCGATCCGCGTGCGCCTGTCGGTGCGCGAAGCCATTGCCGCGGCCCTGGCCAAGGAACTCTCGGAGCGTGCGCGCCCTCCGGATTAGGCGCTGCGCCGAGGCGGCATGAAGGTCGGGACAGGCCGGTTGGTATAATTGCCGACTTCGCCTTTTCCTTGCTGTGACAAGCCTTTAATGTCTCTCGACAAGAGTTTCGAACCCCACGCCATCGAGCGCCGCTGGTACGCCGAGTGGGAGGCCAAGGGCTATTTCAAGGCAGGCGACGCCCCCGGGCAACCGCCCTATTGCATCCAGCTGCCGCCGCCGAACGTCACCGGCACGCTGCACATGGGCCACGCCTTTCAGCAAACGCTCATGGATGCGCTGGTCCGGTATCACCGCATGCGCGGATTCAATACGAACTGGGTCGTGGGTACCGATCACGCCGGCATCGCAACGCAGATCGTGGTCGAGCGCCAGCTGCAGGCCGAAGGCAAGTCGCGGCACGACCTGGGGCGCAAACCGTTCATCGACCGAGTCTGGGAGTGGAAGCAGGAGTCCGGCTCCACCATCACGCGCCAGATGCGCCGGCTGGGCGATTCGGCCAACTGGACCTACGCACAAACTGAAGAAATGCGTGAAGGCCCTCCGGCCGGCTACTTCACCATGGACGCGAAGATGTCGCGCGCGGTGGTCGAAGTATTCGTGCGCCTCTACGAGGAAGGTCTGATCTACCGCGGCAAACGGCTGGTGAACTGGGACCCGGTGCTCGGCACCGCGGTGTCCGACCTCGAAGTCGAGGGCGAGGAAACCGTTGGCACGATGTGGCAGATCCTCTACCCGTTCGTCGACGGCGACCAGCCTTCGACCGACAAGGAAGGCAGCCCGGTCACGCTGCGCGGCATGACCATCGCGACGACGCGACCCGAGACGATGCTCGCCGACGGTGCCGTCGCGGTCCATCCCGAAGACGCGCGCTACAAGCATCTCATCGGCAAGCGCGTGACCCTGCCGCTGTGCGAGCGCACGATCCCCGTGGTCGCAGACGATTTCGTCGAGCGCGATTTCGGGACCGGGTGCGTGAAGATCACCGGCGCGCACGACTTCAACGACTATGGCGCGGCGCTGCGCCACAACCTGCCGCTCATCGTCATCTTCACGCTCGAGGCGAAGATCAACGAGAACGGCCCCGTGCAGTTCCAGGGCATGGACCGCTACGACGCGCGCAAAGCCGTGGTGAAGGAACTCGAGGCCGGCAATTTCCTCGTCGCAGCCGAACCGCACAAGATGGTCGTGCCCAAGTCCGGGCGCACCGGCGTAATCGTCGAGCCGATGCTGACCGACCAGTGGTTCGTGACGACCCAGGGCCTGGCAAGCTCGGCGCTCGATGCGGTGGCCAGTGGCGAGGTGAAGTTCTTCCCGGAGCACTGGACCAGCACGTACAACCACTGGCTGGAGAACATCCAGGACTGGTGCATCTCGCGCCAGCTCTGGTGGGGCCACCAGATTCCCGCGTGGTACGACGACACCGACCGGATCTTCGTGGCGCGCACCGAAGAGGAAGCCAGGGCGCAGGCTGCATCCAAGGGCAGCACCGGACCGCTCAGGCGCGACGACGACGTGCTCGACACGTGGTTCTCCTCTGCGCTGGTGCCTTTTTCGTCCCTCGGATGGCCGCAGAAGACGAAGGACCTCGAGGATTTCCTGCCCTCCTCGGTGCTGGTCACGGGCTTCGACATCATTTTCTTCTGGGTCGCCCGGATGATCATGATGACGCTGCACCTCACCGGCAAGGTGCCCTTCCGCCACGTTTACATCAATGCGCTCGTGCGCGATGCGGACGGGCAGAAGATGTCCAAGTCCAAGGGCAACACGCTCGACCCGCTCGACCTCATCGACGGGATTTCGCTGCCGGACCTGCTCGCCAAGTCGGCCGTCGGGCTGATGCGTGCGGACCACAAGCAGAAGATCGAAAAGTACGTGAAAAAGAACTACCCGAACGGCATCCCGTCGTTCGGCGCCGATGCATTGCGATTCACGTTCGCCTCGCTCGCCAGTTTTGCGCGCACGCTCAACTTCGACCTCAATCGCTGCGAGGGCTATCGCAACTTCTGCAACAAGCTCTGGAACGCCACCCGCTTCGTCCTCATGAACACCGAGGGCAGGGATTGCGGCGCGGACGACAAGGATCCCGTCGAGCTGTCCTTCGCGGACAAATGGGTCGTCAGCCAGCTTCAGCGCACTGAAGCCGAAGTCGCCGAAGGGTTCGCGGAGTACCGCTTCGACAACCTGGCCGGCGCGATTTACCACTTCGTCTGGGACGAGTATTGCGACTGGTACCTCGAGCTCGCCAAGGTCCAGCTGCAGAACGGCACCCCCGAGCAGCAGCGCGGCACGCGCAAGACGCTGCTGCGCGTGCTCGAAGCGACGCTGCGCCTCGCCCATCCGCTGATCCCCTTCATCACCGAAGAGCTCTGGCAGACCGTGGCGCCCCTGGCAGGGCGGAAGAACACCGAGTCCGTGTCGCTTGCGCCTTATCCGCAATCCAAACCCGAGGAGATCGATGCGGACGCCGAGCGCGAGATGAAGCTGCTCAAGAGCCTCGTCGACGCGGTGCGCAACCTGCGCGGCGAGATGGGCGTGTCTCCCGCGCAGCGCTCGCCCCTGTTTGTCGCCGGGAACGCGCGCGAGATCGCGCGCCTTGCGCCTTACCTGCAGTCCCTCGCCAAGGTTTCCGATTTCCACACGGTCGCCGAGCTGCCGCAGGCCGATGCGCCGGTGGCGATCGTCGGCGAGTTCCGGCTCATGCTGCATATCGAGATCGACCCCGCGGCCGAGCGCGAGCGGCTGGGCAAGGAGATCACGCGCATCGAAGGCGAGATGGTGAAGGCGCGCGCCAAGCTGTCGAACGCGTCCTTCGTCGAGCGCGCGCCCGCGAAAGTGGTCGACCAGGAGAGGGCGCGCCTCGCCGGGTTCGAAGCGACGCTGGACAAGCTCAAGCCCCAGCTCGAGAAGCTTACGGCTGCATGATGCTCGCGCTGCGTGCAGCGCCATGATTCCCGCGCTGCGTGC
>CAZZDV010000109.1:0-12989 GCA_964652785.1 uncultured Bordetella sp.
GCCGCGCCGCCGGTTCGGTGGTGGTCGAAGTGCGCCGCCAGTTCAAGGAAATCCCCGGCATCATGGCCGGCACCGCGAAGCCCGATTACGGCACGGCTGTCGACATGCTGACCAAGGCCGCGATCAAGGAAATGATGATCCCCTCCCTCCTTCCGGTGCTCACGCCGGTGGTGCTCGCGCTGGTGATGCGCTTCCTCATGGGCGCCGAAGCGGCGCGCATGGCGATCGGCGGCATGCTCATGGGCACGATCGTGACCGGCCTCTTCGTTGCAATCTCGATGTGTACCGGCGGTGGCGCGTGGGACAACGCCAAGAAGTACATCGAGGAAGGCAATTTCGGCGGCAAGGGATCCGAAGCGCACAAGGCCGCGGTCACCGGCGACACGGTCGGCGATCCCTACAAGGACACCGCGGGCCCGGCGATCAACCCGCTCATCAAGATCATCAACATCGTCGCGCTGCTGCTGGTGCCGCTGCTCTAAGGGCAACCCCCATGCGGAGCAGAAAGGGCGACACGGTCAGTCGCCCTTTTTATTTGGCGCGCAGCTACGCCCTCGCCGGTCTCGCGGCACTGGCTGTCGCGATGGGCGTGGGGCGCTTTGCCTTCACGCCGCTGCTGCCGCTCATGCAGGCCGATGCCGGGCTCACGCTGGGCGAAGGCAGCTGGCTGGCGTTCGCAAACTATCTCGGCTACCTGCTTGGGGCGCTCGCGACCGTCTGGATGCGGGCACCTGCGCATGTCATGGTGAGGGCTGGCCTCATCGGCACGGGGGTGCTGACGCTGGCCGTCGGCCTCGTGCATGGATTTCACCTCTGGTGGGTGCTTCGCTTCGCGAGCGGCGCGGCGAGCGCGTTCGTCCTCGTCTATGCCTCCTCGATGACGCTCGAGCGCCTGAACCAGGCCGGGGCCCCACAGCTCTTCGGTGTCGTTTTCGGCGGCGTGGGCACCGGCATTGCGTTGACCGGGCTTGCGTGCCTGGCCCTGGTCGCGGCCGGACTCGATTCCGCTTCCATCTGGATCGCTTTCGGCATCGCGAGCCTGGCGGCAACCGCTGCGTGCTGGGCAGCATTCGCTGCAATGCCGGTCGCTGTAAGTCCGCAATCCCATGCGTCAGCAGCTTCCGGCAGTCACCGATGGGGCCTCGCCGAATGGACGCTGATCGTGGCCTACGGCCTGTATGGGTTCGGCTACATCATCCCGGGCACCTTCATGCCGGTGATCGCGCGCGATCTCCTGGGAGGCGCTTTCGCTTCCGGCTGGTTTTGGCCGATGTTCGGCGTGGCCGCGCTGGCCGGGTCGCTGCTCACCGGACGCGTGTCCAACGCGCACCAGCGCTCGGCGCTGATCGCGTGCTATTTCGTCGAGGCGCTTGGCGTGATCATTCCGGTCGTGCTGGCTGATGTTTTGGGGCTGGCCCTGGGCAGCTCGATGCTTGGCATTGCGTTCGTGGCCATCACCATGCTGACCCTGCGAGAAGCGCGTGCACTGTCGAACGCCAAAGGCTACGACGTCGCGCCGCTCATGGGCGCGCTGACGGCGGCCTTCGGGCTCGGCCAGCTCGTCGGGCCGCCGGTCGCCGGGTTCTTCTTCTCGCGCATGGGCGGGTTCGGACCCTCGCTCGCGATCGCCGCCGCGTGCCTAGTGCTCGGCGGCGCCGCATTGTGGATAATCAGGCGATGAATCCGGGAAGGCGGGCGTTGTGGATCCGGCGGGTGGGGATCCTGCTGGCGGCATCGATGCTCGCGTCGGCATCCCTGTACGCCCGCGCGCAAGGCCTGCTGCAGCCCGAGGGTGAATCCGGCTACGAACCCAAGCAGGCCGTGCTCGCCTCGAAGTTCATGGTCGTCGCGGCGAATCCGCTTGCCGCAGACGCAGGGGTCGAGATCCTGCGCGCCGGAGGCAGCGCGCTCGACGCAGCGATCGCGGTGCAGATGGTGCTCGGCCTGGTCGAGCCGCAGTCTTCCGGCATCGGCGGCGGTTTGTTCCTCCTGCACTGGGAAGAGAAGCAGCGAGCCCTGCGCAGCTACGATGGCCGCGAGACCGCGCCGCGCGCTGCCAAGGCCGCGCGCTTTGTAGACGCTCTCGGCCGGCCGATGGATCGTTTCGATGCGGTGGCCAGCGGCCTTGCGGTCGGCACCCCGGGCGCTTTGCGCGTGCTGGAGCTCACGCATCGCCGCCACGGCCGGCTTCCATGGGCAACGCTGTTCGAGCCCGCGATCCGGCTGGCTGCGCAAGGCTTTGCCATGCCGCGGCGCCTCAACCTCCTGCTCACGCGCGAAGCGCATCTGCCGAGGGATCCTGCTGCGCGCAGTCTTTACTACGACTCCGCGGGGCGCCCAAAACCGGTCGGCACGAAGCTCCAGAATCTCGCGTATGCCGCGACGCTCGCGCGAATCGCCACGGGTGGCGCCGATGCGTTCTATCGCGGTGACGTTGCCGCGGACATTGTTGCCGCGGTAAAGAATCACGCGCGGCCCGGCGACCTGTCGACGGACGATCTCGCAGGCTACGCGGCAATCGAGCGCGAGCCCGTCTGCGGCGCCTACCGGGACCGGCGCATCTGCGGCATGGGGCCGCCGAGCTCAGGCGGGGTGAGCGTGCTGGAGCTGCTCGGCCTGCTCGAGCATTCCGGTTTCGAGCGTGCGGCGCCGGGCTCAGAACGCGCAGTGCACCTGTTCGCCGAAGCTGGCCGTCTCGCTTATGCCGACCGCCTGCGTTATCTCGCCGATCCGGACTTCGTGCCGCAGCCGGTGGCGGGTTTGCTCGATCCGGGTTATCTCAAGACGCGTGCGGCGCTGATCGGGGAACGCGCGATGGGCGCGGCCCGCGCCGGACAGCCGCAGGGTGCAATCGCGTTTGCCGACGCCGAAGACACCGAACTGGCGGGCACCAGCCACGCGTCGATCGTCGATGCCGAGGGCAATGCGGTTGCGATGACGACCACGATCGAAAGCCAGTTCGGCAGCCGCATCATGGTGCGCGGTTTCCTGCTGAACAACCAGATGACCGACTTCGCGTGGTCGCCTGAGTTCGAGGGACGCCCCGCCGCCAACCGCCTCGAGCCGGGCAAGCGGCCGCGCAGCTCGATGGCCCCGAGCTTGGTGTTCGGCCGCGATGGGACACTGCAGGCAGTGATCGGCTCGCCGGGCGGTCCGGCAATCATCAACTATGTCGCCAAGACCCTGGTCGGCCTCATCGACTGGGGCCTCGATATCCAGGCGGCGATCGCGCTGCCGAATTTCGGCGCGGCCTACGGGCCCACGTTCATCGAGCGCGGGACGGCCTTCGAAGAGCTTGCGGACGCGCTCGAAAAGCGTGGTCATACCCTCAACTTTTCGGCGCAAACGAGCGGCCTCCACGGCATCGAGCGAGCCGGCGCGCTCTGGCGCGGCGGGGCGGACCCTCGGCGCGAAGGCGTGGCCCGCGGCGAATGAATCATCACTGACCAGGAAGACAAGATGCCAAGCCAGTTGAACGTGTACGGCGAACCGCTTGCCGAGTGCTGCACCCGCCCGATGACGGGTTTTTACCGCAATGGCAGCTGCGACACCGGGCACGAGGACCTCGGCGTGCACTCGGTGTGCGTAAAGGTCACCGCGGAGTTTCTCGAATACTCGCGCTCACGTGGCAACGATCTCTCGACGCCAATGCCGGCCTATGGATTTCCCGGGCTCCAGCCCGGCGATTGCTGGTGCCTGTGCGCCGAACGCTGGAAGCAAGCGCTGGCGGACGGCATGGCCCCGCCGGTCAAGCTTGCGGGCACCCATGCCAAGACGCTCGAATACGTGCCGCTCGAGGCGCTCAAGGCGTACGCGCTGGATCTTTCCTGAGCAGTTCGCTGGCGATGCGCTCGACGGCATCGCTTACGCCAAGACAAGCGTCGATCCCGATCGCGTCGGTTGGCGGCTCGAGCGTCGCGAACTGGCTTTCGAGCAACGCGGCCGGCATGTAATCGTGCTTGCGCGTGCTCATGCGCTCGCGGATGAAGCCGATCGTCCCCGTGAGATGCACTAGCTGGAAATCGCTTAAGTCCCGCTTGAGGCGGGTGCGGTAAGCCTCTTTCAGCGCCGAGCACGCAAGGACCGCCCCGGCCTCCTGGCGCGCCACCAGTTCCGCATTGAGACGCTCGAGCCAAGGCTCGCGATCAGCGTCGGTCAGCGCAATCGCGGCAGCCATCTTCGCCACGTTCCGCGGCGGATGGAACTCGTCCGCATCGAGGAACCGGAGGCCGAGACGCCGCGCAAGCGCTTCGCCGACCGTCGACTTGCCGGCGCCGGACACTCCCATGACGACGACGATCATTGCCGCGCGGCGTCGAAAACTACGCCTTGCGGGCGGGAGGCGCTGCCTTGGTGATCGCATGCCCGCCGAACCTGGCGCGCATCATTGCGAGCAGCTTCCTGGAGTAGTCGGACTTGCCCTGGCTCGAGAAACGGCTCATCAGCGCCATCGTGATGACCGGTGCGGGCGTGCCTTGCTCGATGGATTCCATCGCCGTCCAGCGGCCCTCGCCCGAATCCGCGACCACCGGGGCGATCGACTCGAGCGCTTCGTCCTCCGCGAGCCCTTCCGCCGTGAGGTCGAGCAGCCATGAGCGCACCACGCTGCCGTGCCGCCAGGTTTCGGCGAGGCGCGCGAGGTCGATGTCGAAATCCTTGCGGCCGGCGAGCAGCGCAAAGCCTTCGCCGAACGCCTGCATCATCCCGTACTCGATGCCGTTGTGGATCATCTTGGAAAAATGGCCCGAGCCGCTCGGGCCGCAGTGCAGCCAGCCTGTGGCCGGACCCGGCGCGAGGATGCGCGCGAACGGCTCGAACAACTCGATCGCCTTAGGGGTGCCGCCGAGCATGAGGCAATAGCCGTTTGCAAGGCCATGGATGCCGCCGGAGACGCCCGCGTCCACGAATCGCAGGCCGCGCTGGGAGAGCTCGAGCGCGCGGCTCATCGAATCCTTGTAGAAAGAGTTGCCGCCGTCGACGAGCGTGTCGTTGTTCGAAAGCAGCGGCAGCAGGTTGTCGATCGCGCTTTGGGTCGGCGCGCCCGCGGGCAGCATGATGAGGATCACGCGCTCGCCCGACAGGCGCACCGCGAAGTCCGCCAGGCCCTCGGCGCTTTCGAGGCGCGGCTCGCTTGCGATCTCGTCGCACTTCGCCTTGTCGCGATCCCAGGCCACCACGCGCACGCCGCCGCGGGCCAGGCGTTTCGCCATGTTGGAGCCCATGCGGCCCAGTCCCACGATTCCGATTTCCATGCTGCCTCCTGAGGAAAAGCCATTCTATAATCAGCGCATAACTATTAGGAGGTAGACAGAATGAAATTCGCTCGCGTATTTGCAGCGCTCGTGTTAGCCGCAATCGCTTCCGGCGCCGCAGCGCAGTTCCCGAACAAGCCGATCAAGATCATCGTCCCGTTCCCGGCCGGTTCGGCCACCGACACGATCACCCGCATCCTGGGCAATTCGGTGTCGGCCGCCGTAGGGCAAGCCGTAGTTGTCGAAAACAAGGCAGGCGCCGACGGCGCGATCGCCGGGGCCGAGGTGGCGAAGGCGCCGCCGGATGGCTACACGCTGCTCATGGCGACCAACAGCCCGATGGCCGTGGTGCCGGCAATGAAGAAGGTGCCGCCGTACGATGCGATCGCCGATTTCACGCCGATCACCGACATCGGGCGCTACACGTTCTTCCTCTACGCGCATGTGGGGGTGCCCGCCACCACTCTCGCGCAGCTGATCGCCTACGCAAAGGCCAACCCGGGCAAGCTCGCCTATGGCACAGGCAACACGACCGGCATCGTTTCGTTCGCGCAGTTGAGTTCGCTTGCCGGCATCCAGATGCTGCATGTGCCGTACAAGGGCGAGCCCGCGGCGATTACCGACCTGATCGGCGGACGCGTCCAGCTGATGTTTGCCACGCCGACCACGGGCCTCGCGCACGTCAAGGACGGCAAGATCCGCGCGATCGTCACCTCGCTCAAGCAGCGTTCGCCGATCCTGCCTGACGTGCCCACGATGGGGGAGAGCGGACTGCCTAAGTTCTCGATCCTCTCGTGGGCCGCGCTCTACGGGCCCGGCAAGATGCCCAAGGACATTACCGACCGGCTGAACCGCGAGTTCGTCGCTGCAATGAAAAGGCCCGACGTGATCGCGGCGATGGACAAGCAAGCCTTCATCCTGAACCCGTCGACACCTGCCGAACTGGCCGCGTTCACGCGCGAGCAGATGGACGAGTACCGCACCATCCTGCGCGCGGCGGGGGTACAAGCCGAGTAACTGCGGCAGTGCAAGCGCCGTGTCGACGGCGCCGCGGTGCGCTGGCTAGTCCGTGACCGCCGGCGTGCGCATCGCCATTGTCGGGGGCGGGCTCGGCGGCCTCGCAGCGGCCCTGTTCCTGCGGCAGGCCGGGGCAGAGGTCACGGTCTATGAGCAATGCTGCCGCATGGCACAGCTGACCCGGCCTGCCGCTGCAAGTTGCGGCCTATGGATCGAGAGAAAATCGGGTCATATCGCTCTCGAGTCGCGCGGAATCACGAGTAGGCTGACCGGATGGAAAATATTTCAATTTACTGCGATCCGGAAGTTATGGGTGGCGCCCCGGTGTTCTTTGGAACGCGGGTGCCAGTACAAACCCTGCTCGACTATCTCGAGGCCGGAGATTCCATGTGATCCTGGTCCGCCGCCTGGCGCTGGTTCTGGTGTTCGCCGCCCCTTGCGCGGAAGTCTTCGCGTGGGGCGCCGAGGGTCATCGCATGGTCGCCGATATCGCCACGCGGTTCCTTACGCCCCAGGCCGCAGGGCGCGTCCGAGTGCTGCTCGCCAACGACAGGCTGGCCGACGGGTCGCCCTCCGGCCGGCAAAGCCTGGGCGAGATTGCCTACTGGAGCGACGAGATCAAGGACTTCCCGTGGGGAAAGCGGGCCGGTTCCTGGCACTACGACGACATTCCTGTATGCGGCGCGCCCGAACCCGAGCGCTATTGCAAAGGCGGCAATTGCGCCTCTGCCCAGATCGCCAGGCACATCGAGCTGCTCAAGAGCCCGCGCGCCGCGCGGCGGCAAAAGAACGAAGCACTGAAATGGGTCGTGCACCTTGTCGGCGACATCCACCAGCCGCTGCATGCCGCCACCCGGCACGACCGCGGCGGCAATCTGGTGCAGGTCTCGTTTTTCGGCGAGCGCGAAAATCCACCCTACGGGACAATTAATCTGCACACGATCTGGGACATCCACATCGTGCGGCGGCTGATCGCGCAAAAAGGCGGAGAGCCTGCGGTGGTAAACGCACCATTCGATGAAACAGAAAGACGCCGGCTGGAAGGTGGCGACATTTCCTCGTGGATCGGCGAAAGCACCGCGCTTGCGAGAAATGCCGCCTATTCGGTGATTCCCGGACACTTTTCCTGCGGCGGGAAGGTCCGCGATGTCCTGGAAATCAATGACGCCTACTATGCGATGGCGGCGCCGATCGTCGAGGCGCAGATCAGGAAGGCCGGTGTGCGGCTTGCGCGCCTGCTCAATGAGGCGCTCGAGGGCAGCGTGCCCTGAGGCCAGGGTCAGTTCTTGACGTGGTACCCGGTCTTGAAGATCCACCAGACCGCCGCCAGGCACGCGACGAGGAAGAAAGCGATCATCCCCGCGCTCACGGCCACGCTCACGTCGGTGACTTCGTAGAAGCTCCAGCGAAAGCCGCTCACGAGGTAAAGCACGGGGTTCACGAGCGAAACGCTCTGCCAGAAAGGCGGCAGCATGTTGATCGAGTAGAAGCTTCCGCCGAGGAACACCAGCGGCGTGATCACCAAGAGCGGGATGATCTGCAGCTTCTCGAAGTTGTCCGCCCAGACGCCGATGATGAAGCCGAACAGGCTGAAGGTCACGGCCGTGAGCACGAGCACGGCGAGCATCCAGAAAGGGTGGGCGATGCGCAGCGGCACGAACAGGGCCGCGGTGGCGAGGATGATCAGGCCGAGCACGATCGACTTGGTCGCCGCGGCCCCGACATAGCCCAGGGTGATTTCGACGAAGGACAGCGGCGCCGAGAGCAGCTCGTAGATCGTGCCGGTGAATTTTGGAAAAAAGATCCCGAAGGACGCGTTGGACACGCTCTGCGTGAGGAGCGACAGCATGATGAGACCCGGCACAATGAAGGAGCCGTAGGCCACGCCCTCGATCTCCGGGATGCGCGAGCCGATCGCCGAGCCGAACACGACGAAGTAGAGCGAAGTCGAGATCACCGGCGAGACGATGCTCTGGAAGATCGTGCGCCGGGTGCGCGCCATCTCGAACCGGTAAATGGCTTTGACCGCCTCGAAGTTCACGCGGGTTCCTCGACCAGGGTCACAAAGATGTCCTCGAGCGAGCTCTGCTCGGTCTTCAGGTCGGTGAAGTGCACCCCGGCCGCGCCGAGATCGCGCAGCAGGGCGGAAATGCGTGATTCGTCCTCGCGCGCATCGTACGTATAGGTCAGGCACGAGCCTCCTGCCGATAGTCCGAGGGGATACGCCGCAAGGGCCTGGGGCACGGCGGAAAGCGGCGCCTGCAGTTCCATGATGAGTTGCTTCTTGCCGAGCTTCTGCATGAGGGCGACTTTTTCCTCCACGAGCACGATGCGGCCCTTGTTGATCACGCCGATGCGGTCCGCGATCGCCTCTGCCTCCTCGATGTAGTGGGTGGTCAGGATGATCGTTGCGCCGGATGCGCGCAGGTCGCGGATGAGGCCCCACATGTCCTTGCGCAATGTCACGTCGACCCCTGCGGTCGGCTCATCGAGAAAGAGCACCGACGGCTCATGCGAGAGCGCCTTGGCGATCATGACCCGGCGCTTCATGCCGCCGGAGAGCTCCTTGATGCGCGCGCCTTTCTTGTCCCACAGCGAAAGGTCGCGCAGAATCTTTTCGATATGCGCCGGGTTCGCGGGATAACCGAACAGCCCGCGGCTGAAGGACACCGTGTCCCACACCGTCTCGAAAGCGTCCGTCGTCAGCTCTTGCGGCACCAGCCCGATGATCGAGCGCGTCTTGCGGTAATCGGTAATGATGTCGTGGCCGTCGACCGTGACGCTGCCGCTGGTCGGCGTCACGATGCCGCAGATCACGCTGATGAGCGTGGTCTTGCCCGCGCCATTGGGGCCGAGGAGTGCCAGAATCTCGCCACGCCGGATCGCAAGGTCGACGTCGATGAGCGCCTTGAAGCCGCTCGCATACGTCTTGGAAAGCCGGGACACGGAAACGAAAGGCGTCATGCGGGGAGTCTAATGGATTGGGAGAGGATCGAAGGCGACCTGGATGCGCACGGCTGCGCGGTCGTCGAGGGCATGTTAACAGCCGGGCAATGCGCCGGCCTTGCGCGCAGCTACGAGAATCGCGATTTGTTTCGCAGCCGCGTGGTGGGCATCATCTTCCGCGATGCGGCCTGAAGAATGAAAGTCGAACTTTATTATATTAAACGGCAACAACCATGCGGCGTTCCTGCCAATTTGCTTTCCATATTTGGCAATAAGTAGATGATATCGAGGCTCCTGGCCGCACCCGCCGCGGTGCTCTCCTGGATCGGGCGCCAGGGCACCCGGGCGGTCGCCGCGCTGGTGGTCATAGGCATTGCGTTGCCCTGGGTGGGCGCGGTGCTCAAGCCCTACGTGGGCGAGGCGGTCTTCGTGCTTCTTTGCCTCTCTTTCATGCGCGTGGATGCCGAAGCCCTCAAGGGCTATGTCAGGCGTCCGGGCCTTGTGCTTGCCGCGACCGCGTGGACTTCGCTGGCCGTTCCGCTGCTGACGGGCATCGGATGCCTCGCCGCAGGCGTCGATGTGAGGTCACCGGACCTGCACCTTGCGCTGATGCTGCAGGCGATCGCCTCGCCGATGATGGCCGCGCCCGCGATTGCGGCGCTCATGGGCCTGGATGCAACGCTGGTGCTGGCCAGCCTGGTCGCGAGCACCGCGCTGATCCCGTTCACGGCCGTGTTCTTCGCGGAACTTTTCATCGGGCCGGCGCTTACGGTGTCCTCGATGACGCTCGGGCTCAAGCTCGCCGGCCTTCTCGCCGGGTCCGCGCTCGTGGGCATCGCGTTGCGAAAGGCGTTCGGCGTCGCGGCGATCGTGCGGCAGAACGAGCGCATCAACGGGTTCAATGTCCTCGTGCTGCTCGTCTTCGTCGCTGGGCTAATGGAAAGCGTCTCAAGGCGTTTCTACGCCGAACCCCTGTTCTCGTCCGGCGTCCTGGTGCTCGCTTTCGTGATGTTCATGCTGGTACTCGGGTTCACCACCCTGCTGTTCCTGTTTGCTGGCCGCGAGCGCGCGGTCGCGCTTGGATTCATGGCCTCGCAGCGCAATACCGGGCTCATGGTCGCGGCGGTGGGGGGCGCGTTGCCGGAGCTGGCATGGCTGTATTTCGGGGTGGCGCAGCTTCCGATCTACCTCTCGCCGCAACTGCTCTCGCCGCTGGTGCGCCGGTTCGTGCTGAAATGCTCCTGACCCGAATCCCGGAGGGCATTGCCGCATGAGCAGCCCCAGCCACTTCAAGCTCCTGGCCGAGTACAACGGCTGGATGAACGCCAAGGTCTACGAGACCGCGGCCCGGATCGCGCCCGCCGAGCTGGAGCGTGACCGGGGTGCTTTCTTCGGCTCCATCATCGGCACGCTCAATCATCTCGTGGTCACTGACACGATGTGGCTCAAGCGCTTCGCGGCCCATCCGGCCGACCCGCCGGCGCTAGAGCCCGTGCGTTCGCTGCCGGCGCCCACCGCCCTCAGCCAGATCCTGTTCACCGATCTCGGCGAACTGGCCTCTCGAAGAAAGCAGATCGACGCGGCGATCGTGGACTGGGCGGCCGCGCTCACGCAGGCCGACCTCGACCATGTGCTCGACTATGCGAACAGCAAGGGCATCGGCTCGAGGAAACGCATGTCGCGGCTGGTGACGCATTTTTTCAACCACCAGACGCACCACCGCGGCCAGGCGACCACGCTCCTGTCGCAGGCGGGTCAGGATGTGGGTACGACCGACCTGCTCGCGTTGATCCAGAACGAAGATTGATTTCGAAACCCGTGACCGGGTTGCTCAGCCGGGCGTGAAGGCGGCCCCGATTCTGCCCGCCGCGGCCGGGTCGGCGGGGTCGACTGCTTCGAGGTCCGGCAGGCTGCGCAGCCAGGTCAGCTGGCGTTTGGCGAGTTGGCGCGTCGCGATGGTGCCTTTTTCGCGCAATCCCGGGCGATCGATCGCACCCTCGAGGAAGTCCCAGACCTGGCGGTACCCGACACACCGCATCGAAGGCAGGTGCGCACTGAGTGCATGACGCGCGCGCAATCTCTCGACCTCATCGATCAGGCCGACGCGCAGCATCGTGTCGAAGCGTTCGGCGATGCGTTTGTGGAGGACTGCGCGGTCGGCCGGAAGGAGCGCGAAAGCTTTCAGTGCAAAAGGCAGCACGATCTTCGGTGCTGACTGCAAAGCCGAAAGCGGCGACCCGGTCGCGCGGAAGACTTCGAGCGCGCGCTGGATGCGCTGCGCATCGTTCGGTTCGAGGCGAGCCGCCGTCGCAGGGTCCACCCGCGCGAGCTCGGCGTGCATCGCCGGCCATCCTTTGGAGGCGGCCTCGCCGTCGAGCGCGGCGCGAATCGAAGCATCAGCAGCGGGCAAGTCATCGATGCCCTGCGCCAGGGCGCGGTAATAGAGCATCGTGCCCCCGACGAGCAGGGGCCGCCGGCCGCGCGCAAGAATGTCCTCCACCGTGGCAATCGCGTCCCTTCGAAAGCGGCCCGCAGAATAGGCCTGCGTCGGTTCGATGAGGTCGATCAGGTGATGCGGGACGGCGGCCCGTTCCATTGCCGACGGTTTGGCCGTGCCGATGTCCATGCCTTGGTACACCTGCCCGGAATCGATGCTGACGATCTCGACCGGCGAGCTCGATGCAATTTGCAGCGCGATGTGCGATTTCCCGCTCGCCGTCGGCCCCAGCAGGCAGACCGCGATCCTTCCCGCCTGGCTAGCGGCCACGCAGGAACAGGCGGTCGAGGTCGGCCATCGAAAGCTGGTACCAGGTCGGGCGGCCGTGGTTGCAGCTGCCTGAGCGCTCCGTTTCCTCCATCTCGCGAAGCAGCGCGTTCATCTCCGGCATGGAGAGGATGCGATTGGCGCGCACCGCCGCGTGGCAGGCCATCGTGGAAAGCAACTCGTCGCGCCGCGCGGCCAGAGCCTCGGTCGCGCCGAACTCGCGCAGGTCGGCAAGGACGCTGCGCGCAAGCGCCGGCAGGTCTCCGCCCGCGAGCGAGGCAGGCACCGCGCGGACCGCGAGCGTGGTCGGCGAGGCCACTCCAATCTCGAACCCGAGCTTATCCAGCGCCTCCTGCTGCTCCTCGGCCGTGGCGACTTCGACCGAATCGGCCTGGAACATCGCAGGCACCAGCAGTGCCTGCCGCTGCAACGCGCCGGCATCCAGCGAGTTGCGCATTTTTTCGTAGACGATGCGCTCGTGCGCCGCGTGCATGTCGACGAGCACGAGGCCGGCTTCGTTCTGCGCGAGGATGTAGACGCCGTGCAGTTGGGCAATCGCGTAGCCCAGCGGCTGCGAACTGGGTCCTTGCGGCGGCAGCGGGTTGGCCTGGCGTTCCTCCGGCCATTGAGGGCGCAGGCCGGCAAGCGCAGGCGCGCCCGGGGTCTGAGTCGCATCGCCGCCTGGCGAAAACATGGATTGGTAGGCCCCCACCGGCTGCTCGACGCCGAGACCGGCCTGGAAGGGCCGATAGGCCGGCCGCGGCGCGATGGATTGCGCCTGCGATTCAAGGTGCGCGTAGGTCACCGGCGCATCCGAGGCGCTCGCCGACAACGCGCGCTTGACCGCATGAAACACGAACTGGTGGATCGAGCGCGAATCGCGGAAGCGCACCTCGGTCTTGGCCGGATGGACGTTGACATCCACGCCGCGCGGGTCGAGCTCGAGAAAGAGGGCGTAGGCCGGCTGGCGCTCGCCGTGCAGCACGTCGGCATAGGCTTCGCGCGCCGCA
>CAZZDV010000110.1:0-12521 GCA_964652785.1 uncultured Bordetella sp.
ACCCACGGAACCTCGCAAACCACGGCGGCCGCGAGCGCGTCCGCGTGGATCGTGCTGTTAGGCAGCACACACGCACTTCGTTCTCGGTTACGCCTTCAACGCAAATCTGCACTTCTTCAACTCCTCTTCGTAGTCAGCGCGAAACGTTCGGTAATTGTTTGCCGCGCCGCTCCATTGTTATAGGTGCCGACCAATCCGTACCACCAAAACGACCATGCGAAGGACCGGCGCGAAACGGGTCAATCGCCTGGTTTGACCGGGATATCCGTTCGAAGTGCGGCCGGATCCGAGCGCTCAGTGTTGTTAAAGCGCACAACACGCCTGACATGCAAGCCGCTACGGCCAATGGGTTTAGGAAGTAAAAGTTGAACTTTCCTCTCCTTCCTATCCTGTATGCCGCTCCAGCGCCCACGCCACATGTTCGCGCACCAGCGCCGAAGGATGATCGGCGCGCGCCTGTAACGCAGAAACTATCGCGTCGCTCTTTGCCGCGTTCCCCATCCCCACCGCCAGATTCCGCAGCCATCTCTCATACCCGATCCTGCGAATCGCCGACCCCGCCATGCGCGCGCCGAACTCGGCCTCACTCCAGCCGAAGAGTTCCACCAGGCTCGCCGAATCCAGCCCGTTGCGCACGCTGAAATCCGGCTCCTCGGTGACCTGCGCGAAGCTGTTCCACGGGCAGACGAGCTGGCAGTCGTCACAGCCGTAGACGCGGTTGCCGATCAGCGGCCGCAATTCGAGCGGGATCGGACCCTTCAACTCGATCGTCAGGTAGGAGATGCAGCGGCGGGCGTCCAGGCTGTACGGGCCGCGGATCGCCTGCGTGGGGCACACGTCGATGCATTTCGTACAGGTGCCGCAGTGGTTGCCGCTCGGCTCGTCGACCGGCAGCGGCAGGTCGGTGTAGATTTCGCCCAGAAAGAAGAACGAGCCCGCTTCGCGCGACAGCAGCAGCGTGTGCTTGCCGCGCCATCCTATGCCGGCCTTGGCGGCGAGCTCGACTTCCATGACCGGTGCCGAATCCGTGAAGACTCGATGTCCGAACTCACCGACCTCGCCTTCGATACGGTCGGCAAGCTGCTGCAGACGGCTGCGCAGGACCTTGTGATAGTCGCGACCTCGCGCATAGCGCGCGATGTAGGCCTGCTCCGTATCCGCCAGCGCGTCCCAGCCTTCGCCGAGCTCGCCTGCGTAGTTCATGCGGCATGCAATTACCCGCAGCGTTCGAGGAACCAGTTCCTCCGGGCGCGAGCGGCGCGTGCCATGGCGTGCCATATAATCCATCTCGCCATGCCATCCGCGCTCGAGCCAGTCGGTCAGGCGCGTTTCAGCAGCCGCGAGGTCGGTATCGGCGACCCCGACGCCCTGGAACCCGAGCTCCTGGCCCCAGGCCTTGATCGAAAGTGCCAGGCCCGCATAGTCGTACCCTTCTTCAAGCATCGCCCGATGGTAGCAACATGACCCCCCGTCCGACGCCGCCTTCGACCGCGCCTGCGACCCGGCTGCCTCGCCTGCCCCTCAGCACGGAGGCGGCAACGCTAGCCTTGGGCGGTGCGGTGTCTGAGGGCGCCCGGCCCGGCCGCGTGCTTTTCCTTTCCGGCGACCTCGGCGCGGGCAAGACGACGCTGGTGCGCGGTCTGCTGCGTGCCCTCGGCTGGGACGGGCGCGTGAAAAGCCCGACCTACGCGCTGGTTGAGCTTTATGCAGTTTCTAAGTTAAACTTGTATCACTTTGATTTTTATCGGTTCAAGGACCGCGAGGAATGGGTGAACTCGGGTTTCCGGGAGCACTTCAACCCGGAATCTTTGTGTATCGTCGAATGGCCCGAGATGGCCGAGGGACTCCTTCCCCTGCCAGATCTCCATATCACCCTGGAAATCACCGCAAACGGACGCAGTGCGGCGTTCCAGGCCCACTCCGACGCGGGGCGAGAATGGCGGCAATCGGCTTTGGCCTCGCTGCTTTCGGCAAAGCAGTCCTAGTCGCCGCCGCGCTGGCGATCGTGCCGGCCGACGCGGCCGCGCAAATCCTCTCCACGCGCATCTGGCCGGCCAAGGACTACACGCGGGTCACCGTTGAAACGCGCAACGAGATCCGCTACACGCTGTTCACGGTCAACAATCCTGCGCGCCTCGTGCTCGACATCGAGGGCGTGCAGATGAGCGCGGTGCTGGCCGAGCTCAACAACAAGGTCACGCCCGACGACCCGTACATCGAGAAGCTGCGCGTCGCACTCAACAGGCCGGGCGTGGTGCGCGTCGTGCTCGACCTCAAGGCGCCGGTGCAGGCGCAGGCCTTCACGCTCAAGCCGATCGCGAACTACGGCCACCGGCTCGTGCTCGACATCTACCCGACGGTCGCGCCGGACCCGCTGCTCGTCCTGTTGCAGGAAGAGGCGGCGAGAAAGCCGGTCGCCGTGCCGTTGCCGCCGGTGCTGGCGGCACCCAACGGGCCCACAGTTGCTCCTCTGGTCGTCCCGCCGCCTGCGCTCCTGAAAGACAGGGTGTCGCGGCTGGCGACCATCGTCATCGATCCCGGGCACGGGGGCGAAGACCCGGGCGCGATTGGCCGCGGCGGCACCCAGGAGAAAGACGTGACCCTGATCATCGCCCGCCGCCTCAAGGCGATGATCGACCAGGAACCCGGAATGCGCGCGGTGCTCACGCGCGATGCCGACTTCCACCTTTCGCTCGCCACCCGCGTGGACAAGGCGCGCAAGGTGAAGGCCGACCTCTTCGTCTCGGTCCATGCGGACGCGTTCGTGAAGCCGCATGCGCGGGGTTCTTCGGTGTTCGCGCTCTCGGAGCGCCGTGCGACTTCCGAGGCCGCGCGCTGGCTGGCCAAGAAGGAAAACGAAGCCGACCTCATCGGCGGCGTGAACCTCGACGTCAAGGACCGCTATCTCGCCCAGACCCTGCTCGACCTTTCGCAGACCGCGACGATCAGCGACAGCCTCAAGCTCGGCCGCCATGTGCTCTCGGAGCTCGGCGCGATCAACACGCTGCACAAGCCGCAGGTGGAGCAGGCAAGCTTTGCGGTGCTGAAGTCGCCGGACGTGCCTTCGATCCTCGTCGAGACGGCCTTCATCAGCAACCCGGACGAGGAAAGGCGCCTGAACGACGACGCCTACCAGGACAAGCTCGCGCGCGCGATCCTCAACGGCATCAAGCGCTACTTCGCGCGCAACCCGCCGCGGCCGCAGTCGCCGCTCGCGCTGATCCGGAACTAGGCAAAGCTACCAGCGCGGGGCGCTCCGGCCGATCAGCGCACTCACGCAGGGTGGCGCCGCTTTGTCCTTCCGGATACCAGCATGAGCGCTGGCGCGCACGTAAGGAAAAGCCCTGAAGTTCGACAAAGCCATTCATCCCGCAAATCTCCCCCTGAGGATTTCACAATGAAAAGCTTGATCCGCCTGTTTCTCGCCGCCGCGGCGGTTTTCTTCTCGGCCGCCCTGTTCGCAGGCGAGATGCCTTATGACAAGGCTGCCATGAACAAAGCGCTCGCCGAAGGCAAGCCGGTCATCGTGGATTTCTACGCCGAATGGTGCCCGACCTGCAAGACTCAAAAGCCCCTCGTGCGCGAGCTGTTGAACGAACCGAAGATGAAGGACGTCGTCCTGTTCGTTGCCGACTTCGACAAGGAAAAGGACCTGAAGAAAACGCTGCGGGTGTCTCAGCAAAGTACTTTCGTAATCTTCAAGGGCGGCAAGGAAGTCGCCCGCTCCACCGGCCAGACGAAGAAAGAAGACCTGGCCGCCGCGTTTGCCAAAGCTCTTTGACCCACCGACCTCGGCGCAATGGACTTCGGCCCCGGCACCTACGGGCTCGGCTACGTTGCCGGCCTGCTTTCCACGTTGTCGCCCTGCGTGCTGCCGCTCGTGCCGATCCTCATCGCGACGGCAGTCGCCGCACACCGGTTCGGTCCGTATTCGCTTGCCCTGGGCCTTACGCTCTCGTTCGCGGTGGTCGGAATTTTTCTGGCCACAGTGGGGGCTTCGCTGGGACTGGAACAAGACACGTTCCGCAGCGTCGCCGCGGTCATCCTGATTGTCGTCGGGGGCGTATTGCTCTCGACCAGACTGCAGGAACGTTTCGCCACTGCGACCTCCGGGCTGAGTACAGCGGGAAACGGGTTCCTGGCAAAGCTCAGCCTGGACGGACTCTCCGGCCAGTTTGTCATCGGGCTGGTGCTGGGCGTGATCTGGAGCCCGTGCGTGGGCCCGACACTGGGCGCGGCGACCACACTGGCATCGCAGGGGCAGAATCTTACGCAGATCGCGTTTCTGATGATCATCTTCGGGCTGGGCGCGGGCACGCCACTCGTGATCCTCGGATCGTTCTCCCGCGCAACGATGATGCGCGTGCGCGGCGGCATGCTCTCGGCGGGAAAGCTGGGCAAGAAGTTGCTGGGCGGCATCCTGCTGTTGCTTGGATTTGCGATCCTCTCAGGCTACGATAAGACCTTCGAAGCCTGGGCGGTCGCCGCTTCGCCTGAGTGGCTGACGAATCTCACCACGCGCTACTGAAAAATCGATCAATCAAGGAGAAAAAAATGGTGCGACTGGCAGACCTTCCCGAGGCGGAAAGCAAGGGCCACATCGACCGGATCGCAACGCTGCCCGCGTTCGGGACGCCCAACCTGGCCAAAGGCCCGTCGCTCGCCGATCGGCGAATCGCGCTGCTCACCACCGCCGGGCTGCATTTGCGCAGCGATCAGCCGTTCGACTCGGGCGGCGCCGGCATCGACTACCGGGTGATCCCGGGCGACGTCAAAGCGGCCGACCTCGTGATGAGCCACGCCTCGGTGAACTTCGACCGCACCGGCTTCCAGTCCGACTGGAACGTGGTGTTCGCCCTGGACCGGCTCAAGGAACTGGTGCGGGACAAGGTCGTGGGCTCCATTGCGGCATTCCACTACTCGTTCATGGGGGCAATCCCGCAGGTCACGCGCTATGAACCCAAGGCGCGCGAACTGGCCGCAATGCTGCGGCAGGACCGCGTCGACGGGGTACTGCTCTCGCCTGTCTGACCGGTCTGCACGTGCGCCGTGAGCGCACTTGGCCACTACCTCGAAGCCGAAGGCATCCCGACGGTTTCGATCAGCCTGATCCGGGAGCACACCGTCGCGCTGAAGGCGCCGCGCGCCCTGTGGGTGCCCTTCATGCTCGGTCGACCCTATGGCGTGCCGAATGACGCAGCATTCCAGCGCAAAGTCGCTCTTTCCGCCCTTCGCCTGCTGGAGCGCACCGACGGCCCGGTACTCGAGGATTTTCCCGACGATGCGCCTTACGAAGACCTGGGCGACGTGCCCGAAGCGGAAAACTGCCCGGTGAGTTTTCCGCGTATGCGCTCGGAAGGCACGCTCGGCGAACGGCTTGCCGACGAGATCGCGCAGCTGCAGGCCTGGCACGAGGTCGCACGCCGGCACAACGGCCGCACCACGCTCGGCATGACGGGATTGTCGCCGCGCGAACTGGGCGAGTTCCTCGATGCCTGGCTGCGCGGCCAATCGAAGCCGCTGTTCCGAGAGGGCCTCGCGCTCGCCGGCGCGCTCAAACTGGCCGCCGACGAGTTGAAGACGTTCTACTACGAAGCCAAGGGCGTTCAACCCGGGCGGCGCACTCCCTCGGAGGTCCTGCGCTGGTTCTGGCTGGAAACCGCCGCAGGAGAAACGATACTCGCGATGCGCGACCATGCCATGCAAAGCGCCGATCCGTCGATGAAGGGACTTGCCACCTTGAGCCTCGTGCCTCGCGCGGCGCATGCGCTGCTCGCGGCCCGGCCCGCGAAATAGGCGAAGGCTCCGCCTCGAACGCTGTTTCCCGTGCTTGCCCGCGTCCCATCCGCCGCCGGCAAGAAATCGCTCGCCCAAGGCCTCGGCGAGCGGCTCGAGCGACGTCGCCAAGGTGTCGTTCCAGCGGTTAAAGAAGCCGAACAGCGCGATCACACCGAGCAGGTCGACGATCTGATCGTCGGTCGGGTGCGTCACCTGTCGCGGCAATTCCAATTGCGCCCAAGCTCATGGTCGATTCTTGCGCTCGGTCATTTCCCTTACAATATGAACTAACTGCTATTGACTACCCATTCCTTACCTGTGACAATTAGTAGGAATTCATCACGGTCGGAGGAACTCGTGCTGGCGACTGTCACAGACAAGGGACAGGTCACAGTCCCCAAGGAAATCCGCGACAAGACCGGCATCGCGCCGGGCAGCAAACTGGACTTCGAGGTGCAGGACGACGGCACGCTGCGGGTCCGGGTGCTGGCGCGCGGTGCCGACAATCTGTTCGGTTTGCTGCATCGTCCCGGTATCAAACCGCGCAGCATCGAAGCAATGGACAAAGGGATCGCAGCAGCCATTGGCGTGCGCAACCAGCGCTCACGCAAGTGATTGCGCTCGACACCAACGTCCTGGTACGGCTCTTCACCCGTGACGACGAAGCGCAGGCGCAGCGTGCCAAGGCGGTGTTCGAAACACACGCCGACGAGGACGGCGGGCTGTTCGTGGCTGACATCGTGCTGGTCGAACTCTGCTGGACGCTCGCGAAAAGCTACGGACTTGCGCGCGCCAAGATCGCGGGCACCGTGCACGCCCTGCTCAACAACGCCAGCATTGCCCTTGAATCGCCGGCATCCGTGCGCGATGCGCTCGCCAGCTTCGAGGCGGGCAGCGCCGACTTCCCAGACTGCCTGATCGTAGCCAAGGCAAGACAAGCTGGATGCAGCCGCACCCTCAGTTTCGACCATCGCATGAGGTCGCTGGCCGGAGTAGAGCTTCTTTAGTCAGCCCCAGCTCCGCGACACCGGCGCATTTGCCGCTGACTGACAAAGCCCTTCTGAATCGTGTCGCGGGGAGAATCGACATGCGCACCCCGGCATGAGCACGACCGGCTGAATTCAGAACTTTCGTTTCTGAAACTCGAGCCCTGGAGCGGTTGATCTGTGAGTTGATGTATTGGCACCAGTACATCAGCGCGCGAACGCCCAGCGCATGAAATACGACAGCCCGTCGACCAGCGCCACCAGCAGCATCATGGCAAGCAGGATCGCGCTCGTCTCGCGCATCTGGAAAAGCCCCATGTGGAAGGCCAGCATCTGCCCCAGGCCCCCGGCTCCCACCACGCCCAGGACCGCCGCCGCGCGGATGTTGTTCTCCCAGCGGTAAAGCGTATAAGACAGCAGCTGCGGCACGATTGCGGGCAGCGTCGCGTAGAGGAACACGCGCCCCTCGCGCACGCCCTGCACGCGCAGCGCGAACGCGGGCGCCGGTGGCGAGTTCTCGATCGCCTCGGCGAACAGGCGCCCCAGCACGCCGGTGGTATGCATCGCCAGCGCGAGCGTCCCGGCGAGCGGCCCGAGGCCCGCGGAAATGAGCAGCAGCGCCGCCCACACCAGTTCCGGGATCGAACGCAAAACGTTCAGGACGAGGCGCGCCGGCGCGCGCCAAAAGGCGCGGTCCGCGGCGTGCGTGCGGCTCGCCGGCAACGCGAGCGCAAGGCCGGCCAGCGCGGCGATCAGCGTGCCCAGCGCCGACATCGCCAGCGTCTCCCCGCCGGCGAGCGCGAGCTTGCCCAGGAAACGCAGGTCGGTCGCCGGCACCAGCAGTTCGCCCGCGAAGCGGCCCATGCGAGCCATCGCCTCCACCGAGAAGAGTTTCGCGAGCTGCAGGTCGAGCGAGGCGAAGCTCGCCACCGTCAGCGCGACGATGCCGGCAAGCACCCAGCAGGCCCGGCAGCGCCAGTGAAAAAAGGGCGGCGGCCGGTTCATCCCAGCGCCTTGCGCAGCTGCGCGCTCACGGCGTCGGCGAGCCATACCAGTCCGACGAAAACGATCAGCATGGTCGACACCTCGGCGCCCGCGAACATCTTCATCGAGGTGTCCATCTGCTGCCCCAGGCCGCCCGCGCCGACGAAGCCGAGCACGGCCGAGGAGCGGATCGCGCACTCCCAGCGGTAGACCGTGTAGCTGGTGAGTTCGGCCGCGTTCTGCGGCAGCAGGCCGTGGAAGAATGCCTGCAACCGGCCCGCGCCGTTGCGCAGCAGCGAGGTGGTCGCGTGCGTTTCGCCGCTCTCGAGAATTTCGCCGTAGACCTTGCCCAGCATGCCGCTATAGGTGAGCGCGATGGCGAGCACCCCGGCCGCGGGCCCGAGACCCACCACGCGCACGAAGACGAGCGCCCAGACCAGCTCCGGGACGCTGCGCAGCACGATGAGCAGGAGGCGCACCGCCTGGCGCAGCGCGAAGGACGAGGTGCGCATCCGCCCGGAGAGTGCCGACACCGAGAGCGCTGCCGCACTCGCGAGCGTGAGCGGAATCGCCAGCACCACCGCGAGCGCCAAGCCGGCGGTGGCGATCGCGATGGTGCGCCAGGTCTCCTTCGCCACCATGGCGAGGAACACGGGATCGACCTTGGGCGGCAGGAAATCGCCGATGAACTTCGCGGTGATCTTGAGGTTCTCCGGCGAGAACAGCAACCATAGCCTGAACTCGGTGGCGTAGAGCGCCGGCACCAGCAGCACGCAGGCAAGCGACAGCCAGAGCACGCGCCCCGCCCAGGCGGGATCGCGCAGCGCCGGCGAATTCGACGGGATTGCCGCCACGCTCAGCGCGACAGGATGGCGCCCGGCACCGGGCCGGGCGCAGTGGAGGCTTGCGGCACCGGCGGCGTGGGACCACCCAGCTCGTGCTCCCGCTGGGCATAGAGCGCGGCCAGCTGCGCGGGCGAAACCGCGGCACCGGCAATGTCGAACTGCATCGCGCCGTCGCGCAGGCCGACGACGCGCTCGAACCGGCGCGTCACGTCCACCTGGTGCAGCGAGGCGATGAGCGTAACGCCGCGCGCCTTCGCCTCGCGCGTCAGCGTATCGATGGCGAGCGTCGCGCGCGCGGGGTCGAGAGAGGACAGCGGCTCATCCACCAGCCAGAGCGTGGCCGGC
Organism: uncultured Bordetella sp.; assembly: GCA_964652785.1. Lineage (GTDB taxonomy): Bacteria > Pseudomonadota > Gammaproteobacteria > Burkholderiales > SG8-39 > SZAS-79. Next base: position 8,939 of record CAZZDV010000110.1, read on the forward strand.
GCCACCAGCGCCCGGGCCAGGCCCACGCGCTGGCGCTCGCCGCCCGACAGGCGATCGACGCGCTCCCAGAGCTTGTCCTCGAGGTCGAAGGCGGCAAGCGCGCGGCGCGCACCTTCGATGTCGTCGGGATAGGCGAGCGAACGCAGGCTTTCCCACAACGACTGGCGCGGCAGGCGTCCGGCCAGCACCGCGGTGATCACGCGCTGCCGCGGCGGCAGTGGCGGCGCCTGCGGGCCGAGGAACAGGCTGCCGCGAAGCTTCTGCAACGCGCCTACCGAAAGCGTCCACGGATCGAGGCCGTCCAGGCGCAAGGTGCCTTGCGAAGGCCGCAAAGCGCAGGCGAGCGCATGCAGCAGCGTGGTCTTGCCGGCGCCCGAAGGGCCGATCACGGCCACCTGCTCGCCGCGCTCGATCGTGAGGCTCACCGGCATGAGCGCCGGCGCGGCGCCCGCGGCGCCCGCGGCGGGATGGCGGGCCGCGAGGCCAGCCAGTTCTAAACGCACGAAACGCCTCGCGCTACTTGATCAGGCCCGCGCTGCGGCCGGCCCTCTCCAGCCCCTTGTAATCCTCGGCACGCGCCGGAATGTACTTGGTGGCGCGATTCAGGGTCAGAATCTCCTTGCCTTCGGCCGTGTCCATGCTGATGTCGAGCAACGCGCGCGTCACCTTCTCGCGCAACGCGGCCGGCATATCCGCGTGCACCGACCAGTTGTAGTTGAAGAATGGCGGCGTGGTGTAGAAGACGTCGACCTTGCTGGTGTCAACCTTCTTGTCTTCGACGAACTTGCGCCAGACGGTGATGTCCAGCGCCGCGGCATCCACGCGACCGCTCACCACCGAGGCGATGGTGGCGTCGTGCGCGCCGGAATAGGCGACGCGCTTGAGGTCCTTCTCGGGATCGATGCCCGCTTCGAGCAGGAAGGTGCGCGGCATCAGGTGCCCCGAGGTGCTGGAGACCGAGCCGAAGCTCACCTGCTTGCCCTTCAGATCGGCGAGGGTCTTGATGCCCGAACCCGTCTGCGCGATGAACACCGAGCGGAACTTGGTGTCTTCCTCGCGCTGCGCAATGGGGATGACCCTGCCGCCGGAGCGCAGCTGCGCCTGCACGTGGGTAAAGCCGCCGAACCAGACCATCTCGATCTGCTTGTTGACCAGCGCCTCGACCGCGGCGGGATAGTCGGTCACCGGGATGAACTCCACCTTCATGCCGAGCTGTTTTTCGAGATATTTCACCAGCGGGCCGAACTTGCGCACCTGCTCGGTGGCGGCCTCTTCGGGAATGGTGGTGACGCGGAAGACTTGCTGCGCCAGCGCGGGGAGCGCCAGGGTGAGGCAGAAAAAAGCGACGAACGCACGCGAAATCGAAGTCATGGTCCTTCCTTGAATCGGGTGTAGGTGTTGAAAACGGTCATGGCAATCTCCTAGGTCCGTACTCTCGGTATTTTACGGTGCTGCCGCAAGGCGTGGCGCTCGCTCGAAAAGCCAACCGTATTTCCAAGCCGGGCCTTCAGTATGACGCGACTTCGGGCCGGGGGCACACTACGCGCCACGCCTCCAGCTTCTTCCCGAACGAAAGCGCCGCGTGGGCCGGACTGGTCGAGGGAAGACGCAAATACTCCCGCGGGCGGCCCACCTCCCCGACCGAAGCGCGCACATAACGGCGATAGGACGCTTCGGCTTTCGCCCCATTGAAGAACACGCGCTCGATGCGCGGATGCCCGCGGTAGAACGACACGAAATCGTTGACGGCGATTGTTTCCTCCTCGATGGCCGAGTCCAGGCTGCCTTCGCGCACGCAGGATTCGAGCACGTCCCAAAGCGCGATGCCGTTCGCCTTCAGGAGCCTGATGCGGCTGGAATACGCCAGCCCGGGTTCCCCGCCAAGCAGGTCGAGCATGATGCGCCAGAAGAGGTTCTGCGGATGCGCGTAGTACCGGGACGCGGCCAGCGAAGCGCCTCCGGGCATGCTGCCGAGGACCAGGACGCGCGCTCGGTCGCTCTCAATCGGCGGGAAGCTGCGGACGCGCAGCACGCCTGCCTTTCACGTAACCGAACGCCAGGGGCGCGAGGGAGAGGCCGATGATGACGAAAATCACGATGGTCAGGTTCTTCTTGACCACGGGAATGTTGCCGAAGAAATAGCCGAGCATCGTGAGCGACACGACCCACAAAATCGCCCCGCCGATGCAGAACGCGAGGTAGCGCAAGTAGGGCATGCGCCCGACGCCCGCCACGAAAGGCGCGAACGTACGCACGAACGGCATGAACCTCGCGATGATGATCGTCTTGCCGCCATGCTTCTCATAGAATGCGCTCGTGCGGTCGAGATGCTTGCGGCTGAAGAAGATCGAATCCTCCCAGCGGAACACCCGGGGTCCGATCCAGCGCCCCGTCCAGTAGTTGGTGTTGTCGCCCAGCAGCGCTGCCGAGATCAGCAGCACGATCACCAGGCCGATCGAGAGTCCGCCGGTGGCGCAGAGCGCCCCGACGACGAAGAGCAGCGAGTCACCCGGGAGGAAAGGCGTAACGATGAAGCCTGTTTCGCAAAACACGATCAGGAAAAGCAATGCATAGACCCAAGGCCCATGGTTCGCGAGGAAGGCGGCGAGGTGGACGTCCAGGCGGACCAGAAAATCCCATGCAACGGCGATGAGTTCCATGGGCGGATTGTAAGGGCAGGAACGCTATACTCGAACGCATGAATTCCCTCCAGGCCGCCGAACACGAACCGGTGCGATCGTCAATCAGTGTCCTGCCCGATTTGCTCATCAGCCAGATCGCGGCTGGAGAAGTCGTCGATCGCCCGGCCTCCGTCCTCAAGGAGCTGCTCGAGAACAGCCTCGATGCCGGCGCGCGCGAAATCCAGGTGTTGCTCGACGCGGGCGGCATTGCGCGCATCCAGGTCGAGGACGACGGCGAGGGCGTTGCGCGCGAGGATTTCGAGCTCGCCCTTGCGCGCCATGCCACGAGCAAGATCCGCTCGCTCGAGGATCTCGAGTCGGTCGGCTCGCTCGGATTTCGCGGCGAGGCGCTGGCATCGATCGCCTCGGTCGCGCGGGTCACGCTGACTTCGCGCAGCACAGGCTCGCCGCATGCCTACGCACTGAATTCCGAAGGCCCGGTGACCGGCAGCGTCGAGCCGGCCGCGCGCCAGCAGGGCACGACGGTGAGCGTGGCAGACCTTTACTTCAACACCCCGGCGCGCCGCAAGTTCATGCGCACCGAGGCGACTGAATTCGGCCACTGCGAAGGCGTGTTCCAGCGCATTGCGCTCGCGCGTCCCGATGTGGCTTTCATCCTGAAGCGCAACGGCCGGGTCAGCGCGCACTATCGGGTGCACACGGTGGCCGAACGCGTCGCCGCGATCCTCGGCAAGGAGTTCTTGGCAGCGAGTCTCGCGCTCGAGGCCGAAGCCGGCACGTTGTCCCTGCGCGGATTCGCGGGCGCGCCGCAGGCCGCGCGCAATCGCGCCGACCAGCAGTATTTCTTCGTCAACGGCCGCTACGTGCGCGACCGCCTGCTCTCGCATGCGGCGCGCGAAGCCTATGCCGACGTGCTGCACGGCGAGCGCCAGCCGGCCTAC
>CAZZDV010000111.1:0-7400 GCA_964652785.1 uncultured Bordetella sp.
CAACGCAGCAGGACTGGTGTGTTGCGATGTCCGGGCCGGTAGAATCGAGCAATGAATGCCACTGACGAAATTGCGCTGACGCGCGACCTGCTGCAGCTCGACACGATCAATCCGCCGGGCGACGAGCGGGAGTGCGCGCATCGCATCGGCCGCCTCCTGCAGGACTGGGGCTACGCGGTCGAGTTTTACGAACACGCCGAAAAGCGCACCAGCGTCATCGCGCGTCTCGGCGGGTCCGACGCGAAAGCGCCCCTGTGCCTGACCGGCCATATCGACACCGTGCCGCTGGGCGCGGCGCGCTGGACGCGGGATCCGTTTTCGGGCGAAACCGACGGCGACAAGCTCTACGGCCGCGGCTCCTCCGACATGAAGGCGGGCGTGGCCGGCATCCTGCTCGCCGCGAAGAACCTCGCGCAGCACCTGCGGCCGACCGCCGGGGTGGTGCTGGTGCTGACCGCGGCGGAGGAGGGGGGCTGCATCGGCTCGAAGCACATGATCCAGGTCGAGGGCCTGCTTGGGCGCGCGGGGGCGATGGTCGTCGGCGAGCCGACTTCCAACTATCCCGCGGTCGGCCACAAGGGCTCGATGAAGTTCTGGGCGAAATTCCGCGGCGTTAGCGCTCACGGCTCGATGCCGCACCTGGGCGTGAATGCGATCTACAAGGCTGCGCATGCTGTGGCGAAGCTCGAGCAGTTCGAGTTCCATGACCATCCGCACCCGGTCATGGGCGGGCCCTCGCTGAACGTCGGAACGTTCCATGCGGGCCAGACCATCAACTCGGTGCCCGACGAAGCCGTGCTTGGCGTCGACGTGCGCTCCATCGTCGGCATGGATCACGCCGCGGTGCTCGGCCGGCTGCGCAAAATGCTTGGCAACGAGGCCGAGCTCGATGTCTTCCAGGACATGCCTGCCGTGTGGACCGAGCCCGAGCACGAGTGGATGCAACGCGTTTTCTCGATCTGCGCGAAGACGCTGGGCGAGAAACCCGAACCGCGCACCGTGAGCTACAACAGCGATGCCGGCAACTTCCTCAAGAAATGGCGTGGCGCGCCGACCGTGATCCTCGGGCCGGGCGAGCCGGCCATGGCCCACCAGACCGACGAGTACTGCCGCATGTCGAGGATCCGCGAGTCGGTCGACATCTATGAAGAGATCATCCGCGACTGGTGCGGCATCTGAGAATGGGCGACCTGCCCGCGCGGGACTGGAGCGAGGGCGTCGAGCTCTACCACCTGATCGCCGAAGGCATCCCGAACATGGTGTGGACCGCGCGTGCGGACGGCGGCCTGGACTATTTCAACCGGCGGGTTTTCGAGTACACCCGCCTCACGGCCGACGAGCTCGAGGATTGGGGATGGCGGGACGTGATCCACCCCGAGGACTGGTCGATGTGCGAGGCGCGCTGGCAGCGTTCGCTCGAGACCGGCGAGAACTACGAGATCGAGTACCGCATCCGCCGGGGATCGGATTCGTCGTACCGCTGGCATCTCGGCGCCGCGTTGCCGCTGCGCCATGCGGACGGGTCCGTCGCCAAGTGGTTCGGCACCTGCACCGACATCGAGGACCAGAAGCGCGCGACTTACGCACGCGACCGTTCCCTCGTCGACGAGAGGCGCAACGCCCAGGAACAGCTCGAGGGCTATTCGGAGCGCGTCAAGCAGCTGCTCTACCGGCTGGTGGATGCGCAGGAATCCGAAAGGCGCAATCTCGCGTCGTCGCTGCACGACCTTATCGGGCAGAAGCTGACCGCGCTCAACATCGGCCTGGACATCCTGAAGAAGGATCTGCATGCGACCGCGGGAACGCTCGTGCGCTCGCGCCTCGAATCGATGGGTACGATCGTCGACGAGACCGTCGACGCGATCCGAGGCGTGATGCAGGACCTGCGCCCCCCGGAGCTGGAGGATTTCGGCCTCGTGCCCGCGCTGCATTCCCATGCAAGGCGGTTCGAGGAGCAAACCGGTATCCGCACCACGGTCGAGGCGCCCGAGCCCTATCGCAGGCTGCCGCGCAACGTCGAGCTCGCGCTTTTTCGCGTCGCACAGGAAGCGCTCACCAACGCGGTCAAGCATAGCGGCGCGACGAGCATCTGCATTCGCGCCTGGCAGTCGGCTGGCCGCTCGTCGCTCTCGATCGAGGATGACGGACGCGGGTTCTCCAACCCGGAAGGCGCGCGCTCGGCATGGCGCGGCGGCTGGGGCCTGCCCGAAATGCGCAAGCGCGCAGAGGCAGTCGGCGGCTGTCTGCAGATCGAGTTTCCCGAGACTGGCGGCACGCGCGTGCTGGTGCATGTACCGGCCGACCCATGCTGATCAGCATCCTGCTGGTCGACGACCATGCGGTGGTGCGTGACGGCGTTCGCCACCTGCTGGAGGTGCAGCCCGGCATCCGGGTCGTGGGCAGCTTCGGCGAAGGGCGCGAGGCCATCGCGTTCGCGGAGTCGAACGATTTCGACGTCGCGGTCATCGATGTCGCGATGCCCGGGATGAACGGCATCGAGGTGGCCCGTCAGATCCACGACGCCTGCCCTTCGGCGCACCTCCTGATGTTGTCGATGCATTCGAGCCCCGAGCATGTCTATCAGGCGTTCGAGGCCGGCGCACAGGGCTACCTTCTCAAGGAATCCGCCGGTAACGAGGTGATCGATGCAGTGCGCGCTGTGCACGCTGGGCGGCGGTTCCTGAGTCACAAGATCGCGGGCAACACGCTCGAGCTTTATATCCGCGAGCGCCGCCGCAAGGGCAGTCCGCTCCTGCAGCTGAGCGCGCGGGAGCGCCAGGTGCTGCAGCTGATTGTCGAAGGCCGGACCAGTGCCGAAGTAGGTGTGGTGCTCAACCTTTCGCCGAAAAGCGTGGATACCTATCGCAGCCGGATGATGAAAAAGCTCGAGATCGGCGACATGCCGGGCCTCGTAAAGTTTGCGATCCGCCACGGTGTGACCACGGTCGACTGACCGCAGGGGCTGCGACCAGATGCAGAAGGGCTAACTCGTCATGAGCGCGCGTCCCGGCTCAGGGAAGAGAAGGCGATTTGCCTTATAATTCACGGTCATGGCAGCGTTTCCCGCCCCCTCGACCGCCCCTGGATCCGCATGACGCTGTTCGCCCTGGGCCTCAATCATCAGACGGCACCGCTCGCCATTCGCGAGCGGGTCGCATTCGCCACCGACGCGCTCTCCAACGCCGCCGGCGAGCTCATGCGCGCGCGCCCGGTCAAGGAAGCGGCCATCATTTCGACGTGCAACCGCACCGAGCTTTATGTGTCGGCCGGGGAACCCGCGGTCGCGGCCGACTGGCTGGCCGAATACCACCGGGTTCCCGCCGGCGACCTCGTGCCTTACCTCTACACGCTGCCGGAAAAGGAGGCCGTGCGCCACGCCTTCCGGGTCGCCTCGGGCCTCGATTCGATGGTGCTGGGCGAGCCCCAGATCCTCGGCCAGATGAAGGCGGCGGTGCGCGCTGCCGAGTCCGCGGGCACGCTTGGCACCACGCTGCACAAGCTGTTCCAGAAATCTTTCGCGGTCGCGAAAGAAGTGCGCACGACCACGCAGCTGGGTGCGCAGAGCGTGTCGATGGCCGCGGCTGCGGTCAAGCTGGCCGCGAGGATCTTCCCATCGATCGGCGAGCAGAACGTGCTCTTCATCGGCGCGGGCGAGATGATCGAGCTGTGCGCCACGCATTTCGCCGCCCAGGGACCCGCGCGATTGACGGTCGCCAACCGCACGCTGGACCGCGCCACTGCGCTGGCGCACAGGTTCAGCGGGAACGCGATCGAATTGCGCTCGCTGCCTGAACACCTGCACGAGTACGACATCGTGGTTTCGAGCACGGCGAGTTCGCTGCCGATCCTCGGCAAGGGTCTCGCGGAGCGCGCGCTCAAGGCGCGCAGGCACCGGCCGATGTTCATGGTCGACCTGGCCGTGCCGCGGGACATCGAATCCGAAGTCGGCGAGCTCGACGACGTCTTCCTCTATACGATCGATGACCTCTCCGGCATCGTGTCGGCCAACCTCGATGCGCGCCGCTCCGCCGTCGAGCAGGCCGAGGCGATCATCGACACGCAGGTCGGCCAGTTCATGCACTGGATGGCGTCGCGGGAAAGCGTGCCGCTGATCCGCGCCATGCGCGAGCAGGCCGAGCAGGCGCGCGAGGCCGAGGTCGACCGCGCGCATCGGCTCCTGGCGCGCGGCGACGACCCGAAGCAGGTCCTCGAGTCACTCTCGCAGGCGCTCACCAACAAGCTCATGCACGCCCCGACGCAGGCGCTGAACGACGCTCAGGGCGAGGAACGCCGCGCGCTGAACGGGCTGGTCGCGCGCCTGTTCAACATCCGGCGTTAGCGGGTCCCGGTGACGCACCCGACCATGGCCGGCCCATGAAAGCGTCGCTTCGCGCAAAGCTCGAGCAGCTCGCCTCCCGGCTGCAGGAGCTCGACCGCCTGCTCTCGGAAGAATCCGCCGCCAAGGACATGGACAGCTTCCGCAAGCTCGCCCGCGAGCATTCCGAGCTCTCGACGGTCGTCGGGCTTTACTCGGACTACCAGAAAGCCGAGGGCGACGCGCAGGCCGCGAAGGACATGGCCGCCGACCCGGAAATGCGCAGTTTCGCGGACGAGGAGCTCAAGGCGGCGCGCGGGAGGATGGAAGCCCTCGCCGCGGACTTGCAGAAGGTGCTGCTGCCCAGGGACCCGAACGACGAGAAGAACACCTTCCTCGAGATCCGGGCGGGCACCGGCGGCGACGAGTCCGGCCTGTTCGCGGGCGACCTGTTGCGCATGTACACGCGCTTTGCCGAGCGCCAGGGATGGCAGGTCGAGATCGTCTCGGAGAGCGGCTCCGAACTTGGCGGCTACAAGGAAGTGATCGCCAAGCTCGTCGGGCAGGGGGCGTACTCGAAGCTCAAGTTCGAGTCCGGCGGGCACCGCGTGCAGAGGGTGCCCGTCACAGAGGCGCAGGGCCGCATCCACACTTCGGCCTGCACCGTCGCCGTCATGCCGGAAGTCGACGAGATCGACGATGTCGTGCTGAACCCGGCCGAGATGCGCATCGACACCTTCCGCGCCTCGGGCGCCGGCGGCCAGCACATCAACAAGACGGATTCGGCGGTGCGCATCACCCACCTGCCCACGGGCATCGTGGTCGAATGCCAGGACGGCCGCTCGCAGCACAAGAACAAGGCGCAGGCGTTGTCCGTGCTTGCGGCGCGCATCAAGGACCAGCAGATGCGCGAGCAGTCGGCGAAAACCGCGGCGACGCGCAAGTCGCTCATCGGCTCGGGCGACCGCTCGGAGCGCATTCGCACCTACAACTACCCGCAGGGGCGGCTGACCGACCATCGCATCAACCTGACCCTGTACAAGCTCGATCGCATCATGGACGGCGAGCTCGACGACGTCGTCAATGCGCTGTCCACCGAATTGCAGGCCGAGCAGCTGGCCGAACTGGCCGAGGAGCAGGCCGGCGGGCGGGTCGCGGGTTGACTCTCGCCGAGGCACTCGCCGGCTCCGGCATCGACCTCCTCGAAGCACGCCTGCTGCTGGGGAAAGCCAGCGGCCTCACTCGAGCTTCGCTGGCGGCATATCCGGAGCAGGTGCTCGACGCCGTAGCCGAATCCGAATTCCTCGAGTCCGCCAAGCGCCGGCGCGCAGGCGAACCGGTTGCCTACCTGCTCGGCGAGCGCGAGTTCTATGGCCTAGCCCTCAACGTCACTCCCGCGGTGCTCATCCCCCGTCCCGAAACCGAGCTGCTGGTGGATTTCGCGCTGGAGCATCTGCCGACGAAAGGCACGGTGCTCGATCTCGGCACCGGATCGGGCGCCGTCGCGCTTGCGATCAAGCACCAGAAGCCGGACGCGCATGTGACCGCAGTCGAACAGAGTCCGGCCGCGCTGGCTGTCGCTCGAGCGAACGCCCACCGTCATCGGCTCGATATCGTATTGGTCGAGGGAAGCTGGTTCGAGCCGCTCGAACGCCGCCGTTTCGATCTCGTGGTCTCCAACCCGCCTTACGTAGCGGACCGGGATGCGCATCTGGGGCAGGGCGACCTGCGATTCGAGCCCCGCGCCGCCCTGGCAGGCGGGCCGGACGGCCTCGACGATATTCGTCAAATCGTCGCGTTCTCCACCGTGCATCTCAACCGTGGCGGGTGGCTCGCTCTTGAGCATGGCCAGGGACAGCATGAAGAGATTTGCAGGCTGATGACCGAGGCCGGCCTTGAATCGGTTTCATCGCGCCCCGATCTGCAAGGTATTGCCCGCATCAGTGTCGGTCAGTACAATCTTGAGTAATTTGATCAAGTAATCAGCGGGGCTTCGTGCCCGGCCAAATCAACGAGGCGACCATGGACGTCCAGCAAGTCATCAAAAACCAAGTCACCGGAAATCCGGTAGTCCTGTACATGAAAGGCACTCCGCAGTTCCCGCAGTGCGGCTTCTCGCAGGCGGCGATCCAGATCCTCGGCGCTTGCGGCCTGAAGAGCGTGTTCACGGTCAACGTACTCGAAGAGCCTGAGATCCGGCAAGGCATCAAGCAGTTTGCAAACTGGCCGACCATCCCGCAGCTCTACGTCAACGGGGAGTTCGTCGGCGGATCCGACATCCTGCGCGAGATGCACCAGGCGGGCGAACTGCAGAAGCTGCTCGAGCCCATCGTCGCGAAGCAGCCGGCTTAGTCGCGCGCACCGCCGAGTAACGGACGCTCAGGCGCTGCGCCGGCGCCTCAGTGGTAGTCCTCTTCCCTCTGGTGGCGGATGGCGAGGAGAGTGACAGTCTCTCGGTTCTCGATCTCGAACAGCGCCACATAGCCGGACCCGCCGAAGGGAATGATGAGTTCGCGCAGGAACGGGTTGCCGTCACCGCCCAGGGCCTTGCGGCATGAAAACGGAAACACCTCGAGCAGCTCGATCGCCTTCGCGACCGCCGTCCGGCCCTTTTCGGCTGCTGCGGCGTCCTGCGCCAGAAGAAAATCGAACAGGCGCAGTAGGTCCGCTTCCGCTTCCGGAGTAAAGCGGACCTTGAACCGGTTCATGCCGCCGCTGTGGCACCCGCCCGGCCGGTGCGACCCTTGCGCGCCTTGTCCAGCCGCCGCGCGAGCTTGCCCAGTACCGCAGCCGCCGAGACATATGCGCCCGACTTTCTGGCGGCCAGGCCCGATGCCAATCCGCGCTCGATGAATGCCTTCTGGGCATGGCGAAACTCGACATTACGGCGCACCGCATCCTCGACGAATCCGGACAAGGTCTCGCCGGACTGAAGAACCTCTTCGGCCGCTTGACGCAGTTCAGGCGAAACGCGGACCGCAGGAATGGCAGCAGTTTTCACGAGTATCCTTTGAAATACATTTGTAATGCAATCGTGAACGAAAACGCAGCAGGTGGCAAGGCCGTACCGACAGGCCGTACCGAC
>CAZZDV010000111.1:7500-12470 GCA_964652785.1 uncultured Bordetella sp.
AATCGTGAACGAAAACGCAGCAGGTGGCAAGGCCGTACCGACAGGCCGTACCGACCCGGACAAGTTCATTTACTCCCAACAGGGCGGCAAGCCCCTCTACGAGTCCGGGCGTTCGCTCAGGCGCTGGTGAGACGCGTATTCGCGAGGTTCAGGCGCTCCACCAGGATGCCGATGAAAGCCCGGTCGAACTTGAGCCGGCAGGTCTCGCTCGCATTGAGCAGGTCCGCGACCTTGATGCGCACCAGGCGCGATTCGCCATTCGAAGCGATGCTCGCGCCGCGCGCCTTGGATGTTTCGGAGAGATAGGCCATCTCGCCGAAGCATTCCCCCGCACCGAGGACGTTGAGCAGTTTCTTGTTCTTGGTGACCTTGACCTCGCCCGAAACGAGCATGCAGAAATGGTCGCCCGCGTCGCCCTCGCGCATCAGCGTGGTGCCGACCGGGACTTTCTCCCAGCTCCCGATGTTCACCACCTCCCATAGCTCCGGGTCGGAGAAGTGGCGAAAGAACCCGATCGAGCGCAGCGCGTTGAATTTCTCGCTGTCGGCGAACTCCTCGCTCTTGCGCGAAAGGCTTTCCGCGCGGAAAGCATCCGCGAGGTCCCTGGCGAAGTCCTCCCATGTCTGGTAACGGCGGGCCTGGTCCTTCTGCATGGCCTTGCGCACGATGCGGTCAACCGACATCGGAATCCCGTCGCGCATCGTCGAGGGCGGCGCCGGGTCCGTGGTGGTGATCTGGTAGATCATGCTGAAACTGTTCGAAGCCTGGTAAGGCAGCTGGCCGGTCAGCAACTGGTACATCACCACCCCGAGCGAATAGATATCGGTCTGCTGGGAGAGCGGCTGCTCGCGGATCTGCTCGGGCGACATGTAGGCCGGTGACCCCACGCCCGTGACCTGCGTGGTGTCGATGCCCGACGACAACGCCAGGCCGAAATCCGAAATCTTGATGTCGGTCGGCCCCGACATGAGGATGTTGCCGGGCTTGATGTCGCGGTGCGTGACGCCGAGCTGGTTCGCATACGAGAGCGCCCGCGTGCACTTGAAGACGATCTCCACGATCTTGTCGATCGGCAGCAGGTTGTCCACCGAGGTGTGCGGCTCGAGCGTTCCGCCGCCGACATACTCCATCACGATGTAGCCGGAGTTCTGCTCGATGACCGCGTCGTAGATGCCCACGATGTGCGGATGCGAAAGCTTCCCGGCAAGCGAGGCCTCCGCGAGGAAAAGCTTGCGGTACACGCCGCCGCCCGCGCCGTCGCGCAGCGCGTCCGGAAAAATGCGCTTCACGGCCACGTCCCGGTCGTTGAACGGGTCGTGGCACAGGTAGACCTCGCTGGTCGCGCCTTCGCCGAGCTTGCTGAGCACGGGATACTTCCCGATCCGGTCGGGAAGGGCCTGCGGTGTGGCTTCGTCGGACATGCCGTCCGCTGGACTACACGCCGGAAAGGCGGATGTTGGCCATCGTGAGGCGCTCGACGAGGATCTCCATGAACGCCCGGTCGAACTTGTGGCGGCAGGCGTCGGAGGCCTGCTCGAGGTTCGGGGTGGGCACGGAGATGATCTTGGCCTCCCCCATGACCGTCACGTCGGCCACGCGGACCGGCGCGGACTTCGAGAGATACGCCATCTCGCCAAACGCTTCGCCGGTGCGCAAGAGGTTCAGCAGCTTGCCGCGCTTGGTCACCTTGACCTCGCCATCGGCGAGGATGCAGAAGAAGTTGCCCGGCTCGCCTTCGCGCATCAGTACTTCGCCCTGGCCGGCGCTGCGCCAGGAGGACATGTTCGCCACTTCCCAGAGCTCGGCATCGGTGAAATTCTCGAAGAATGCGAGGCGGCGCAGCGTCTCGAACTTGTCGGTGTCCGCGAAGCCGGACTGCTGCGCGTTGAAATACTCGCTGCGGAAGGCTTCGGCCAGGTCGTTCGAAAAGGCCTCCCAGTCGGGGTAGCGGTCGTCGTGCTCGCGCGCCATCGCGCGCATCACGATCGCCTCCACGCGCGCCGGGATCTCCGGCCGGATCGACGCGGGCAGCGGCGGGTCCATGGTGGTGATCTGGTAGATGAGGCTGAAGTTGTTGCTTGCCTGGAACGGCAACCGGCCGGTGAGCAGGTGGTACATCACCACGCCCATCGAGTAGATGTCGGTGCGGTGATCGAGCGGGTGCTCCTTGACCTGCTGCGGCGACATGTAGGCCGGCGACCCGATCGCCGCGATCTGCGTCGTTTCGGCGGTGGCGATTAGCGCCGCGCCGAAATCGGTGATCTTCACGTCCGACCCGCCGGCGTAAAGGATGTTGGCCGGCTTGATGTCGCGGTGCGTAATGCCCACGCGATGCGCGAACTCCAGCGCGCGCGTGCACTTGAAAGCCATCTCGACCACGCGCTCGATGGCGAGCAGGTTGTCCGGCGCGCAGAATTTTTCCAGCGTTCCGCCGTCGACGTACTCCATGACGATGTAGTGCAGGCGTTCTTCGGCGACCGCGTCGTAGATCTGCACGATGTGGGGATGCTGGAGCTTGCCGGCGAGCGAGGCCTCGGTGACGAACAGCTTCTTGAAGAGCTTGCCGCGCGAAGGGTCGTCGAAAATGTCGGTGGAGACGACCTTGACCGCCACGTCGCGCCCGTTGAACGGGTCATGGCAGAGGTAGACCTCGGACGTGGCGCCGCTCCCCAGCTGCTTGATTACGGAGTACTTGCCGATCCGCTCCAGGGTTGCGGAGTCGTTCATGCCTGGCTGAGCCTTTTCCTGCCGCGCGCGACGGCGCGCAAGACCTGCACGGGCGCCGTGCCGCCGGGGTGCTTGCGACGCGCAACCGAACCTTCGAGCGTGAGCCAGCCGGCGACGTCCGCGCCGATCTTCCCGGAGAACCTCTTGAGTACATCCAGGGTGAGCTCCGCGAGGTCGCAGCCCTGCTTTTCGGCTTCGCGCACCGCGAGCGCGACGATCTCGTGCGCATCCCGGAATGCGATCCCCTTGCCCACCAGGTAGTCGGCCAGGTCGGTGGCCGTTGCATATCCCTCGAGCGCCGCGGCGCGCATGCGCTCCGGCACCGGGCGGATGCCGGGGACCATGCCGGCAAACACCGTGAGCACATCCCTGAGGGTGTCGACCGTATCGAAGAGCGGTTCCTTGTCTTCCTGGTTGTCCTTGTTGTACGCGAGCGGCTGGCCCTTCATGAGCGTCAGCAGCGCGACCAGGTGGCCGATCACGCGGCCCGACTTGCCGCGCACGAGCTCGGGCACGTCCGGATTCTTCTTCTGCGGCATGATCGACGAGCCGGTGCAGAATCGGTCCGGAATCGTGATGAACCGGTAGCGCGGGCTCATCCAGATGATGAGCTCCTCCGAAAAGCGCGAAAGGTGCACCAGCACGAGCGAGGCCGCCGCGGCGAATTCGATGGCGAAGTCGCGGTCGGATACCGCATCGAGCGAGTTCTCGCAGAGCGCATCGAAACCGAGTTCTTTGGCGACGCGTTCGCGGTCGATCGGGAAAGTCGTGCCGGCGAGCGCCGCGGCGCCGAGCGGCAGGCGGTTGACGCGCCCGCGGCAATCGGAGAGGCGCTCGCGGTCGCGCTCGAACATCTCGAAGTACGCCATGAGGTGATGCCCGAACGTCACCGGCTGCGCGACCTGCATGTGCGTGAAGCCCGGCATCACGACATCGGAGTATTTTCCGGCGGCATCCAGCAGGCTTGCCTGGAGCGTCGACAGGATTGCGCGGATCGCGTCGATCTCCTCGCGCAGGTAGAGCCGCACGTCGGTGGCGACCTGGTCGTTGCGCGAGCGTCCGGTGTGCAGCCGCTTGCCCGCGTCGCCGACCAATGCCGTCAGGCGCTTCTCGATATTGAGGTGGACGTCTTCCGCGTCCAGCGACCACTCGAAGCGGCCCGAATCGATTTCCCGGCTGATCGACGCCATGCCGCGCTCGATGGCCGCGAGATCCTTCGGGGTGATGATCTTCTGCGCGGCGAGCATGCGCGCATGCGCAAGCGATCCACGGATGTCCGCGCCGGACAGGCGCCGGTCGAACGACACCGATGCGGTGAATCTCTTGACGAGCTCGTCGACGGGCTCGTCGAAACGGCCCGACCACGCTTTCGATGGGCTTGCCGATGACTGGGTTGCCGGCCTCGCTGCCCCTCTCGATGCGCGTCCAGTTGTGCGCACGACGGGCGCAGGGCGCCGTTTTGATTGTCTAGAAGCCATGGGGCATACTGAATGAGTCAGGCGCGACGCTTTTCGCAGCCCCTATCTACTGTCGTTGCGAAATCCGGGGGGCTCTTCGAGCGTAAGTCCAATGAGTATAAAGCAAAACGCTTATTCAGACGGTCTGCCGGACTTCCGCAACCTGGGCGTGATCGCGCGCATTCTGGTGGCGGTCAACCTCGCTGCGATCGGCGCCGCGTGCTATGCCGAGCCCGGCTGGGCGCGGGGCATGGCCCGGTTTGCCGACGACGCCGCGTTCATCGAGCCGGCGCTGCTTGCGAGCATCGTGGCGCTGTACTTGATTTCTCCAGCGCTCGTGTCGATGCGCTATCTCCTGGCGAACGTGGTCGTGGTGGCCGTCGTGTTGTGCATCGTGGCGGGCATGTCCTACCTGCCGCAGTCCTTTTCGGCGCCCGACGAACGCCAGCTCGCGCGGCGCCTGGTCTTCAGCGCCGCGATTTCGCTCGCGCTGCTTGGGTACCTGCGCTTGCGGGCGAAGGCTTTTTCGCCCGCACTGACCGAGGCGCGGCTGCAGGCGCTGCAGGCGCGCATCCGGCCGCATTTCCTGTTCAACAGCCTCAACGCGGTGCTCTCGCTCATCAGGCGCGATCCGAAGCGCGCCGAGCTCGCGCTCGAGGACCTCGCCGACCTCTTTCGCGTGCTGATGTCGGATGGGCGCAAGTTCGTGCGCCTCGCCGACGAGATCGCGCTCCTCGAGCGCTACGCGAGCATCGAGCAGCTGCGCCTTGGCGAGCGCCTGCGCGT
>CAZZDV010000112.1:0-8512 GCA_964652785.1 uncultured Bordetella sp.
CCTGGGGTCGAACCCGTCACCTGCAGATCGGGAGCAAGGCCTTCGGCAACGCCTGCCTCACCGGCTCAGGCCAGCATTTCCCCACTGGCCGCCAGGTCGCGCAATAATTTCGGCGGCGCGAAGCGTTCGCCGTACTTCTTGGCGAGCTCGTCGGCACGCGCGACGAACTTCTTCACACCGATGTTGTTGATGTACTGCAGCGCCCCGCCGGTCCACGCCGGGAAGCCGATGCCGAAGATCGAACCGATGTTGCCGTCGCCGACGTTGGTGAGCACGTTCTCTTCCAGGCAGCGCGCGGTCTCGATCGCCTGGCGGTAGAGGATGCGCTCCTTCAGCTCCTCGAAGTCGTAGGTCACGCCGGGCTTGGCGAACAACTTGGCAAGCTCGGGCCACAGGAATTTTTTGCCTTCCTTCGGGTATTCGTAGAACCCCCCGCCCGCAGCGCGGCCGGGGCGCTTGAGCTCCTTGACCATGCGCACTACGACTTCCTGGCCCGGCGCGGGCACGTATTTCTTGCCCTCGGCCTCCATGTCGGCCCGGGTCTGCTCCATGACATGCAGCGAGAGCGACATCGAGGTCTGGTCGATGACTTCGAGCGGCCCGACCGGCATGCCTGCAAGGCGCCCGGCATTCTCGATGATGGCCGGCGGAATGCCTTCGGCCAGCATCGAGCAGCCTTCCATCACGAAGGTGCCGAAAGTGCGGCTGGTATAGAACCCGCGCGAGTCGTTGACGACGATCGGCGTCTTACCGATCGCAAGTACGTAATCGTAGGCGCGCGCCACTGTCTCGGGCGAAGTTTTCGCGCCCTTGATGATTTCCACGAGCGGCATCCGGTCGACCGGCGAGAAGAAATGCAGGCCGATGAAGTTCTCGGGCTTCGCCGAGGCCGTTGCCAATCCCGTGATCGGCAACGTCGAGGTGTTGGAGGCGAAAATGCCGCCGGGCGCGAGCTTGGGCTCGGACTCCTTCGTGACCTGCGCCTTGAGGTCGCGCTTCTCGAACACCGCTTCGATGATCAGGTCGCAGCCGGCGAGGTCGTCGTTGCTGGCCGTTGGCGTGATCAGGTTCAGCGGATCGAGGGCCGCCTTGCGCTTGGTGAGGATCGTCTCGGTGTACGACTTGCCTTTTTGTGCGGCCTCGAGCGAGACATCCTTGAGTACGCAAGCGATGCCGCGCGTTGCGGTCGCATAGGCGATACCGCCACCCATCATGCCGGCGCCGAGGATGCCGACCTTGGCCGGCTTCCAGGCAGGAGCGCCCTTCGGTAGCGACGGCACATCCTTGGGACGCGACGCCCCGCTCCTGATCGCAGTAAGGTTGAAGAAGAACGCCGTGATCATGTTCTTGGCCACCTGCCCGACCGCGATCTTCGCCAGGTAGCGCGACTCGATGCGCATCGCAGTGTCGAAATCGACGTAAGCACCCTCGACCATGGCCGAGAGGATCGCCTCGGGCGCCGGATACAGGCCGCGCGTTTTCTCCACGAGCATTGCGGGCGCGACCGCGAGCATCTGCGACACCGCCGGCGAATTCGGGTTGCCGCCGGGCATGCGGTAGTCCTTGGCATCCCACGGCTGCACCGGAGAAGGGTTCGCCTTGATCCAGTCGCGCGCCATCGACATCGCGTTCGCCGCGTCCTTGGCGAGGCCCTGGAGCAATCCGGCCTTGGCCGCATCGGCCGGCTTCATGAGCTTGCCTTCGATGAGGTACGGGAACGCCGCCTGCAGCCCGAGGATGCGCGTGAGCTTGGTGAGCCCGCCAGCACCCGGCAGCAGGCCGAGCGTGACCTCGGGGAAGCCGAGCTGGATCTTCGGGTCGTCCACGCAGATCCTGCAATGCGCGGCCAGCGCGATCTCGAAGCCCCCGCCAAGCGCCGTGCCGGCAATCACCGCCACGACCGGTTTGCCGAGCTTCTCCAGTTTCCTGAAATCGGCCTTGATCGCCTCGATCTCGCGGAACATGGCCTGCGCGTCAGACGCCTTGAGCCTGACCACGTCCTTGAGCTCGGCGCCGGCGAAGAAGGTTTTCTTTGCCGAGGCGAGGATCACGCCGTCGTAGGAGTCCTTTTCTTTCTCGAGGCGCGCAACGTTCTCCGTGAAAGCATTCTTCCACGCCTCGGACATGGTGTTGACCGAGCCCTCGGGCGCGTCGAACGTGATTGTTACGACGCGGTCCGCCCCCAACTCAAACTTGATCGGCGACATCAGACTCTTTCGACGATGGTCGCGATGCCCATGCCGCCGCCGACGCACAGCGTGGCGAGGCCATAGCGGAGCTTGCGCCGCTCGAGCTCGTCGACCAGCGTGCCGATGATCATTGCGCCGGTGGCGCCAAGCGGATGGCCCATGGCGATCGAACCGCCGTTCACGTTGACTTTCTCCTCGGGCACGCCCATTTCCTTCATGAACTTCATCGGCACGACGGCGAACGCCTCGTTGATCTCGAACAAGTCGATCTGGTCGATGGTGAGGCCGGCCTTGAGGAGGGCTTTGCGCGCCGCGGGCATCGGACCCGTGAGCATGATGGTCGGATCGGCACCGGAGAGGGCCGTTGCCACGATGCGTGCACGCGGCGTGAGGCCGAGCTCACGACCCTTGGCTTCCGAGCCGATCAGCACCGCGGCGGCGCCATCGACGATGCCCGAGCTGTTGCCCGCCGTGTGCACATGGCGGATGCGCTCGACCTGCGGATAGCGGCGAAGCGCCACCGAGTCGTAGCCCATGGCGCCCATCGCCTCGAAGGAAATCTTGAGCGAAGCCAGGCCTTCCATGGTGGTGTGCGCCTTGATGAACTCGTCGGAGCCTAAGATCACGTCACCGATCGCATCCTTGACCGGCACCACCGAATCCTTGAACAGACCCGAATCGCGCGCCTTGGCGGCCTTTTTCTGCGAACCCATCGCAAACCGGTCGACGTCCTCGCGCGAGAATTCCTCGAGTGTGGCGATCAGGTCGGCGCCGATGCCCTGCGGAACAAACTGCGTATCGAGCGCCGTCTCCGGATCGCAGGCCCACGCGCCACGGTCGGTGCCGAGCGGTACGCGCGACATCGATTCCACGCCGCCGGCCACGACGAGGTCTTCCCAATCGGAGCGCACTTTCATCGCGGCCATGTTTACCGCCTCCAGGCCCGAGGCGCAGAAGCGGTTGAGCTGCACGCCCGAAGCGCGAAAGTCCCAGCCCGCCGCGAGCGCCGCGGTCTTGGCAATACACGAGCCCTGCTCGCCCACGGGCGTTACGCATCCCATGACAACATCGTCCACCTGCGAGGTATCGAGGTCATGCCGCGACTGGAGTTCCTTGAGGATGCCGGTGAGGAGTGAGATCGGCTTCACTTCATGCAGCGATCCGTCCCGCTTCCCCTTGCCGCGCGGAGTGCGCAGCGCTGAGTAGATGAATGCTTCGGCCATGGCTGTCTCCTGGTCAGACTTATTTGATCTCGCCCAGGCCGATTGACCTGGAGATGACTTCCTTCATGATTTCGTTGGTGCCGCCGTAGATCCGCTGCACTCGCGCATCCACGTACGCACGCGCGATCGGGAATTCCCACATGAACCCGTAGCCGCCGTGCAGCTGCAGGCATTCGTCGATGACCTTGCACTCGAGGTCGCTGACCCAGTACTTGGCCATCGCCGCGGTGGCCGCGTCGAGCGTGCCTGCCAGCAGCAGCTCGATGCACTTGTCGACGAAGACGCGCGCCACCTGCGTCTCGGTCGTGCACTCGGCGAGCTTGAAGCGGGTGTTCTGGAAACCGGCCACCGGCCTGCCGAAGGCCTTGCGCTCGCGCACGTAGTCCTTGGTCCATTCGATCGCGGCCTCGGTTTTGGACACGGCGCCGATCGCGATCTGCATGCGCTCCCAAGGCAGTTCCTGCATGAGGTAGACGAACCCGTTGCCCGCCTCACCCAGCAGGTTCTCGGCCGGGACTTCGACGTTGTCGAAGAAGAGCTCGGCGGTGTCCTGCCCCTTGAGGCCCATCTTCTTCAGGCGCTTGCCCTTGGTGAATCCCTTCATCGAGGTGTCGACGACCACGAGGCTCGTGCCCTTGGCGCCCTGCGTCGGATCGGTCTTGGCGACGACGATCACGAGGTCCGCATTCCAGCCGTTGGTGATGAAAGTCTTCGAGCCGTTGACGACGTACTTGTCGCCCTTGCGGATCGCGGTGGTCTTGACCGATTGCAGGTCGGAGCCCGCGCCGGGCTCGCTCATCGCGATCGCGCCGATCTGCTCGCCCGCGGCCATCTTCGGCAGGTACTTCTTCTTCAACACCTCGCTGCCATAGCGATTGAGGTACGGCGCGACGATCTCGGAATGCAGGCCGAACCCGAGCGTCGAATTGTTCGCGCGCGCCTGCTCCTCGATGAGGATGATGCTGTAGAGCTTGTCCGCGCCGGAGCCGCCGTACGCCTCGGGCATGCTCGCGCAGAGGAAACCGTTGGCGCCGGCTTTCTTCCAGATGTCGCGATCGGCGTAGCCCTGTTCCTGCCAGCGCTCGTCGTTCGGCTTGACTTCGGTGTCCATGAAACGGCGGACGCTGTCGCGGAAAGTTTCATGCTCGGGACCAAACAGGGTGCGCGCAATCATGGCGGGGTCACTCGAATTCGAGGATCGAAGCACTGCGGGGGTTTGACGGATCATAGTGCATTGGGGGAGACTGACCAAGCCGCTGTAAATCTCGGCCACCCCGAATGAAAACAACTACTTCAACGACGTTTCAAACAATATTTCGTCCCGGACTTTTTGCCGGGCGCACCGCTTTGGTGACCGGCGGGGGCTCCGGAATCGGACGCTGCATTGCACACGAACTCGCCGCGCTCGGCGCGCGCGTCGCGCTCGTGGGGCGCAGGCTCGAAAAGCTCGAGGCCGTCGCGAAGGAGATCGCCGAAGCCGGAGGTCCGAAGGGCATCTGCCACAGCTGCGACATCCGCGAAGAAGACCGCGTGCGCGAAACGATTGCCGCGATCGTCGGCGAGTTCGGCCGCGTCGATTTCGTCGTCAACAACGCCGGCGGACAGTTCGCGGCGCCGCTGGAAGCCATCTCGGCCAAAGGCTGGGACACGGTCGTGCGCAACAACCTGACCGGTGGTTTCCTCGTGGCGCGCGAGTGCTACACGCAATCGATGAAAGCCGCGGCCAGGGAAGGCAACCCGGGCGCCATCGTCAACATCATTGCCGACATGTGGGCCGGCATGCCGAACATGGGGCACTCGGGCGCCGCGCGCGCCGGGATGCTCAACTTCACCGAGACGGCTTCGCTCGAATGGGCGCCCATTCGTGTCAATGCGGTGGCGCCGGGGTGGATTGCTTCGAGCGGCATGGACCACTATCCCGAGGCGATGGCGGAACACATTCGCGGGTTGCCGAAAAAAGTGCCGTCAGGCCGGCTGGGCACGGAGTCCGAAGTTTCCGCTGCGGTCGTGTTCCTGCTCTCCCCTGCGGCCGCCTTCATCTCCGGCTCTTGCCTGCGAGTCGACGGCGCGGTGCCGAACGCGAAGCGGGTCTGGGACCATCCCATCGCACGCGGCAAGACCGCAGCCTTCGACGGCTTCCATCTCGCGCAATTGCCGAAGATCCTGCGCGACTGATGCCCTCGATCGTCTCGAAGCTCGACGTCCCGGGCGAAGCCTTCCAGCGCAACCGGTCACGCATGCTCGAGCTGGTGGGCCAGTTGCGCATCCTCGAAGCGCGGGCGAGCGATGCCTCGGCCAGGGCCAGGCCCCTGTTCGAAAAGCGCGGGCAACTGCTGCCGCGTCAGCGCTTGGCGAGGCTGCTCGATCCGGGCGCGCCGTGGCTCGAGCTCTCGTCGATCGCGGGCTTCTGCCGCGACAACCCTGATCCCGCGAAGTCGATCCCCGGCGGCGGCATGCTGAGCGGCATCGGCTACGTGAACGGCGTGCGCTCGGTCGTCGTCGCGAGCGACTCGGGCATCGATGCCGGCGCGATCCAGGCCATGGGTCGCGAGAAGCTCCTGCGCGCGCAGGAGCTGTCGCTCGACAACAAGCTGCCGTTCGTGCACCTCGTCGAATCGGCCGGCGCGAACCTGCTCAAGTACAAGGTCGAGGGGTTCATCCACGGCGGGTCGATCTTCCGCAATCTCGCGCGGCTTTCGGCCGCGGGCATTCCGGTCGTCACTGTGGTGCACGGCTCTTCGACAGCGGGCGGCGCGTACATGCCGGGCCTGTCGGACTACGTGATCATGGTGCGCGGCCGTGCGAAAGCTTTCCTCGCCGGGCCGCCGCTGCTCAAGGCCGCGACCGGCGAGATCGCCACCGACGAGGAGCTTGGCGGTGCAGTGATGCACACGCATGTCTCGGGGCTTGGGGAATACCTCGCCGAAGACGACGCCGACGGCATTCGTTATGCGAGGGAAGTCCTTTCCCATCTCGGCTGGAAGACCACCTCCCTGCCTGGCGGCAAACCGCCGCGTTACGCGGCCGACGAACTCCTGGGCGTGATGCCCGAGGACTATCGCAAGCCCGTGGACATGCGCGAGGCCATCGCGCGCTTTGTCGACGACTCGGACTTCCTCGATTTCAAGCACGACTACGGCCAGGCCACGGTCTGCGGACATGCTGCGATCCAGGGCATGCCGGCGGGCATCGTTACCAACAACGGGCCGCTGGACCCCGCGGGCGCCAACAAGGCCACGCATTTCATCCAGGCGTGCTGCCAGGCCGGGCTGGCAATCGTCTACCTGCAGAACACCACGGGCTACATCGTCGGTAAGGCGTCTGAAGAGGCCGGCATGATCAAGCACGGCTCCAAGATGATCCAGGCGGTGTCGAACGCCAACGTGCCGCAGGTCACGCTGATGTGCGGCGCCTCGTTCGGCGCGGGCAACTACGGCATGTGCGGGCGCGGCTACGAGCCTCGCTTCCTCTTTTCGTGGCCGAATACGCAGACCGCGGTCATGGGCGCGGAACAGGCGGCACTCACCATGGCCATCGTCATGGAGGCCGGCGCCAGGCGCAAAGGGCAGGAACCCGATCACATGGCAATCGATGCATTGCAGCGCAAGATCATCGAGAATTTCGAATCCCAGTCGAGCGCCTTCGTCACCTCGAGCCTCATGCTGGACGACGGCATCATCGATCCGCGCGACACGCGCAACGTACTCGGCTTCGCCCTCTCCATCTGCATGGACGGCGACGCACGCACGTTGCGGCCGGTGCAGTTCGGCGTAGCCAGACCATAAAGTGGGGTCAGAGTCGACTTTCCGAAAAGAAGTCGACTCTGACCCCGTTAATCAGGAGGGCGAATGCAGTTCAGCCATGAGCACGAGGAGATTCGAAGGACGCTAAAGCGCGTGATCGACAACGAGATCAACCCGTATGTCGACGAATGGGAAAAGGCCGAGCAGTTTCCGGCGCACGAGGTGTTCAAGAAGCTCGGCGACCTCGGTCTGCTGGGGCTGACCAAGCCGGAGGCCTATGGCGGCGCGGGCCTCGACTACAGCTACGCGATGGTGATGGCCGAGACGCTCGGATTCATCCGATGCGGCGGCGTGCCCATGGCCATCGGCGTGCAGACCGACATGGCGACGCCTGCGCTCGCGCGCTTCGGCTCGGATGAGGTGCGCAAGGAATTTCTTGCGCCATCGATCTCTGGCGATTACGTGGCCTGCATCGGCGTCTCCGAGCAGGGCGCCGGATCGGACGTGGCCAGCATCAAGACCTTCGCGAAGAAAGACGGCAGCGACTACGTGATCAACGGCTCGAAGATGTGGATCACCAACAGCCTCCAGGCCGACTGGATGTGCCTGCTGGCCAACACGTCGGAAGGCGCGCCGCACAAGACCAAGACGCTGATTTGCGTGCCGATGAATTCGAAAGGCATCTCGAAGACCAAGATCGACAAGATCGGCATGTTGTCCTCGGACACCGGCCTCATCAGTTTCGATGACGTGCGCGTGCCGCAGAGGAACCGCATCGGCGAGGAAGGCATGGGCTTCACCTACCAGATGATGCAGTTCCAGGAGGAACGCCTCTGGGCCGCGGCGAGCACGGTCCAGGGGCTCACGCGCAACATCGGCGAGACGATCGACTACATCCGTGAAAGGAAGATTTTCGGCCAGGCCGTCCTCGACTTCCAGTACGTGCACTACCGGCTGGCCGAGTTGAAGACCGAGGTCGAGGCCCTGCGCGCGCTCACCTACCGCGCCTGCGAGCTCTATATCGCCGGCCAGGACGTGACCGAGCTCGCCTCAATGGCCAAGCTGAAAGCCGGGCGCCTGCGGCGCGAAGTGTCCGACGCCTGCCTGCAGTACTGGGGCGGCATGGGCTTCACCTGGGATAACCCGGTGTCGCGCTCCTACCGCGACGGGCGCCTCGGCTCGATCGGCGGCGGCGCCGACGAGGTCATGCTCGGCATCATCTGCAAGTACATGGGCACCCTGCCAAGGAAGTAGGCGTCCCGATGTTCCGCTCCGTCCTCGTAGCCAATCGCGGCGAAATCTCACTGCGCGTTTTCCGCACCGCGCGGCGCATGGGCCTGCAATGCATCGCGGTGTA
>CAZZDV010000112.1:8612-12280 GCA_964652785.1 uncultured Bordetella sp.
CGCGCGATGGGCGACAAGGCCAATGCCAAGCGTCTCGCGCACGAAGCCGGCGTCCCGGTCCTCGAGAGCTTCGACCCGGCCGGACGAATCGACTACCCGGTGATGATCAAAGCGGTGGCCGGCGGCGGCGGACGCGGCATGCGCCTGGTGCGCACTGCGGCGGAGCTGCCCGCGCTGCTGGCGTCCGCCAAATCCGAGGCGCTCGCTTCTTTCGGCGACGACCGCGTGATCCTCGAGCGGGCGGTCGAATCACCGCGCCATGTCGAAGTCCAGCTCCTCGCGGACAAGCACGGCAACATCGTCCATCTCGGCGAGCGCGACTGCTCGGTGCAGCGCAGGCACCAGAAGCTCATCGAGGAGACGCCCTCGCCGGTCGTGGACGCAAGGCTGCGCGCGCGCCTGGCCGAGGCGGCGATCCGGGTCGCACGTTCGGTGAGCTATGCGGGTGCCGGCACGGTCGAATGCCTCGTGGATGGTTCGGGTCATTTCTGGTTCATGGAGATGAACACACGGCTGCAGGTCGAGCACCCGGTCTCCGAGATGGTCACGGGCCTCGACCTGGTCGAATGGCAGCTGCGCGTCGCGGCCGGCGAGAAGCTCGCCTTCGGGCAGGCGGACCTGCATTTCTCCGGCCATGCGATCGAAGCGCGCCTGTGCGCCGAGGATCCGGCGCAGGGTTTCCTGCCGCAGGCCGGCACGATCGCGCTCTGGCAGGCGCCGCCGGGCGTGCGTGTCGAGCATGCGCTCGAATCCGGCGCCGAAATACCACCGCACTACGATTCGATGATCGCCAAGATCGTCGCGCACGGAGCGACCCGCGACGAAGCGCGCGAGAAGCTGGCCGTTGCGCTCGGGGAGTGCATCGCGCTTGGCGTGCCGAACAACGCGGCTTACCTCGCGGCGGTGCTGCGCGACGAAGTGTTCGCCAAGGGCGGCGCGACCACGGGCCTGCTCAGCGAGCGCTTCGCGGACTGGAAGGCGCAGGAATCCGACACCGACGTTCTCACCGCAGCGAGATCGCTATACGCGAAGAGCTGCGCGCAGGAAGCGGGTTTCGGCGAATGGGCCTGCTGGAGCAACTCGGCTCGCCCTTCGTCCGGCAACCCGGACCTGCCGCACGTGCGTGACGGCCGCACGCTGCACTTCCTGCGGGACGGCGTGTCGTGGACCTGGCGCGACGCCTCAATGGATCCGCCCGAACGCGCCGCGGCCGGCGCCGCCGACGGCCGGCTCGTAGCACCAATGAACGGGAAGGTCGCGCAAGTGCATGCCAAATCCGGCGATCTGGTGGTGGCGGGCCAGGCGCTCATGGTGCTCGAAGCGATGAAGATGGAGCACACCCTGGCGGCACCCGCCGCGCTGCGCGTGAAGGCCGTGCATGTCGCTCAGGGCGCACAGGTGTCGCCCGGCCAGCTGCTGGTCGAGTTCGAGCCCGCCCCGCCGCCATGAAAGCCCATCCCGCCCTCACCGAAGAGCACGAGGCCTTTCGCGACACGATGCGGCGCTTCGTCGCGAAGGAGATCTCCCCCTTCGCAACCGAATGGGACGAGGCCGGTGAGTTCCCGCGCGAGATGTACCGCAAGGCCGCGTCGGCCGGATTGCTTGGCGTTGGTTTCCCCGAGGACTACGGCGGCACGCCCGCCGATCTCCTCATGCACATCGTCCTCTCGGAAGAGGTCGCGATGGCCGGGTCGGGGGGCGTGCATGCGAGCCTTTTCTCGCACAGCATCGGCGCGCCGCCGATCGCCAACGCCGGCAGCGAGGAGATGAAGCGCCGCGTGCTGCCTTCGATCATCGCGGGCGAGAAGATCAGCGCACTCGCGATCACCGAGCCCTCGGGCGGCTCGGACGTCGCCCGCCTCCTCACGAGCGCGAAGCTCGAGGGCAACGAGTACGTCGTCAATGGCGAGAAGACTTTCATCACCTCGGGGATGCGGGCCGACTACTACACCGTCGCCGTGCGCACCGGCGGTCCCGGCGCCGCGGGCGTGTCGCTGCTGCTGATCGAGCGCGACCGGCCGGGCTTCACGCGCTTCGAGCTGAAGAAGATGGGCTGGTGGTGCTCCGACACCGCCACGCTGCGATTCGACAACTGCCGGGTGCCGGCCGCGAACCTCATCGGCGAGGAGAACCAGGGGTTCCGCATCATCATGCGCAACTTCAACTCCGAGCGCCTCGGCATGTCGGCGGCGGCGGTGGGCTTCGCGCAGGTGTGCCTCGACGACGCGGTCGCGTGGGCCCTCGAGCGGCAGACCTTTGGCAAGCGGCTGGTCGAGCACCAGGCGATCCGCCACAAGCTCGTCGACATGCAGATGCGCATCCATGCGGCGCGCGCGATGGTCTACGACACGGCCTACAAGCTCATGCAGGCGCCCCGCGACGCCGAAGCGATCGCCCAGCTGTGCATGACCAAGAACTTCACCACGCGCACGATGCAGTTCTGCGCCGACGAGGCGGTGCAGACGCTCGGCGGCGCCGGCTTCGTTCGCGGCACGCGCGCAGAGCGCGTCTACCGCGAGGTGAAGGTCATGACCATCGGCGGCGGCGCGGAGGAGATCATGAAAGACCTCGCCGCAAAACAGCTCGGCTGGCAATAGGGCGGCCACCTTGACGATCGACGCTGCGGCCGCGGGCCGCGATGCGGGCTCCCTCGAGACGGAGGCGACCAAGCGCCGGCTGATGGCGTATGCCGCGGGTATCGGCGCCGAGGACGAATGCTATTTCGACGACGAGCGCGGCGTGGCGGGCCATCCGGCTTTCTGCGTCTCGCTGGAGTGGCCGGTCGTCAGCGGCGCCGGATATCTTGCAGCGATCGGACGCTCTGCGGATGAGCCACGTGCCGCGGTGCATGTGCTCCAGGATTCCCGCTTTCATCGGCTCATCCGCGCCGGCGAGTCGCTGCGGACGCATGCGCGCATCGCCCGAGTGCGGCAGACCAGCGCGGGGGTCGTGGTAACGAGCTGCGTGGAAACGTTCGAATCCGCCACACGCTCGCCGGTGGTGACGACGTGGAGCGCGGCGATGTTCCTGCGCGACACGCTGGAAGGCCGCCCCGCATCGGACGAGGAGCCGCCCGCGCTCAGGAAGGATGCGGCGGTCACCGTTGCCTCGCAGCGGCTTGCGATCGACACTTCGCCCGGCCTCGCTCACCGCTATTCGGAATGCGCGTCGATCTGGAATCCGATCCACACCGAGCGCGCCGCGGCGCGCGCGATCGGCCTGCCGGGCATCCTCCTGCACGGCACCTGCACCTGGGCGCTTGCCGGGCAGGCGCTGATCCATTCGGCGGCCGGTGGCGAGCCGCGACGGTTAAGGCGCCTCGCAGGGCGCTTCAAGGCCAGCGTGGTGCCGGGCGACACGCTCGAGCTGGAGTTCGGCCGCGAGTCCGAAGGCCTGTGGCAGTTCGCCGTGCGCACACCCCGCGGCGATCTGGCGATCACCCACGGCGTGGCGGAGATCGGGGCATGAACTGGCAGGACAAGGCTGAAAACTCCGACGACTTCCCCAAGATGGGCACCATCGACCTGCGCATCGATTACCTGCGTCCGGGCCGCGGCAAGTACTTCATCGCCACGGGGAAAGTGGCGCGCCTGGGCAGCCGCGTCGCGGTCACGCACATGACGCTGGAGAACGACGAGGGCGAGCAGATCGCCACCGGCAGCGCGGCC
>CAZZDV010000113.1:0-12238 GCA_964652785.1 uncultured Bordetella sp.
GAATTTTTCCTGCCGCCCCCTCCAGCATGGCTGCCCAGCCCGACTTGTTCGCCGAAGCATCGATCCCAACCGATGCAGTTGCAACCCCCAGGACCGGAGCCGCCGTTTCGCTCAGGATACAAGGGCAGCAGCTATCGCCCGAGCAGAAGCGTTTCAATCAGCTGCTGGGGCGAGTCGAGGCTCTGGCCGGCAAGATCGAAAGCGCGCGCGCGTTGGGCGATGGCCACCGTTTGCGCTACGCGAGCGCCTTGCGAGCGCTGGAGGAGCGCCACGAAAAGCTGATGCGGGAGATGGCGTTGTGGTTGCACGAGCGCTTGCGGCACAAGGGGCTGAGCCGTTCGCAGCAGCGTATGGTGCGCGAGATTATTTGCGCCTTGAGCGAAACTTTGGCCGGCGCGGGCGATGAAGCGATGCGGCACCTGCACGATACCCACAGCGAGCAAACCCTGAGCGACAAGGAAAAGGGAGCGCTGGCAGGAGCCCGGGCCGCGTTCGAGCAGGTGTTGGGCGTGGATCTGGAGGACGCCCCGGAGATGGCCTCGGTGGAAGAGATGCTGGAGGCGGGTCTGCAACGTTTTCAGGAACAAACCGAAGCGCAGCGAGCAAGGCAGACAGGCCAATCGGCGCGCAAGGCCGGTCGCGGCCCGACATCCCGCCAGCAAACGGCTCAACGCGAAGAGCAGGACGCGGAGAGCGCATTGCGCACCATCTACAGGCAACTCGCCAGCGCGTTGCACCCCGATCGTGAGAACGATCCCGAAGCGCGCGCGAAGAAGACTCTGCTGATGACCGAGGCCAATGTCGCCTACGAAGGGCGCGATCTGATGACGCTGCTCAAATTGCAGCTGCGCATCGAACAGGTCGATCCGGATGCCGTGGCGCGTCTGGCGGGCGACAAACTCCAGGCGCTCACTCATCTGCTCAAAAAACAGGCTCAGATGCTGCAGCAGGAACTGCGCGGCATCGAATTGCAGTTGATCCACGAATTCGACTTGCCCGGCTCCGCCCCGCTGAGCGCAGCCACCTTGCAGCGCCACTTGCTGGAGCGAAAGCACGCCTTGCAAGCCGACATCCGGATGATGGAGATGGATTTGCAACGGGTGCAGGACGACGCCGAACTCAAACGCTGGCTCAAAGTGCAGCAGGATTTGGTCTCTTCTCCCGGGCAACGTTAGGCAGACAATTCCCGCTCGGCATTGTTTGAATCTCGAACTTTAAATATCAAATGTCCGCGCTGGATGCGGGTCTCCCGCCAGTTCGCGTATCGGTACCGGTACATTTACGAGCTTATGAGTTGCCTATCGGCGCTGCCAACGACAACCGGTCCGTGTTTTCCAAGCCTTTCGTCGTAACGCACCTCCCGTAGCAAGTTCCTCCGGCTCAAGGAGGGTTGCATTGCGTTTCTCTCGCCGACATCAAGGCGAAGCTCGGCCTGTCGTAGTGCCCTATTCAACCCGTAATGCCGATTGCCCACGGGATGAACTCGTGGTCCCCAAGTCCAAATTCCTCGCTCTTGGTCTTCTTGCCCGAGCACGTGTCGAGGATCAGGTCGAAGATCTTCTGCCCCATCTGCTGCATGTCTGCGGTGCCATCGAGGATCTCGCCGCAATTGATGTCCATGTCCTCCTCGAGCTTGGTGAACATCGGCGTGTTGGTGGCCAGCTTGATCGAGGGCGCGGGCTTGCAGCCGAACGCCGAGCCGCGGCCGGTGGTGAAGCACACCACATTCGCGCCGCCCGCGATCTGCCCCGTGGCCGAGACGGGATCGAATCCGGGCGTGTCCATGAACACGAATCCCTTTTGCTTAACCAGCTCCGCGTACTTGTAGACCTCCATTAGACCCGTGCTGCCGCCCTTCATCGCCGAGCCGAGCGATTTCTCGAGGATGTTCGCGAGGCCCCCGGCCTGGTTGCCCGGGCTCACCACGCCGTTGATCTGCACGTCGCGGCCGAGCGCGTATTCGTCCTTCCACCAGCGGATGCGCTCGATCAGCTTCTCGCCGACTTCCTTGGTGACCGCGCGGCGCGTGAGCGTGTGCTCGACGCCGTAGATCTCGGGCGTCTCCGACAGGATCGCGGTGCCGCCGTGGCGCACGAGGATGTCCATCGCCACGCCCAGTGCAGGATTGGCCGTGATCGACGAGAAGCTGTCCGACCCGCCGCACTGCAGGCCGACGCTGATGTGGCTCGCGTCCACCGGCACGCGCTCCACGCGGTTGGCTTCGGGCAGCAGCTCTTTGATGGCCGCGATGCCGGCTTCGATGGTCTTGCGAGTGCCACCCGAATCCTGCATCACGAACGTCTTGAGCTTGGTGCCGGTCGTGAGCTTCTCGCTCTGGAAGAGGGTGTTGATCTGGTTCCTCTCGCAACCCAGGCCCACCACCAGCACGGCGGCCATGTTGGGATGGCGGATGTAGCCCGAGAGCGTGCGGCGCAGGAGGTCCATCGGCTCGCCCGACAATTCCATGCCGCAGCCGGTGGAATGCGTGAACGCGGCCACGCCGTCGATGTTGGGAAACTCCCCCAGCCGCTCCGGCGTGAACCAGTCGGCCATGCGGTGCACGACCGTGGCCGAGCAGTTCACCGTCGAGACGATGCCGATGTAGTTGCGCGTGGCTACGCGGCCGTCGTCCCGCCGGAACCCCATGAAGGTCGCGCGCTCGGCTTCGGGCAGAAAGCGCGTCGGCTGGTATTCCTGCGCGTAGGCGTAGTCACGGTCGAACTCGCGGAATTCCATGTTCAGGCGATGCAGCAGCGTGCCCGGCCGGATGTCGTTCGAGGCGAAGCCGATCACGGTGTTGTACTTGAGCACCGGCTCGCCCTTGGCGATCGCGCGGGCCGCGACCTTGTGGCCGGCCGGGATGCGGTTGAGGCAGGTCACGCCCTCTTCGGGAATCGCCGCACCCTGCGCGATGTCGATCCGCGCGATGACGACGTTGTCGTTGGGGTGCAGGCGGATCGCGGCCCCGGAAAAGTTCTTGTGCGTCATGTCGTTCATGGTCGGGTCTCCGTAGGTTCTCTGATCAGGCCGCATCGGCCTGCCTGGCTGCGCCTGAAAGAATGAGGCTCTCGACCGCGGCCTCGTCGTATCCGGCTTCGCCGAGGATCTCGCGCGTGTGCTCGCCAAGGCGCGGCGCGTGATGGCGGTACTCGGGCGTGGATTCCGACCACTCGGAGGGCGTCTTCATCGAAGTCAGCCGTCCTTCGCTCGGATGATCCACCTCGCCAAAATAGCCCGTCGCCCGCAAGTGCGGGTCGGCGAACACGTCGGCCAGCGTATTCATCGGCGCGGCCGGGATGTCGTACTTCTCGAAGCCCGCGAGCCACTCGGCCGTCGTGCGCTCCAGCATTTTGTCGCCGAGGTACGCGTAGACGGCGTCGATATTCGCGATGCGGGCGGTCTGCGAGCAGAAGCGCGCATCGCCCTCGTAGACCTCCGGTCGGCCGATCAGCTCGAAGAAGTTGCGCCACTGCTTGTCGTTGTAGACCAGCACGCAGACCCAGCCGTCCTTCGTCCGATAGGGCTTGCGCTCCTTCGAGAGCACGCGCGCGTAGCCTTCGCCCGGCATCGCCGGAACGAAGGTGCGCCCCGACAAGTGCTCGCCCAGCAGCGTCTGCAACAGGCTCTCGAACATCGGCACGTCCACGCGCTGGCCGCGGCCGGTGCGCTCGCGCGCGAAAAGGGCTGTGCTCACCGCGTTGGCCACGTGCAGGCCCACCGTGCGGTCGGCATACGTCGCGGGCACATAGCGCGGCTGGTCGGCGCCGGACATCTGCATCATCCACGGCACGCCGGCGCGGGCCTGGATGAGGTCGTCGTAGGCCGGCCACGCGGCATAGGGGCCCGCCTGGCTGTAGCCGAAGCCGCCCACGTAAATGATGCGTGGGTTTACCGCGCGCACTTCTTCGTACGACAGCCCCAGGCGCGCCATCGCCTGCGGGCGGATGTTGTAGATCAGCACGTCGGCCGTTTTCGCGAGCGCAAGGGCCGCGTCGCGCCCGGCCGGGTTCTTGAGGTCGAGGACGATCGAGCGCTTGTTGCGGTTGGTATTCAGGAAGATGTGGCCCATGCCGGGACTGCGCATCGGGCCGTTGAGCCGGACGATGTCGCCCTCGGGCGGTTCCAGCTTGATCACGTCGGCGCCGAAATCGGCCAGGATCTGCGTTGCATACGGCCCCATCACCACCGTGGTGAGGTCGAGGATGCGCACGCCCGCCAGCGGGCCGCTCATGCGTTCAGTTTGTGCAGCAATTCCTGCGTGCGGCGGCTGTCGGTGGAGCGCAGCACGCGGGCGGCCATTGGCAGGATGTCCGAGATGCTCGTCTTCAGCACGCGCTCCTTGATCGTCAGCAACTGCGCAGGGTGCATCGAGAAATTGCGCAGGCCCAAACCCAGCAGCAGGCGCGTGAGCTTCGGGTCGCCGGCCATCTCGCCGCACACGGCCACCGGCACGCCCGCGCGGTTGGCGCGCGAAATCGTCTGCGACACGAGCTGCAGCACCGCCGGGTGCAGCGGGTCGTAAAGGTGCGCGACCGCGTCGTCGGTGCGGTCGATCGCGAGCGTGTACTGGATCAGGTCGTTGGTGCCGAGCGAAAGGAAGTCCAGCCGCCGCATGAACATCGGCAGCGCCAGCGCGGCGGCGGGAATCTCGATCATGCCGCCGACGGGGATCTCCTTGTCGTAGGGGATCCCTGCGGCATCGAGCGTGGCCTTGGCCTCGCGGATCAGCGCGAGCGTCTGGTCGATCTCGTGCGCATGCGCGAGCATCGGGATCAGCAGGCGGATCTTGCCGTAGTGCGATGCGCGCAGGATCGCGCGCAGCTGCTCGAGGAACATCTGCGGCTCGGACAGGCAGTAACGGATTGCCCGCAGGCCGAGGGCCGGGTTGGGCATCGTGTTCGCGGTGCCCGCGCTCGAGATCTGCAACGCCTTGTCGGCGCCGATGTCCAGGGTCCGTATGGTCACCGGCTTGCCTTCCATCGCGAGCGTGACCTCGCGGTAGGCCTCGAACTGCTCCTCTTCGTTTGGCAGGCTCTTGCGGTTCATGAAGAGGAATTCGGAGCGGAACAGGCCGATGCCCTGTGCGCCGTTCTCGAGCACTTCGTCCATGTCCTGCGGCAGCTCGATGTTGGCGAAAAGCTCGATCGGGATGCCGTCCAGCGACGCCGCGGGCGTCTTCTTGAGGCGCTTGAGCTTCTTTCTCTCCAGCTCGTGCTGCGACTGGCGGAGCTGGTACTCCGCCAGCACGATCGCGTCGGGGTCGACGATGAGCACGCCCTGCATGCCATCCACAATGAGGAGGTCGTTCTCGCGGATCATGTGGCGCGCGTGGTGCAGGCCCACGATCGCGGGAATATTCAGGCTGCGCGCGAGGATCGCGGTGTGCGAGGTGACCCCGCCGATGTCGGTCACGAAGGCGCCGAACTCATGCTGCTTGAAAAGGAGCATGTCCGCCGGCGACAGGTCGTGCGCCACGACGATGAGCTTCGTCTCGTCGGTCGTGTGCGCCGGTGCAACGGTGCCCGGGCGGCCGAGCAGCGCCTTGAGCACGCGCTCGACCACCTGCGTGATGTCGGCCTTGCGCTCCTTGAGGTACGGGTCGTCGATCGCGTCGAACTGCGCGACCAGCGTTTCCATCTGCTGGATCAGCGCCCACTCGGCGTTGGCGCGGCGCTCGCGGATCAGCGTCTTCGGGAGCCTGGAAAGCGACGGGTCGTTGAGGATCATCACGTGCAGGTCGACGAAAGCGCCGAACTCCGCGGGCGCGTCCGCCGGGATCTGCTTGGCGACCTCGAGCAGCTCCTCGCGCACCTTGGCCACGGCGGCATCGAAGCGCTCGACTTCGGCTTCGAGCCCGGCCTCGGGCACCTCGTAGTGCGCCACCTCCATGCGGGCGCTCGACACGAGGTGCGCGTGCCCGATCGTGATGCCTGGCGAAACGCTGTGGCCGTGCAGGACGAAGTTCACCGCGGCGCGTCCCGGTTATTCGGCTTCGCCGAACTTGTTCGCGATGAGGTCCTGCAGCGCCTTGAGCGCCGCTTCTGCGTCCGGGCCGTTGGCCTCGATGAGCACCGAAGAGCCCTTGCCCGCGGCCAGCATCATCACGCCCATGATGCTCTTGGCGTTGACGCGGCGGCTGTTGCGCGTGAGCCAGATCTCGCTCTTGAACGAGCTTGCGAGCTGGGTGAGCTTGGCCGAAGCGCGGGCGTGCAGCCCGAGCTTGTTGATGATGGGGGCTTCAGCGCTTGCCATAGCACGGGTCGCTGTTGATGTAGACCACGCCCTCGGTGCCGCCGGCGATCGCCTTCTCGCGCACCTTGGCCAGCGTCGCGTCGCGGTACGCCAGCGAGCGCACCAGCATCGGCAGCGAAACGCCCGAAACGGCCTCCACGTTGCCCTCCGCGATGAGCTGGGTCGCGATATTGCAGGGCGTCGCGCCGTACATGTCGGTCATGACCAGCGCGCCGCTGCCGTCGTCGATGCTTTTGAGCAGCCTTCTTGCAGTGCGGAGCATCGCGTCCGGGTCGTCCTTGATGCTGACCGCGAGATGCGCGGTCTGGGCCAGGGGCCGGCCGAGCACATGCGAGGCCGAAGCCAGCAGGTCCTCGCCATAGCGGCCATGGGTGATCAGGAGCACGCCGATCATGCTTGCGCGCTCCCCGGGATCTTTTGCCCGGCGGCTTTTTCGAGCGCATCGACGAACAGGCCCGCGACGTTGCACCCGGTCTGGTCCATGATCTCGCGGAAGCATGTCGGGCTCGTGACATTGACCTCGGTGAGGTTCTCGCCGATCACGTCGAGGCCCACGAGCAGCAGGCCGCGCGGCGCAAGCACCGGCGCGAGCGTCTCCGCAATCTCGCGGTCGCGCTTCGACAGCGGTTGCGCGACCCCGCGCCCGCCTGCGGCGAGGTTGCCGCGCGTCTCGCCGGCTTTCGGGATGCGCGCAAGCGCGAAAGGCACCACCTGCCCGCCGATCAGCAGGATGCGCTTGTCGCCCGCGGTGATCGCCGGGATGTAGCGCTGCGCCATGACGCTGCGCGCGCCGAACTCGGCCATGGTCTCGACGATCACATTGCGGTTCGGGTCGTCCTTGCGCACGCGGAAGATCCTCGCGCCGCCCATGCCGTCCAGGTGCTTGAGGATCGCGTCGCCATGCTCGTCGATGAAGGCCTGCAGGCGATCCGGGTCGCGCGTCACGAGCGTCGGCGCGACGAACTGCGGGAACTCCATGATCGCGAGCTTCTCATTGTGGTCGCGCAGCGCCGCCGGGCGGTTGAAGACCCGCGCGCCATCGCGCTCGGCCGCCTCCAGCAGCCAGGTGCTCGCGACGTATTCGAGCTCGAAAGGCGGGTCCTTGCGCATGATCGTGCCGTCGAACGAGGCGAGCTTCGTCTCCTCGGCGGCTTCGGCGCTGTACCAGTCGTCGTCGTTGCTCGTGACGTGCAGGCGTATGGCCCGCGTGGAGACCGAGCCCTCGTACAGCGCAAGACTGTGCTGCTCGCAAACGTAGACCGCGTGCCCGCGCCTGGCGGCCTCGCGCATCATGGTGACCGTCGAATCCTTGTAAGCCTTGAGGGATTCGAGCGGGTCGATGATGAAGAGGAACTGCATCGTGCGATTCGCTCCGTCGATGCCGGGTCAAACAAAAAGGGCAGGCGAACGGCCTGCCCCGAATGGCGGTGCCGGGCTTACTTTTTGGCGGGCTCCGCCTTGGGGGGCGCAGCGGCCGGTGCCGAAGCTGCCGGAGTGCTTTTTGCGACGGGCGCGGCAAGCGCCTTGCTCACACCCACCGGCGCCGCCGCGGGCGTGCCGGAACTGCTGGGCGGCGAACCTTTGGACGGTGCCGCGGCCACTGGCGCGGCACCCTTGGCGTCGGGGACCGGGACTGCGGGCTCCTTGAGGCTGCCGCCGGACTGGTTGGCCATGTTCACGGTCGCGCGCGCGAGCTCGAAATCCGAGAGGTCAGGCACGCCGGCCCTCGGCGGCATCGCGCCCTTGCCAGCGATTGCACTCTTGGTCAACGCGTCCAGACCCAAAGCGAGGCGCGGGGCCCAGGCGGCTTTGTCACCGATCTTCGGCGCATTGGCCGCGCCGGAAATATGGCAGGCCGCGCAGAATGTCTTGACGATTTCCTCGCCCGACCGGATCACCTTGGGCGCATTGGCATCGATCACTTCGACGCTGCCCACCGGCATGAGGCGCGCGGCGACGGCCTTGGGTTCGAGCGCGGCCGGATCCGTTGCGCTTTCGCTGACCACCAGCGAGACCAGCAGCAGGGTGCCGACGATCGGCACCACGAACGCAAGGAACAGGACGACCACGAGCTGCTGCGGCGTCTTGATGAACGAGCTGTGCTCTTCGTGCGCTGAATCGGGGTGTATTCCGGCAGCGGCGGCTGGGGTGCTCATGCAGGCTTCCTTCGGAGGGCGTGGGGCGGCAAAGCCATGATTTTAGCGCGAAAGTCGGCGCCGCGAAAACGCCCTGCGTGGACGGGCAGAGGGAAAACCGATATTCTCTCGCCCCTTGCGCAGTGGTACGCGCAGTGGTACGTACAACGAGGCGCCCGTAGCTCAGCTGGATAGAGTACTGCCCTCCGAAGGCAGGGGTCACTGGTTCGACTCCAGTCGGGCGCGCCAGAGTTAAAAACAAAAACAATAAGAAGAGGGACAACCGCGGTCTGCCGTCTTGGCGCCGCACTCAAGGAGACTTAAAGATGTCGACTCAGCTTATCCGCGGCCTGCTCGCCGCAGCAGTCTTGACCGCACCGCTGGCCGCACCTTCGGTCCACGCACAGGCCTACCCGACCCGCGCCATCACCATGCTGGTGCCCTTTGCCGCGGGCGGCCCGACCGATACCGTGGCGCGCGTCACCGCGCAGGCGATGGGAAAGCCGCTGGGCCAGACCGTAGTGGTCGAGAACCGTCCGAGCGCCGGCGGGATCATCGCGCCGGAAGCGACCAAGAACGCGAAGCCCGACGGCTACACCATCCTGATCCACCACATCGGCATGGCCACCACGCCCGCGCTCTACCGGCAGCTGCGCTTCAATCCTTTGACCGACTTCGATTACATCGGCCTCATCAACGACGTCCCGATGACGATCATCGCGAAGCCGAATTTCCCGGCCGCCAACTTCAACGAGTTCCTCACCTACATCAAGGCCAACAAGACCAAGGTGACCTACGCCAACGCCGGCATCGGCGCGGCATCGCACCTGTGCGGCATGCTGTTCATGAGCGCGATCCAGACCGACCTGCTGACCGTCCCGTACAAGGGCACCGCGCCGGCGATGAACGACCTCCTCGGCGGCACCGTCGATTTCATGTGCGACCAGACTACCAACACCACGTCGCAGATCAAGGGCGGCAAGGTGAAGGTCTACGGCGTGACTTCGCTCAAGCGCGTGGCCTCGCTTCCCGACGTGCCCACGCTCGATGAGCAGGGGCTCAAGGGCTTCGAGGTTGGCATCTGGCACGGGCTGTATGCCCCCAAGGGCATGCCCAAGCCGGTCCTCGACAAGCTCTCGGCGGCGCTGCAGGATGCGGTCAGGGATCCCGAGGTCAACAAGCGCTTCGCCGATCTCGGCGCCACGGCCTATTCCGCCGACAAGGCCACCCCCGCCGCGCTCGGGGCGCACCTCAAGGCCGAGATCGACAAGTGGGGCCCGATCATCAAGAAGGCCGGCGTCTACGCCGACTGATCTCTAAAAGGGGCCAGGCTCGATTTTTTGCCAGTCGAAATAATCGAGCCTGGCCCCAAATAAAAAAGGCGCCCCAAGGGCGCCTTTTTTATTGCCTGCGCGCCGGATCAGGCGACGCCGTGCTTGCGGAACCACGCGTACGCGCGCTTCCAGCCGTCTTCGGCCGTTTCCTTGCGATAGCTCGGGCGGTAGTCGGCATTGAAGCCGTGCGGCGCGTCCGGGTACACATGGATGATCGACTGCTTGTCCTTGCCGAAAGCGAGCAGCCCGGCGCGCATGCGCTCGACCGTGGCCATTGGGATGCCCGTATCTGCGCCGCCATAGAGGCCGAGCACCGGGGCCTTGAGCTGGTCGGCGATGTCGAGCGCGCCCAGCGTCATCGCGGGCGCGTTTGGCAGAAAGTGACCGTACCAGGCCACGCCGGCTTTCACGCGCGG
This sequence comes from uncultured Bordetella sp., assembly GCA_964652785.1. GTDB lineage: Bacteria > Pseudomonadota > Gammaproteobacteria > Burkholderiales > SG8-39 > SZAS-79. The sequence continues at coordinate 10,138 of CAZZDV010000113.1, forward strand.
GCTGTAGGCCGAATACATCCAAACCATTCTGCCGCCGCGGCAGAAGCCGGTGACGCCGAGCTTGCCCGCGTTGCCGAGCTTGTGCTTGCCGGCCCAGTCGACCGTGCCGTCGTTGTCGATGAACGCCTGTTCGTCGGTGAGCTTGTTGGCCCCGGCCAGCACTTCCTTGATCTCGGTGAGCTTCCAGAGCTGTCCGATGCGCGAGTACGGCTCGTTGGCGATCGCGAAGTAGCCCGCTTTCGCAACGCGGCGGCAGACATCCTTGATGTGCTCGTGCAGGCCCCAGATCTCGGGCACCACGAGGATCACCGGGCGCTTGCCCTTCCCCTTGGGCACCGCGTAGTAGGCGGGGATCGTGCCGAAGCGCGTCGTGATCTCGATGTCGCCGGCCTCCAGGCCGTCGGTCGAGGTCTTGATGGCCTGCGACAGTACCGGGGCTGCGGTGACCGCAAAGCCGGCGGCGACTACGCCCTTGATGAAGCCGCGCCGGTTCAGCTTCGCCTCGGGCACCAGGCTGTGGAAATGGGGGTCACTCAAGGGGTCAGGAAACCCCGGATTCGGAAAGCCGCCTGGCAAGTCTTCTCTTCTCACGTAAATCTCCCTTGTAATGTGAAGCACTCTTTGTGGAACGTATTTCGATGCAGTTTATTCCACAAACGGTGACTCATCTATTCAAGTGAGATTCGCCTCCGGTACGAAAGTCGCTCCACGCCTGGAGCCAGCGGCGCACGGCCGCGGAATCGAAGAGGTGCCAGCGCGCGCGCGTGATCCCGGGGCCGACTTTCACCGAGTGGCCGCCGAGCCTGTTCACCACTTCGAAGCCGGCCTCGTCCGTCAGGTCGTCGCCGATGAACACGGGCACGCGGCCCGCGAACGGGGGCTCGGCGGCGAACGCCGCGATCGCGTCGCCTTTGTTGTTGCCTTGCGGCCCGATTTCCACGACGAGCTTGCCCATTTGCAACTCGAATTCCGCGCCCAGCGTTTCCTTGATCGCGCGCATCTCGTTCTCGGCCAGGGCGCGCAGATGCGGCGCCCCCCTGTAGTGCAGCGCCAGGGCGCGGCCCTTGTCCTCGAATCCGAGCCCGGGATTGGCGGCTGCAAACTCTGCCACCCGCGAGGCGGCGTGGGCGAACGTTTCAGGAGCGGGGCGCGGCAAATGCACCGAACCGGAGGCCGACCGGCGTTCGCTGCCGTGCAGACCGGCAGCCGCGGGAAGCACGAGAGGCGCGAAAATCCGGTCGACATCCTCCATCGAGCGGCCGCTCACCACCGCCACCGCGCCATCGGTCAGCGTACACAGGCGCGCGAGCAGTACGCGCAACCCCGCATCGACGCGCACATCCTCAGGTCGCGCCGCGTACTCCAGCAAAGTGCCGTCGACATCGAGGAAAAACGCCCAGTCCTGGGCGTAAGGGGGCATGCGGCGCTGGATCACGCGCGGCGCAGCGCGACGACGGGTGCCCCGTCCCGCGAACCCGCTACGCGACGCCGGTTGCGCATGCGCGTCGCATCGAGAAGCATGCGCCCGGCCCAGCGATAGACGTTGAATTCCTGGATCAGGCTGCGCATGCTGCGCATGCGGTCGCGCTGCTCATCCGGCGGCATGGTCAGCGCGACGCGCAGCGCGGCTGCGCACTGCTCGGTGTCGTACGGATTCACGATCAGCGCCTCCAGGAGCTCGCGCGATGCCCCGGCAAATTGCGAGAGTATCAGCACGCCCCTTTCGTCGTCGCGCGCGGCGACATATTCCTTGGCCACGAGGTTCATGCCGTCATGCAGGCTCGACACGAAGCAAAGGTCCGCCGCGCGGTAGCACAGGTAGACCCGCTGCGGGTCGTGGTGCTCCACGCGCAGGGCGATCGGCTGATAGCCAGGGGAGCCGAAGCGCGCGTTGATGCGGTGGGCGCAGGCGCGCACTCGCGCGTCGAGGCTCTGGTATTCCTCGATGCTCGCGCGCGAAGGTGCGGCGATCTGGAGGAAGGCGAAGCGCCCCACCCAGCCCGGCTCGAGCTCGAACAGGCGCTCGATGGCGGCGAAGCGCTCGAGAATCCCCTTCGTGTAGTCCAGCCGGTCGACGCCGACGCCGAGTTTCACGTGCGCC
>CAZZDV010000114.1:0-9058 GCA_964652785.1 uncultured Bordetella sp.
TTGGTTTGGGTGGAGATTCTGTAGTTTTGAATGAAACTGACAATATTGGGGCTTGCAAACGCAAGCGTGATCCCGATCACCGCGATGGTCACCATGATTTCCACCAGCGTGAAGCCGTCGATCTTGTTCGCTTTCATGACGCCCCTTGGTTCACGGCCCTATTCTGGGTGGCCGGGGGAGCGCGCGCTACTGCGCTGGACGAACGGACGGATTTGAGGGGCGAACGGCGCGCGAGGGCGGGCGCATTGCCAAATCGTTCACGCAACCTGCCAGACCCAATCGAAATTGGCGGTCAGGCGCGGAGCGAACTATAATTTCGCCTCTGCAGTTTCGAGGCCGGTGTAGCTCAGTTGGTAGAGCAGCGCATTCGTAATGCGAAGGTCGGAGGTTCGACTCCTCTCCCCGGCACCACTCCCTACCTGCAGTTCTTCGCGATCTCGGCCTTGGTTTCGTCTACCTGCGCCTGGCGCTGCGTATCGTCGAGGAAAGTCCTCTCTCCCTGGGCAGTGGTCGTCGAAATGCGGTGACCCTGCTCGAGCGAGCGCAGGTAGCCCTGCGAACGTTCGCAATGCTTGCGCCGGACCTCGGAGTCGACCTTTTCCTTTTCCATCTTGGCCGTTTCTTCTCTCGCCTTGATCTGGCGCTCGTTGAATGCCTGCCCGGGATCGGCCGGGGGCTTCGCGTCCTTTGCGGCGGGCGCCGCAACCGGCGCCGAGACGCTGGAGGCCGACTTCATCGGGACTGCCTTGACGCCCGGGGGCGGGATGTCGCCGTAGCGGACTTTCCCGTCCTTGTCGACCCATCGAAAAGCCTGCGCCTGGACCGAAAAGCTGCCCAAGGCCAGAAGTACCATCAAGATCCTGGTGAACATTTTCACGCTTGTTCTCCTGTCCAAACTTCGGAAACGCGCGAGGTGCGAATGCGCTGACACCGGCAGTGTAGTTAGAAATGCGCAGCTGACCCCGCCGAAAATGTAAGCGACTGTGTCGCCCTTACCTCGTCGCGGCTTTTGCGGGCTCGGGCGCGGGGGCCGGCGCGGACGGCGTCGCCGGAGTTGCGGCGGCGCCGGTGGCCGCCGGCTTGGGCGGCGCGGGTGCCGCTGCGGCGGGCGCGAGCGCGCTGGTTTTCGGATAGCCGGCGGAGTCGAGGGCGCGATGGTAGCCCTCGGCCTCGTAGCCCTTCTCGACCTTGCTCCCCACAAGCATGACCGGAACCACGCTCGAGCCGGTCAGCCTTTTCAGTTCTTCGATCTGCTCGACCTTCGTGACGCTCGTCTCGTTGAACGGGACTCCGCGCTGGAGGAGGAGCTTGCGCGCGTCATCGCAGGCGGGGCCGCACTCGGGCATCGAGAACAGCCTGACCGGAAAACTCCTCCGCGCTGTCTGCAGCGCGAACGGTTCCTGTCCGACGGAAGCCTGGCCGCTCCTGAGTTGCTTTTTCTCGACGCCCTTGGCGCTGGGAGGCGGCGGGGTATCGGTGTACTGGACGCGGCCCTTCTCATCCACCCACCGATACTGCTGGGCCTGCGCGACAAGCGCGCTGCACAGCAGGACGAGCAGGGCGAGGCACCGCGAAAACGTGAAGAAATGCCTCAAATCGCCAATGAGCGTTTGTGAATTCATGGCGTGATAATACACCTGCAAAAGTAGTAGCAAGATCATCCCCGATGGGGAAGCGTCCGGTGCCGGAGTCGCTTACAATCACCGGCTCGGTACATGACGACGCGCAAACCGGGATGAGCATCAATCCATGTCCAAGTCCATTCTCGTAGTCGACGACGACCAGAGCCTGCGCGAACTGCTCCGGCTGCACCTTTCGAACGCCGGGTATGAGGTCAGCACGGCCGCAGACGGCATCGAGGCCGGTTACTTCGTCCTCAAGAGCCCGCCGGACCTCATCATCACCGACGTCAATATGCCTCACATGGACGGCTATGCGTTCGTCGAGGCGCTCAAGTCCGACAAGTCGTTGCCGAAAATCCCCGTGATCTTCCTCACCTCGATGGACGACTTCGATCGCGGCAAGCAGCTCGGCGCGGTGGGCTACATCACGAAACCGGTGCGCGCGGACAGGCTGCTTGCGGTCGTCGCGGAAAACCTTCCTGGCGGCGCCTATCCGATAGGCTGAACGGCCGCGCGCCACTTGTGCGCCAGCGCACCGACGCCGCAGTTGCGGCGGCTCATGCTTCAAGCTTGAGCCACGCCGTTGGAGATAGTCATGTCAACCATCAATCACGGTATTGTCAGGGTGCTGGCATTCGCCATGGCGGGCGCGTTAATCGCATCCCCCGTGTTCGCTGACAAAGGCGGCAAGGGCCACGGCAAAGGCCATGACCGCGCCGAGCAGCGGGACGACCGCGGCGACAACAAGGCCGAACGGCGCGATGATCGGGCCGAGGATCGCCGTGTGAGCCGTATGGAGCATTTCAACGACCCGCACCGCGGATACGTCCGCGACTACTACGATGGCCAGTACCGCGCCGGGCGCTGCCCGCCGGGTCTGGCGAAAAAGCACAACGGCTGCATGCCGCCCGGGCAGGCGAAGAAATGGGATGTCGGTCGCCCGTTGCCGCGCGAGGTCCGCTATTACGAGGTTCCGACGACTCTCATCCAGCAGCTCGGCTCACCGCCTGCGGGCTATCGCTACGTCCGGGTAGACGACAACATCCTGTTGCTTGCAACCGGCACCCGGATGGTGGTGGACGCTATTCGTTCGCTCGGCAGGAGCTAAAGCCTTTCAGCTGGGGGCAGCGGCCACGCACTCGCGCACTTCGGTGCCCGCAAAGGGCTGCGCGACTTCGCGCAGCTTCGCGACCAGCGCGTCATCCGCCTGCCGTACCTGGAACCACGTTTTCTGCAGCGCGGTTTCGCGCGCACCGGCCTGCGCGGTCTTGACGCCTTTGGCGCGCAGCGCTTCGAGGTGGCTTGTGGCTGCGGCTTCGGTTTTGAAGACCCCGAGGGAGACCGCGTTACGCATCGGGCCTTCCTCCTGCACGATGTAATATTCACCGACTCCCAGCGCCTTGAGCTCGGCGGCTTTCTTCTGGGCTTCCTGCCGCCCACCGCGCGGCGCCATGAACACCCACCAGCTCGCGCCCTCGTCGGCTTGGCGCTGCAGCACGCGGGCACCGAGCGCCAGCGGCACGAGCGCATCGGCTGCGCGCGCCGCGTCGCCCACTACGAACGCGCCCCACTCGATGCACGTCTTCCCCGGTGCGGACGCAACGCCTTCCGGGGTCGGTTTCGCGGGAGTGGAGGGTGCTGGCGGCGCCTTGAGCGGCGCGTCAGCTCCGAGCACGCGCAGTTTTTCCGGCGCGACCTGGCGAGCGAGGGGGCGCGGATCCGACTGCGTGTCCCCCTCGAAAAAGAAATTCGCCCACGCGAAGAAGCCGACGTTGGCCAGCAGCAGCACGAGGAAGAACGCCCTCACGAGGCTGCGATCTTTGCGAGGCCCTCGAGCACGAGGTTATCCACGTAGCGGCACTCGATGCCTTCAAGCAGGTCGGCAAGGACGCGCCCGGCGCCGCCGCTCACGATGCAGAGCGTGCCGGGTCCCGCCGTGGCCATCATTCGCTCGACCGCGCCCGCCTGCGCCTGCCAGCAGCCGGTTTCGATCGCGTCGAGCGTGTTGCGCGGCGCGTCGCGAAAAGTCCCCGGCTGCAATGGCAAGCGCCCGGTGTGTTCATGCAGGACGAAACGCATGAGTTCGACCCCGGGGAGGATGACCCCGCCCTCGAATACGCCTTCGGCGGACAGCACGTCCATCGTGGTCGCGGTGCCCGAATTCACCACGAGGCAGGGCCCCTGGTGAATCGCGCGCGCCGCGACGAGCGCCGCCCAGCGATCGGGCCCGAGCTGGCCCGGATGGTCGTATGCGCTTTTCACGCCGCAACGCTCGGATTCGCCTTGAAGCCATAACGGCTCGGCATCGAAAATGCTGGTCCAGTTGACGATCAGCTGGTGCGCGGCATCGCCCGCGACGTTCGAGATGATGATCCGTTCGGGGTCCGCATGCGTGACCGCGAACGGATTGATGTCGTGGTTGGCCGCGGCGAACTCGATCAGCGACACAGTCGCCAGGCCGTGCCAGCCGCTGCCGTCATGCCAGCCCCATTTCACGCGCGAATTGCCGGCGTCGATGGCGAGATTCATGCGCGCGCGCCTCGGGCAAGGGTCCGGCGAACGACCGTCCCGCTGTGGATGCAATGCACGCCGCGCCGGTTTCGCAGCAGCAAGCCGCCGTCTGGCGCAATGCCCTCGGCGATACCGGCGACGATCCGGCCATCACCGGTGCGAACACGCATCGGTGAGCCCTGGTGCGCATGCAGCGCCACCCAATCGGACCTGAAGGCCTCGAAACCCGCTTCGCCGAAGAGGCGCAGCGCCTGCGCCAGGCCCGCGACAATCCCGGCGGCAAGCTCGTTGCGTGAAGGCAGTGGATCGATCGAATCTTCAAGCGCGGCGACCCTGCGCTCGATCCGGGCCTCCAGCGCCGGATTGCGGCGGCAATTGAGGCCCACCCCGATCACGGCGGTGATGCGTCCGCCACCGGTCCGCGTTTCGATCAGGATGCCCCCGAGCTTCGCACTGTCCGGATCCTTCGAGAGCGTCATCGAGGCGAGCAGGTCGTTCGGCCACTTGAGGGCGACGCCGCTGGCGCCGAGCTCGCGCAGGGTGCGAGCGATGCTGACCCCCGTGGCGAGCGAAAGACCGCGCAGCCGCCCGGCATCGCCGGTGAACTGCCAGCGCAGCGAGAACATCAGCGCGTCGCCGGGACTCGCATGCCAGCGGCGTCCGCGCCGTCCGCGCCCCGCGGTCTGCTCGTTGGCGACCAGCAGGGCCGGTGCTTGCGCCGACTCTCGCGCAAGCAATTCCGTATTCGTCGAGGCGCAGCGCTCGAGCACCCGCACTTCGATCGATTCGCCGCGCGCGGCCAGGGCGTTGCCGATGGCCGCGGCGTCCAGGAGGTCCGTCACTTCAGAAAGGCCGGCCGTTCGGCTTCAGGCGGATGCCGCGCTCCAGGCGCTTCCACGGGAACTCGCTTGGGTCGGCGATCATGGGGCCAGGCGACTTCGCCACGAGGATCTGCTCGGCGATCGGCGCGAAATCCGCGCGGAAGTGGACCGAGCTCTTGTTGACGAGGATCGCCTGCTCGGTGGGCTCGATGCCCACAAAACGATACAGCTCCTGGTCGGCGAGCTGGGTCTTCTTGCTCGCGAGCACGATGCGCACGCCTTCGATGGAAAGGCATGCCGAGAGCCCGAGCTCCATCTTCGCGCCGCGGTAGAACGGGCCCTTGCAATGAAGCTTGCCCTCGGAGAGCGCATCCACGCGAAAATGGCCGCGATAGGGAGCGTCGCCCGTCACGCCCGACTTGCCGCCAAGCGAAATCTCGATCGTGGCACCAACGCCCGCGCGATGGGCCGCCTCCGCCGCCGCCGGGTCGACCATCACGCCGAGCGCGGCGCGCTTGACGCGGTTGGCGATCAGGGCGCGCAGCATCCCGGTCGTGTCCGAGTCGCCGCCGGCGCCGGGGTTGTCCTGCGTGTCCGCGATCACCACCGGGCGGCTCGCGCGCGCGGCGATCGCCATGGCGCGCTTGACCGCTTCGTCAGCCGCATACACCGGCGCGTCGAATTCGCTTTCGATTTCGACGATGCGCTTTGCGAGCGCGTCCGCGGTGTTCGCCGCTGCGCCTGCAGTGAGGCCGTAGGCGAGCACCACGGGCCCGCATTCGGGGAAGTCCGCGGCGGGAAATCCGGGCGTGAACGAAAGGGAGGGGACGTCGCGGGACTCCATAGCGGCGAGGCCGGCATACAGCGCCTTCGAGGGCTCGAGGTCGGTGCATTGCGCCGATAGTGGAATCAGGAAAGGGATTCTCCGCATGGCGGCATGCGGCCGCGCCATGCCCTCCAGCCGCTGCGAGAGGAGGAACGCGGTGCGCGCACCGGTATCGGCCATGTCGACATGCGGATAAGTGCGGTATCCCACGAGCGCATCGGCGCACTCGACCATCTTTTTGGTGACGTTTGCATGCAAATCGAGGCTGCACACGACGGGCACCGAATCGCCGACCACGCGCCGCACGCGCGCGAGGAGCTCGCCTTCGCCGTCGTCGAGGTGCTCGGTCACCATCGCGCCATGCAGGTCGAGGTAGACCGCATCGGGACGTGCGTCGCGGATGCCCTCGACGATCATCGTAGCGATGCGCTCGAACGCATCTTCGGTCACATGGGCCGAAGGCTCTGCCGCGGCCCATGCGGTGGGCACGAGCGTATGGCGCGTGCCCTTCATCTGCTCGATGAAGCCGGCGATCGGCAGGTTGCGTGCCACCATGGTCTCCAGCATCTCGCCGCCGCGCTGCAGCCCGGGCCAGCCCTTGGCGCGCTCGAAATTGGCGTAGGTGGCCTTGCTCGGCGCGAAAGTGTTCGTTTCGTGCTGAAAGCCGCCGATTGCCACTCGCATCAGATCGTGTCCCCGTGCATCAGTGTGTTTCCGTCGAAAAGGCGAAATCGCGTCCGGGCGCCGCTGCGAACAGCGCCCGCGTGTATTCGTGGCTCGGCCGCAGGAAGACTTCGGCCGCGGGGCCGTATTCCACCACACGTCCCTGCGACATGACAGCCACGTGATCGCAAATCTGCGCGGCGACTCGCAGATCGTGCGTAATGAAGAGCATGGCGAGGTTGAGCCGGCCGCGGATCTCCTCCAGCAGCGCCAGGACTTGCGCCTGTACCGAAACGTCAAGCGCGGACACCGCTTCGTCCGCAATCAACAGCTCAGGCTCCATCGCCAGCGCGCGCGCGATGCAGATGCGCTGGCGCTGCCCGCCGGAGAACTGGTGCGGATAGCGCTCGAGCGATGCCGGATCCATGCGCACGAGCTCCATGAGCTTGCGCGCGCGCTCGATCGCCTCGGCGCGCGAGAGCCCGTAATTGATCGGACCTTCGATGATCGCCTCACCTACGCGACGCCGCGGATTGAGCGAGCGGTAGGGATCCTGGAACACGATCTGCACCCGCCGCCGGAGCGGCCGGAGTTTGCGCGCCGAAAGCTTCGCGATGTCCTCGCCGCTCAAGCGTATCTCGCCTGACGTGGGATCGATCAGCCGCACCACGCAGCGCGCGACGGTGGACTTGCCCGAACCGGACTCGCCGACAATGCCCAGCGTCTGGCCGCGCCGGATCTCCAGGTTCACTTCCATGGCCGCGCGCACTTCGCGCTTTTTGGTAAGCCACCCTCGGTCGACATACGTCTTGGAGAGATTCCTGATCTCGAGCACGATCGGGGCCGTAGCGTCCGCGGCCCGTTGCACGGGCGCCAGAGTCGGCACCGCGCGGATCAGCATCTTCGTGTAAGCGTGGCGCGGGTGCTTGAGCACTTCGTCGCGCAGGCCGAATTCGACCAGCTCGCCCAGCCTGAGCACCGCGACCTTCTGCGCGATCTCGGCCACGACGCCGAAATCGTGGGTGATGAACAGCACCCCCGTGCCATGGCGCGCCTGCAGGTCGCGAATCAGCTGCAGGATCTGCGCCTGCGTGGTCACGTCCAGCGCCGTGGTCGGCTCGTCCGCGATGATCAGCGCCGGATCGAGGATCAGCGCCATCGCGATCACGATGCGTTGCCTCTGCCCGCCCGAAAGCTGGTGGGGGTAGGAAGCGTAGATGCGCTCGGGCTCCGGCAGGCGGACCTCGCGGATGGTTTCGAGGATCTTCAGGCGCCGTTCGGCCGGCGAGAGCTTCGTGTGCTCCTCGAGCACCTCGTCGATCTGCTCGCCGCAGCTCATGACCGGGTTGAGCGCGGTCATCGGCTCCTGGAAGACCATCGACATGCGCGTCGCGCGCAGCTGGCGCAGGCGCGAGAGCGGCGCGTGCGTGATGTCTTCGCCTTCGAGCAGGATCGTGCCGCCCGCGACCGGCAACTGCCTGGGCAGAAGGCCCATCACGCTCTGCGCGATTACAGACTTGCCCGACCCCGACTCGCCGACCAGGCAGACGATCTCGCCGCGCTCGACCGTAAATGACGCGCCGGACACCGCCAGCCCGCGGTCGCTGCCCTTGGGCAGCTCGATCGAGAGCCCGCGCACTTCGAGCACCGGGCCGCTGCCAGCGGCGATCTTCGAAACCGGCGCAGTGCTCATGCCACCGCTCACGTGCGCCGTGCCATTTTCGGGTCGAGCGTGTCGCGCAATCCATCCCCGAGAATGTTCACCGCAAGCACCGTCGCCGCGAGGAAGAGGCCAGGGAAGAACACGTTGTGCGGAAAGCTCACGAACTGCGAGCGGCCTTCGGACATGATGTTGCCCCAGGTCGGGATGTCCGGCGGCAGCCCCACGCCGAGAAACGAGAGAATCGCTTCCACGAGGATGCCGAAGGCGCAGATGTAAGTGCCCTGCACGAGCAGCGGCGCCACCGTGTTCGGCAGGATATGGAAGCCCATGATCTTCCACGCCGGCGTGCCGAGCGAGATCGCCGCTTCGACGTACGGCTCTTCGCGGATCGTGAGCACGAGCGAGCGCACGAGGCGCGTGACCCTTGGGATCTCGGGAATCGCGATCGCGATGATTACGGACAACACGCTCGCGCGGAACATGGCGACCAGCGCGATCGCGATGAGGATCGCGGGAATCGCCATGATCCCGTCCATCACGCGCATGAGCGGTCCGTCGAGCCAGCGCACATACCCCGACATCAGGCCCAGCACAATGCCGAAGAGCAGGGCGACCGCCGCGGAAAATGCGCCCACGATCAGCGACACCCGGGTGCCGTAAAGCACGCGGCTGTAGATGTCGCGGCCGAAGCTGTCCGAGCCCATGATGAACTTGTGCTTGATCGCCTCGCCATCGAGCGTGGTGATCTCGCCTTCCTTGCCCGGCGTGAGGTCGCGGCTGCCCGCATCGAAGAGGGTCGGGTCCACCGTGCCGAGCCACGGCGCCGCGATCGCGATGAAAAGGAGGATGAGCAGGACCGTGCCGCCGATGCGCACCGACCAGCTGCGGCGCGCGCGCTCCCACGCGCTTTCGTGGCGAACGACGTCCGCGGACTCGGTCGAAAGCGATTCGT
>CAZZDV010000114.1:9158-12147 GCA_964652785.1 uncultured Bordetella sp.
AGCGGACCTCAGTAACGAATGCGGGGATCGAAGAACACATACGAGAGGTCCACGAGCAGGTTGACCACCACGTAGACCGCCGAGAAGAACAGGATCACGCCCTGGATCGTCGGGAAGTCGCGCGCGAGCACCGCATCGACCGTCAGCCGCCCGAGCCCGGGAATCGCATACACCGATTCGGTCACCACCACGCCGCCGATCAGCAGCGCGATGCCGATGCCGATCACGGTCACGATCGGCACCGCCGCATTCGCGAGCGCATGGCGGATCAGCACGCGCGATTCCGGCAGGCCCTTGGCGCGGGCGGTGCGGATGTAATCCTCGCCGAGGGCTTCGAGCACCGATGCGCGCGTCACCCGCGCAATAAGCGCGATGTAGATCACCGAGAGCGTGATCGCCGGAAGGATGAGATGCCGCAGGAAAGGCCAGAACCCTTCCGAGATCGGCTTGTAGCCCTGCACCGGCAGCCAGCCGAGTTTCAACGACACGATCCAGATCAGGATGTAGGCGAGCACGAAAACCGGAATCGAGAAGCCCATTACCGAGAACCCCATGAGCATGCGGTCGAACCAGCCGCCGAAGCGCCACGCCGCGAGGACGCCGAGAGGGACCGCCGTAAACACCGCAAAGATGATTGTGAGCGTTGCCAGCGAAACCGTCGCTTCGAGCCGCTGGCCGATGAGGGACGTGACCTTCATCTTGAAATAGAACGACTCGCCGAGGTCACCGCTGAGGATGTCTTTCGCCCAGATCCCGAACTGGACGATCAGCGGCCGGTCGAGGCCGAGGCCTTCGCGGATCTTCGCGATCTGCTCGGTGTTCGCCGCGTCGCCCGCGAGGATCGCCGCGGGGTCACCGGGGGTGAGCCGCAGCATGAGGAACACCAGCACCGCCACGATCGCAAGGACCGGGATCGTGGCCAGCAGCCTGCGGGCGAGAAATTTATACATGAAAGAAAGGGGGGCTCCGACCGGCTCCGCCCCCCTTCAGATCCCCCCCGGCGCTGCTGACTCGAGCGACCAAGTGTGTCGTTCAGTTCTTCTTCAGGTTCCAGTACAGGTTGCCGTTGGAGACGAAGAAGCCGCTGATGTTCTTGCGCGCCGCCACCGGCTGCACGTATTCGCCGAGCGGGACGTGCGTGCCCACCTCGAACGCGCGCGCCTGGATCGCGTCGGCCAGCTTCTTTTTCTTACCGTCGTCGGTCTCGCGCATGAACTGGTTGCGCAGCTCGACGAGCTTGTCGTCCTTGGCCCAGCCGAACCAGCCCGATTGCTCGCCGCGCGTGTCCATCGCCGCGTTGGCGATCGGGTTCCAGATATCGTGCGCCTGCCAGGCGGTGAGGAACATGTGCCAGCCGCCCTTGTCCGGCGCATCCTTCTTCGCGCGCCGGCCGACCAGCGTCTGCCAGTCCATCGCCTGCAGGTCCACCTTGAAGCCGGCCTGGCGCAGGAGCTGCGCGGCCACGTCGGGCAGCTTCTGGATCGAAGCGAGGTCGGTCGGCTTCATGATCACGATCGGCGTGCCGTCGTAGCCCGAGGTCTTCACCAGTTCCTGGGCCTTCTTCATGTTCGACTTGGACTGGATGTCGCTGCCGAACGGGCTGCCGTAAGGCGTGCCGCAGGTGAACATGGAGGGACACGACCGGTACAGCTCCTTCACGCCGACCTGCGCCTGCAGGAACGGCTGCTGCGAGAACGCCGCCAGGACGGCCTGGCGCACCTTGGGGTTGTCGAACGGCTTGTGCAGGTGGTTGAAGCGCGCCATGTACTGCAGACCCGCTGGCGCGGTGTTCGGGATCTGGATGCTCGAATCCTTTTTCGTCGCCTCGTAATGGTCGAACGCGAGCGCCTCGAGGATGTCCACCTCGCCTTTCTGCAGCGCGTTCACCTGCGCCTGCGCGTCGCGCAGCGCGAGATTCCATTCGACCCGGTCCACGTAGACGTTCTTGCCGCCGGTGCTGCCCGACGGGGGTTCCTTGCGCGGCACATACTTGGGGTTCCTGAGGTACACGGCCTTGTCGCCCGGCTTGAACTCGTCGCGTTTGAAGATGTAGGGGCCCGAACCGATGTGCTCCTCGATCTGCTTGAACGCATCGACGTCGGCCATGCGCTTGGGCATGATGAACAGCACGTTCGACGAAGGCTTGCCCAGCGCCTCGAGAAGAAACCCGCACTGCTCGCGCAGGAAGATGCGGAAAGTATCGGGGGCCGGCGTATCCATGCGGTCGACGAAAGTCATCAGTGCCGAGCCCATGGCATCGCGTTTGCCCCAGCGGCTGATCGAGGCGATCACGTCCTCGCCGGTCACCGGCTTGCCGTCGTGGAATTCGAGGCCCGGGCGCAGCTTGAAGGTCCACAGGCGCTTGTCCGGGCTCGCGCTCCACTCTTCGACCATCTGCGGCTTGACCTGCGCCTTTTCGTCCGTGCCGAACAGCGTGTCGTAGATCATGTAGCCGTGGTTGCGGCTCATGTACGCGGTGGTCCAGATCGGGTCGAGGATCGCGAGGTTCGAGTGCGGCACGATTCGCAGCACCTTGTCTTGCGCCAAGGCGGCGGGCGTAAGGAGGGTGGCGAGTGCGACGAGCGAAAACGCTGCTGCGATGCGGTGCAATTTCATGGTTTTCCCCTGAGAAGAGCCTGCGCGGTTCAGGTTAGCGGAACCCCTGACGGGGGGCAAGCCCGCCGCGGCAAGGGGCGCTGGAGAAGACGTGAACGCGAAAGGGTATGATGGCAGCATTTCGACAGGAGAGTGAGGAGACAATGGCTACTTCCGAAGAATATGGCAGCATTACCTCGCGCCCGATGAGGCTGGCGATGATCTACCTGATGCTCGCGGACGGGCTCACGCAGACCGCCGAGTCGCTCTCGGAGGCCACCGGCGCGGGCAAGCGGACGATCTACCGCGACATCGAGCGCCTGCGCGCGGCGGGGCTGGCGGTGGAAGGCACGCCGCGCCTGGGTTACACGCTGGGGGACGAGCCGGAGTTGAC
>CAZZDV010000115.1:0-12097 GCA_964652785.1 uncultured Bordetella sp.
AGCGCCCGGAGCCGCCGGCATTCGCGCCGGGCGGCGAGGGATGGAACGAGTCCACGCCGCCGGTGCTGGTGCCCTACCAGGCGCTCGCGGGGCTCGAGTTCACGCTCGCTGTCGGCGTAGAGAGGTTGCGTGCGTATTCGCTGATGCAGCAGCAGCGCCTGAAACAGCTGCTCGGCGCGGAGGGAATCGAAGCTGCAGGCGCGAGTGAGGAGCGTGGCGCTTTCCTCATCGTCAAGCATGCGCGGGCGGGCGACCTGGCCAAGGCGATGGACGCGCGCGGCGTGCACGTCGATGCGCGCGGCGAGTACCTGCGCCTGTGCCCCGACATCCTCAACCCGGACTCCGAACTCATCGCGGCCGCCCGTGAGCTGGGAAGCATTTCGCGAGATTCATGAGCCTCATACGCTTCGGCTCGAGGATGTTCGGCTGCCATTTTTGGTCTGTCGACCTAGTGGCCGTCCGTTTCTGCGATCTACTATTAGGCGACCGCAGAGCGCCGGATCCTGATGGTCTATGCGTACCCGAAGAGCGAGAGGGCAGACCTCACCGACAAACAACTGGCCGAGCTGGCCAAAGTGGCGAAAAAGGAGTTTGGCAATGGATGACGCGAGCTTTCAGGAACTCCTGGCGAGCGTGCGCGAAGCAGGGGCGATCCTGCGCGGGAAGAAAAAAGCCGCCAGGAAGACGGTGATTGGAGAACCGCAAACCAAGTCCATTCGCGAAACGGCGAACCTGACCCAGGCACAATTCGCCCAGCTTTTGGGTGTACCGGTCAGGACGCTGCAGAACTGGGAGCAACACCGTACTCGCCCGACAGGCCCGGCGCGGGCTTTGCTAAGGGCTGTGGCCAAGGACCCGGAGACGGCGATTCGATTGTTGGCTGCGTAGCGCTTGGCTGATCCAAGTGATATGGATTCAGGGAGGCTCAGGCGTTACCGCTTTCCTGGTGCTTGAGGTAAAGCTTCTGCATCCCGCCGAGCCACTGGTCGTAGTTCGCGGTCTTCGCGCGCATGTAGCCCCGCGGCCGAGGCGGTGACGAGAAAGAGTACCCTTCGCCGCGCGGCCATCTTGTCCGGCCACGGGGCATGTCCAAGGCTTCAGCGCTTCCTGGTGGCGAGCGCCTCGTCCAGCGAAGTCTGGTTGGCGATCTCCTGCTTGGCGATCGCGTTGCGGTGCACCTCGTCCGGGCCATCGGCAAAGCGCAGCGTGCGCGCATGCGCATAGGCGTTCGCGAGGCCGAAATCGTCCGACACGCCGCCGCCGCCGTGCACCTGCATGGCCCAGTCGATCACCTGGCAGGCCATGTTCGGCGCGAGCACCTTGATCATCGCGATCTCCTGCTTGGCGACCTTGTTGCCGGCGACGTCCATCTTCCATGCGGCATGCAGCACCATGAAGCGCGTCGAGTCGATCATGATGCGCGCTTCCGCAATGCGCTCGCGGGTCACGCCCTGCTCGGCCACCGTGCGGCCGAAGGCGACGCGCTGGGTGGCGCGCTTGCACATTTTCTCCAGCGCGCGCTCGGCCTGGCCGATGAGGCGCATGCAGTGATGGATGCGCCCGGGTCCGAGCCGCCCTTGCGCGATCTCGAAGCCGCGGCCTTCGCCGAGCAGGATGTTCGAGGCCGGGACCTTGACGTCCTTGAGCTCGATCTCCATGTGGCCGTGCGGCGCATCGTCGTAGCCGAACACCGGCAGGTAGCGCAGGATCTTGATGCCCGGCGTGTTGTGCGGCACGAGGATCATCGACTGCTGGCTGTGCCGCGATGAGTTGTCCGGGTCGGTCTTGCCCATGAGGATGTAGATCTTGCAGCGCGGGTCGCCCGCGCCCGAAGACCACCACTTCGTCCCGTTGATGACGTACTGGTCGCCTTCGCGTTTGATCCTGCACTGGATGTTGGTCGCATCCGAACTCGCGACATTGGGCTCCGTCATCAGGAATGCCGAGCGGATCTCGCCGCGCAGGAGCGGGTCCAGCCACTGGCGCTTGTGCTCCTCGGTGCCGTAGCGCTCGATGGTTTCCATGTTGCCGGTGTCCGGCGCCGAGCAGTTGAACACTTCGGGCGCCCAGGTCACGCGGCCCATGATTTCGCAGAGCGGCGCGTACTCGAGGTTCGACAGGCCTTCGGGCACGCGCTTCGAATGCGGCAGGAAAAGGTTCCACAGGCCCGCCGCGCGCGCCTTGGGCTTCAACTCCTCGATGATCGGCACCGGCTCCCACCGCTTGTCGCTATGCACATGCGCGTAGTACTTGGGCTCGTTCGGGTAGATGTGCTCGTCCATGAAAGCGATGAGCCGCTTCTGCAGTTCCTTGACCCTCGGGGAGTAATCGAAATCCATTTGTTTCTCCTAGTGAATAGCAGGAAAGGAGGTGCGGGGGAGCGGGAAGGCTCCTAACGGGAAGGGGCCCGCTCCCCTGTTCCTCTCCGTAGTATTTTTTCGACCTGCAGCCAGCCCAGTTCGGCCAGCAGCGGGGCTTTCGATCCGGCCTCGAGCGCATGCGCGCTCGAGGCAGTGCCATCCACCACGCGCTTGGCGATGCCCTGCGTGATGCCGGCGATGCGGAACAGGTTGTAGGCCATGTTGAAATCCCAGGTCGACGGGTCGATGGCCGCGCGTCCGGTGCGCTTGCAGTACAGGTCGATGTATTGCTGCTCGGTGGGGATGCCCAGCTCTTCGAACGGCATGCCCTCGATGCCGCGGAACTTGCCCGCCGGGATATGCCAGCTCATGCAGTGATACGAGAAATCCGCGAGCGGGTGCCCCAGCGTCGAGAGCTCCCAGTCGAGCACCGCGAGGATGCGCGGCTCGGTGGGATGGAAGATCGTGTTGTCGAGGCGAAAGTCGCCGTGCACCACCGTCGTCTCGTCGCCGGCGGGAATGTTCTTCGGCAGCCACGCGATGAGATTGTCCATTGCCTCGATCTTCTGCGTCTCGGAGGCCTGGTACTGCTTGGTCCAGCGCCCGATCTGGCGCTCGAGGTAGCTGCCCGGCTTGCCGAAAGTCTCGAGCCCTACGGCCTTGTAGTCGATGGTGTGGAGCTGCGCGATCACGCGATTGAGCTCGTCCCAGATCGCAAAGCGCTGAGACTTCGTCATGTCCGGCATCGCCTGGTCCCACAGGACACGGCCTTCGACGCAGTCCATGATGTAGAACATCGTGCCGATGACGCCGTCGTCCTCGCACAGCGCATACGGGCGCGGCACCGGGAAGCCCACGCCGTGCAGCGCCTTGATCACCCGGAATTCTCGGTCCACCGCATGCGCCGAAGGCAGCAGCTTGCCGGGCGGCTTCTTGCGCAGAACGTAGTTCTTCCCGCCCGCCTGACCTCCCGCGGTGAGCTTGTAGGTGGGATTCGACTGGCCGCCCTTGAACATCGCGACCTCGAGCGTGCCCGAATAGCCCTCGACGTTCGAGCGCATGAATTGGTCCAGGCGCGCGGTGTCGAACCGGTGGCGCTCTTCGACCGGCTTGGTGCCGACGAACTGATCGAAACTCATGCGCTGGGAAGTGTTGCGGTGTTATTGAGAGGGGGGGCCTTGTAAGGGAAGCCTTGCAAGGCCGGAAAGCTTACGCTGTTTCGCCTGTGGCTGCCAACGGGCGCCGGCCGCCATGCGGCGAAACGCTAGAATCCGGCAGCGATGAAAATCATTTCACACGCGCAGGCCGCCGCCCTCGTCGAAGACGGCTGGACGGTGTCGACCTCGGGCTTCACCGGCTCGGGTCATCCCGAGGGCCTGACGACTGCGATCGAGAAGCGCTTCCTCGAAACCGGAAGGCCTCGCGATCTCACGCTCATCTATGCAGCCGGCCAGGGCGACCGCGCAACCAAGGGCACGGGACATCTCGGCCACAAAGGGCTGGTCAAACGCATCATCGGCGGGCACTGGGGTGCGGCGCCGAGGCTCGGCGCGCTGGCCGTGGCCAACGAGATCGAGGCCTACAACTGGCCGCAGGGCGTCGTGGCCCAGATGTTCCGCGCCATTGCCGGAAAGAAGCCCGGCGTGATCTCGCAAATCGGGCTGCACACTTTCGTCGATCCGCGCTACGACGGCGGGCGCCTGAATGCGCGCACCACCGAGGAACTGGTCGAGCTGATCATGCTGCGCGGCCAGGAGTGCCTCTTCTACCCGGTGTTCCCGCTGCACTGCGCGATCCTGCGCGGCACCTCGAGCGATCCGGAGGGCAACATCAGCATGGAGCACGAGGTGTTCCACAACGACGTGCTGTCGCTTGCGCAGGCGGCGCACAACTCAGGCGGGATCGTCATCGTGCAGGTCAAGCGCATGGTGCCGAAGCACTCGATCCATCCGCACCTCGTGCGCGTGCCGGGCATCCTTGTCGACTACGTGTCGGTCGTGGAAGACCCGGTCGACCACTGGCAGACTTATGGCGAAGACCACAACCCCGCGTACACCGGCGACCGGCGCGAGCAGCCGCACGAGGTCAAGGTCCTGCCGCTGGACCTGCGCAAGATCGTGCAGCGCCGCGCAATGCTCGAATTGCGCAAATGGAGTCGGCCGATCGTAAACCTCGGCACCGGCATGCCCGCGGGCGTCGGCCAGGTGGCGCGAGAGGAAGGCCTGGCGGACTTCGTCATGACCGTGGAATCCGGACCCATCGGCGGCACGCCTGCGCAAACGCCGTCTTTCGGCGCCTCGTCGAACCCGGATGCGATCGTGTCCCACGCGGAGCAGTTCGACTTTTACGACGGCGGCGGCCTGGACATCGCGTTCCTCGGCCTGGCCGAGATGGACCTGCACGGCAACGTCAATGTGTCCAAGTTCGGCGACCGCGTCGCCGGTGTCGGCGGGTTCATCAACATCACGCAGACCGCCAAGGAAGTCGTCTTCATGGGCTCCCTCACGGCCAAGGGCATCGAGGTAAAAGCCGCGGACGGCCGGCTCAGGATCGTGAAGGAAGGCTCGGTCAAGAAGGTCGTCCACGAGGTCGAGCACCTGTCTTTCAACGGCCCGTACACGGTCGGCAAGGGCACCAGGGTGCTGTATGTCACCGAGCGCGCGGTGTTCGAGCTGCGCGAGGGGCGGCTCACGCTCACCGAGATCGCGCCGGGCATCGACCTGCAGCGCGAGGTCATCGACCAGCTCGCGGCGCCCGTGCCCGTGGCGGACGATCTGAGGGAGATGGACGAACGCATTTTTCGCGATGCACCCATGCTGGAGGAAAAACGATGAAAGCTGCTTTCACTCCCACCACATCCGCGGCGAAGAAGCTCGCCAGGAGCTTTTCGGTCAGCCACCTCGGCGACACGAAGTTCGAGAAGCGGGGCCTGCGCAACTACTTCGAGTACCGCGACCTCGGCATCGCAGGTGCCTCAAAGGGCAAGGTGGTCGCGCACGTAATCCGCGCGCGGCCGGGCAAGGCGCCCGAAGGCGAATGGCACCGCCACGACTGCAACCTGCAGTTCGTCTACGTGCTCAGGGGCTGGATCCGCTTCGAATACGAAGGCGTCGGCGAAATCACGATGAAGAAAGGCACCTGCTTCCAGCAGCCGCCGAACATCCGCCACCGCGAGATTGCGCACTCGAAAGACGTGGAGATGATCGAGATCGTCGCACCCGCCAATTTCAGGACGCTCGACGATTAGCTCTGGTTCGAGTCACCCATGCGGGGGGAGGGTTCTATTCCCCCCCGCGTCACACGTAACCAAAACGTGACCGGCCCGTCGTTGACGAGGTGGACTTTCATGTCGGCGCCGAAGCGCCCGGTTTCGACCGCCGAGTGGCTGGCGCGCGCGATGCCGACGAAAAAGTCGAACCACTTTTCGCCCTCCGTCGGGGGCGCGGCCGATGAGAAGCTTGGGCGCGCGCCCTTGTGCGTATCCGCTGCCAGCGTGAACTGGGGCACCAGCAGCAGGCCTCCACCCACCTCCGCCAGAGATCGGTTCATCTTGCCTTGCGCATCCGGGAAGATCCGGTAGCCGAGCACCCGCTCGCAGAGGCGCCGGGCCTGCGGCTCGCCGTCACCCTTTTCCACGCCAACGAGCGCGAGGATCCCCAGCCCGATCGCGCCGGTGGTTTCGCCGCCTACCACCACTTTGGCGTCCGTAACGCGCTGGATGAGCGCTATCACGCGAGGATGTCGGGGATCAGTTTGTCCCGCAGGCGGGCCAGCATGTCCTTGAGGAAGAGCTTTCGCTTCTTGAGGCGCCGCAGCTGGAGCTGGTCCTGGGTCGGGGTCTGAGCCAGGCGTCCGATGATGTCGTCGAGGTCGCTGTGCTCCACTTCGAGCTCCGCAATGCGGTGTTCGATCTCACGGCGTTCCTCTTCGGTAAGCGAGATGAGGCTCATGACTGCCTTCCGGGTCCGCCCTCCCCGCCGCCTGCGCCGCGGGCCGAAATATCCGCTGCCTGGCGCCTGATTGCCGGCCGGTGTGAACTACTTCACTGGTAATCTCTGGGTATTGCCCACATCCTATCCGGAGTGGCCGGCAGGGGAAAGGGGAACCCCCTGCGCGCGCCGTCCGGCCTGCTGCTCCGGCAGGCGAGGCTGCAGGCTGTGCACCCCATATAACTGACCATGCGACGCAGCGACTACGACGTCACCGATTCGATCCGCACTACCGGCCATGCCGAGGTCGGGTCGACCGTCACGGAGATCTTCGAGAGGATCTATCCGACGGCCTCCGCGCGCGTCCTCGAGCAGGCCTTTGCCGACCTCGCCGGCCTGTACCTGGGCGAGGGCAAGAACCACCATCCCTGCGACACCGAGTACCACGACATCCAGCACGTGCTCGACGTCACGCTCGCGATGGCTCGCATCATGGATGGCTACGAGCGCCATCGCAACGGCTATGCGCCGCTCACGCCGGACCATTTCCTGGTCGGCATCGTCTCGGCGCTGTTCCACGACATCGGCTACCTGCGCCGCAAGGGCGACCGCACGCACCGCTACGGCTCCGAATACACGCTCACGCACGTCACGCGCGGCTCGACTTTCCTGCGCACCTACCTGAAGGCGCTCGGCCTCGGCGAGCACGCGGCCATCGGGTCGCAGCTGGTGCATTTCACCGGCTACGAACGCAATACGGACACCATCAAGATCACCGACCCGGTGCTGCGCAAGGTCGGCGAGTTTCTCGGCACCGCGGACATCATTGCGCAGATGTCGGACCGCTGCTACCTCGAGAAATGCCGCGACCGCCTGTACCCGGAATTCGTGCTCGGCGGCCTCGCGCGCCGGCGCATGCCGGACGGCAGCGTCAACGTGCTCTTCAGCTCGGGCGACGACCTCGTGCGCAAGACGCCCGGGTTCTACGTCAACGCCATCAAGCGGCTCGACAACCAGCTCAACTCTGCGTACACCTTCGCCGAAAAGCATTTCGGCGGGCAGAACCTGTACCTCGAAGAGATGCGCAAGAACGTCGACTACGCAAAGATGGTGTCCAACGAGGCCGGGACGAAAATGCTGCGGCGTACTCCGCCCTACACGCTCCTGCCGCACGTGAAGCCGTATCCGGCGGACCTCGAGCTGGACTGACTAGACGAGAAGAGGGGGCTCCGCCCCCTCCTCAAGACCTCCCTAGCGAGAAGAGGGGGCTCCGCCCCCTCCTCAAGACCTCCCTAGAGCGCCGGCCTGGCGCGGAAGTACTCGATGCGGTCGATCGAGCGGACGCCGACTTCCTTCAACTGCGTGCCCTGCAGGATCCTCAGCGGCACTTCCACGCCCGCGCTGCCACGGGCCCAGATCTTCCTGTAGAAATCGGCCAGCGAGGACACGTCTTCGCTGCCGACGCCCACGAGGATGTCGCCGCGCTGCAGGCCCGCTCGCGCGGCAGGACCGTCGGGCGACACGCGCGACACGAACAGCCGCCCGCGCAGTTCCTCGGTCGACATGCCGAGCCACGGGCGTTTCGGACCCGCGCGGCCTTTCTCCACAAGCTCGTTGAGGATCGGCTTGAGGATGTCGACCGGCACGAAGAGGTTGCCCGGCGATTGCGTGCCGGGACTCATCGCGTCGGCGACGATCAGCGAACCGATGCCGAGCAGGTCGCCCTTGGGGCCGATCAGCGCGGCGCCCGACCAGTTCATGACCGGCGGGTAGGTATAGATCGCGGAATCGAGCAGGTATTCCCAGCTGCCCGAGAACGGGCGGCGCGACACCACGTAGGCGAGGCTTACGCCCTCACGACCGCCGTACGCGGCCACCATGACCGGATCGCGCTCTGTGAGTTCGGACGGGTCGCCCAGCGGCAACGGTTTGCCTTCGATCGGCGTCACGAGCCTCAGCAACCCGAAACCGGTGGAGTGGTCGTAGCCCGCGAGCGTGGCGGGCACCGCGCGGCCGTCGCTGGACACGACCTCGATGCCCTCGGCCTCGATCACGAGGTAGCCGATCGTCAGCACGAGGTTGTCGCGGATCAGCACGCCGTTGCCCTCGCGCGCGGTGCCGAGCGTCTCGGCCGAGCGCGCGTTCGGCAGGATGCGCGCCTTGACCTTCACAATCGCCGAGAGGGTGTCGGACCCTTCGTCTTTCGCCTTGTCCAGGGCGTGGGCCGGCAGCGCCGCGAGGATAAATACGGCGAGGCCCAGCAGGATGATTCTCAACGCAGCCTTCATTGCATGCTCCCTATGCCGGAGGACTCGCCCATTACTCTAGACCCCCGCGCCCCCGGAAGCCAGCGGTACGAATGCACTGTTTTGACACCGCTTCGGCTTTTCCGTTAACGTCACTGAAACAGCAGTTTTTCATGCGCGCGGGGATAAGATGAAAGTCCAGCGATGAAGCTCCTGCAGTGGAACATCCAGTGGTGCCGGGGCATGGACGGCCGGGTCGACCCGGCGCGCATCGCGAGGTTCGCAAAGGAATTTGCCGACCCGGACGTCGCCTGTTTCCAGGAAGTCGCGATCAACTTTCCCGCGCTCGCCGGCTCCTCGGGCGAGGACCAGGTCGAGCTGCTGAAACGCGAGTTCCCCGGCTATGCGGCCGTGTTCGGCGTAGCGGTCGAGTTGCCCGACGGGAAAGGCGGACGGCGCCAGTTCGGCAACCTCATCCTTTCGCGCTTGCCGATCCGCCAGTCGTTTCGGCACTCGCTGCCCTGGCCGCCCGAAAGCGAAACGCCGAGCATGCCGCGCGTCGCGGTCGAGGCCGTGGTGGAGGCCGACATCGGCCTCGTGCGCGTGATTACCACGCATCTGGAGTACTACTCTGCGCGGCAGCGCGCCGCGCAGGTCGAGCGGCTGCGCGAAGTGCATGTCGAAGCCTGCGGGCACGCGACGACCAGATCTTCCGCGCAGTACCGCTCGGGGCCTTTCGAGCCGTTCGAGCGGCCGGTGCCGGCGATCCTCACCGGCGACTTCAACATGAAGATCGACGATCCGGCCTGCGTGAGACTCCAGGCGCCTTTCGAGGGCAACGTTCCGCGCCTGGTCGATGCCTGGGCGCACGCGCATCCGGGGCAGGAGCATCCGCCCACCTTCTGCCTGCACGGCAAGCAGCACGGGAGGGAGCCTTACTGCTGCGATTTCGTGTTCGTCACCGAGGGGCTTGCGCCGCGCCTCGAGTCGGTCCGGGTGGATGTGGAAACGCAGGATTCGGACCACCAGCCGGTCGCCGTGGAGATTCTCTAAATACTGCCATTTTCTGGTCCATGCCCGCGCGGGCAGCGGGTAGCCAGTCGAAATGCTGCCATCGCCCGGCGCGGATTCAGGTCTTGACCGAGATCCCGCTGCGCGGTCGCAAACCGCTCGCGTATAGCTTCGATGCGCGCGCAGTTGAGCATCCGCTGTGGCGCGCTGGAAGCTCCGCGAAGGCGTTGCCGCTGCCACGCACAGTTTCAATGGCTCCTGACCGCGGACCTCAGCAATGCTTGACGCTGTCCGGCCCCGCGGTTAGCCTATTTGTATCTCATTTGTGATACTCAGGTGCGCGCATGGCGGTTTCGCTGAGGGTTCCCGTGGAAGTGAAAAAGCGCGTTGCCCGTCTGGCTGAGGCAAGCGACACCACCGTGCATGCCTTCATGCTGGAGGCGATCCGTGACAAGGTCGAGGCCGAAGAGGCGCGCACGGCATTGCACAGGCAAGCCCGGCTCAGGCTGGCGCGCATGAAGAAATCGGGCAAGGGCATACACGCCGCCGAGGTCTTCGCTTATCTGGATGCCCGCGCACGGGGCGAGAGCCCGCAGCGCCCCAAGCCACGCAAGATGACGTGATCGTTTTCGCAGAGGAAGCGCTCGACGACCTGGAAAATATTTTCGAATTCAACTTCGAGCGCGACCCGGCGACGGCGCTGGCGCATATTGACGCGGTACGCAGCGCCGTCCTGGTCCTGGAGGCGCACCCGAACATAGGCCGCCCGCTTGGTGGCAGCTCGACATTGAGGGAACTTGTCATCTCGCATGGGCAGTCGGGGTACATCGCGCTTTACGAGCATGCGCCGGCCGAAGCGTTGATTCGGGTCGTTGCCCTCCGGCATCAGCGCGAAGCGGGTTACCGGGGCCGGTGAAAATCCGCCCCTCCTCAGATCTCCCGGGATCGGTCTGTCACCTTAATGTCGTTCTATGTGCGTCGCGTTACGCCAAAATCGACTGTCCCGTGCGGCCGACAGGCTTTACCTTGACCTTCATTTCCACGCGCTGATCACGGTCAGCGCGCGCAACCGTGTGACCGTCAAGTCACCAGGGGAGCAAGGCGGAGCAACACTTCATCGATTACGAAGTCTGGCGCCATCTCTATTCTGCGGGCACCACGCTCGCGCAAGGCGAGCGTTCGTGGCTGGTTGCAGATGATCACTCCGGTCGTTCGGGTCCCGGCGCCCATCAGCGTCACGGCGAAGCCCTGGCTCCTTGCCAGCGTAATCCCGGTACTTATCGGCAGAACGATCGCCAGGTTCTCGTCGGCGGGGGAAAGCACGAACACGAACCGCTTTCCCGCCTGCTCTTTACCGCGAGCCGGATCGAGGTCGATGTGATAGATCTCACCGCGCCGTGACAGCTTGCCTACCTTGGCCACGACTTCTCGCTCGGCAGGTTTGGAAACTCGAGCCATTCGCGGTCGATCCCGATCTTCAGCTGCCGATGCTCGATCAGGAGTTCTTCAAACGAGAATTTTCGTGTCGGTGCGACCATCAGACGCCCCTCCGACACTTCCAGGGACACCTCGTCGTTCGCCCGCAACCCCAGCGTCCTGAGGGTGCTCGGCGGAATCGGCAGCGCCACCGACCCACCCCACTTGCGCAATTTCGCGGTTTGCATGACCTCGAGGCTTCCTCAGTAAGAGTGATACATTTATATCACATTTTCTCGAAAAAGCAGCAGCGCTGGACGTCAATGAGACGCGGGGAATCCGAGGCGTGATGGCCGCGCACGGCCAGGGTCGATAATGCCAACAAAAATGCGCAAATCCACACATTGACCGAAACCCTCGCACTGCTCCTCACCCCGCACGGGCGTCTGCGTCTCGAGCCGGCGCCCGATGCTCCAGAACTCGCGCCCGAGGTCAGGCAAAGGCTGGCCGAGTCCTTCGCCCGCGGCGCGGGCCACGGCCTGTTGCAGCTCGGCTCGGGTGAGGTGGGTAACGCGTTGCCGCCGGTGTTCGGATACTGGCGCGAGTTCGGCGCGCGTTTCGTCTCCGAGGTCTGTACTTCCCCGGATGCGCCCGAAACCGGAAGCGACGTGTTGCTGCCGGCGCCACCCGGCGAAGATCTCGAAGTGCTCGTCTCGGCCGCCCCACCGATGACCGGCGCTGAATACCTGACGTCGCCGGTCCTGCGTTCGCTGTGGAATGAACTCGGCGCCGCGTTGAGTACCGAGCTTCGCGAGTCGAAACTATCGGTCCAGGACTTCCTCAAGCGCCGCAACCTGGCATGGAACCTGGTGGGGCGGGTGCACTTCAACCTTGCCGAAAACCGCAAGGACGTCGAGGCGCCGTTCGCCTTCCTGGCCACCTACACCACGCGCTTGTCGGCACACGCCCGGGCGCAACACGTGCCGCTTGCGCAGGCTCTGCGCGAGTACGCGGGCACCAAAGAGAAGGCACGGCTCCTGTCGCTGCTCCTGCCGGTGCAACGCGCCGCGGAACAATGCCCCTGGCTGCGCCAGATGGTGGACGAGGGCGGCATCTATCATCCACTGCGCATGAC
>CAZZDV010000116.1:0-12096 GCA_964652785.1 uncultured Bordetella sp.
TGAAACAGGTGCTGCTTAAGGGGGCGGATTCTACCGTATCCCGCCTTGATTTCTCAATCAAAGTCACCAGATTGTCATGATCCGGCGCTAGCCTCCGGGGTGCCCGGGTACCGCAAGGCGGCATAATGAATCGCAAAGGAGATCGCCGTTGGAACTGATCCTGTGGCGCCACGCCGAAGCTGAGGAATCGATGCCCGACCGCGCGCGGAAACTGACGCAGCGCGGGCACAAGCACGCCGCCCGCGTGGCGGAGTGGCTGCACCAACGATTGCCCTCGAAGTTCACGGTGATTGCGAGCCCCGCGGAGCGCACTCAGCAGACTGCCAAAGCGCTCGGGGTTCCGTTCAAGACTGTCGAGGCCCTTTCGCCCGGCGCCTCGGTCGCGCACATCCTCAATTCAGCCGAATGGCCCGACCGCAGGGGCGCCGTGATCGTGGTCGGCCACCAGCCGGATCTTGGCCGGGTGGCGGCTTTCCTGGTCTCGGGCGCGGAGGCCGACTGGACGCTCAAGAAAGGCGGGCTCTGGTGGCTCACGAACCGTGTGCGCAACGACGAAGCGCAGATCGTGGTGCGCGCGAGCATTGCGCCTGACTTGATCTGAACAGGCCGATCCGCCCGGTCAGCCGGTCTTGGCGATCTGCGCGGCGCGCTTGTCGGAAACCGCGCTGATCCTCAGGCTCATCCCCACCGCTTTCCAGATTTCGCTTTCGGTTTCGAACGCCGAGCCGGTGAGCGGATTGTCCTCGAGCCAGGTCTGCGGCACTTCGATCGTGAATCCCGCCGCATCGCCCGCCACCAGCAGCGGGGGCAGCGTTGCATCAGTCCGGCTGCGCATCAGCAACGTCGCCAGCCGCAGTGCAAAGACCAGCAGCCAATCGGTTCCTTCGAGGCCTGCGTCGTGCATCTTGCCGAGCTTGCCGCGATGGGCCAGCACGATGCGCGCCAGCCGCTGCTGCTCCATTTTCGAGAAACCCGGCATGTCGGCATGCGTGAGGACATACGCCGAATGCTTGTGATATTGCGCATGCGCAATCGACAAGCCCACTTCCGAAACGCGCGCGGCCCAGTCCAGCATCAGGCGGTCCGGATCGTCTTCGCTCGGCGGCACGAAAGAATCGTAAAGCCGCAGGGCAAAAATGCGCACACGCTCGGCCTGCGCCGCATCGATGTGATACCGGCGCATGAACTGCCGCACGGTGACTTCGCGCATGTCGCGGTGCTCGAAGCGCCCCAGCAGGTCGTAAAGCACGCCCTGGCGCAACGCGCCCTCGGACACGTTCATCTTCTCGATGCCGAACGCATCGAAAACCGCGAGCAGGATCGCCAGCCCCCCCGGCAGCACCGGCGCGCGGTCGGCCCGCAGCCCGGGCAGGTTGTCGGGTGAAGCGCGCCCCAGCCTGACGAGTTGCGTGCGCAGGCTGTCGAGCCCCGCGCGGGTGATGCCGTCTTCCGCATAGCCCGACTGCGCGAGGAGATCGGCGACCGCCTTGATCGTGCCGGAGGAGCCGACGGCCTCCTCCCAGCCGGCGGCCCGGTAGTCCTGGACGATACTCGCGAGCTCGTTGCGCGCGGCAAACTCGGCCGCCTTCATGCGCGGCTTGTCGACGATCCCGTCCGGAAAATACTTCAGGCTGAAGCTTACGCAGCCCATGTAGTGGCTTTCGGTGAGTTGCGGCTCAAGGCCCACGCCGATGATGAGCTCGGTCGAGCCGCCGCCGATGTCGACCACGAGGCGCTTCTGGTTGCCCGCGGGCAGCGAATGCGCGACGCCGACGTAGATCAGCCGGGCCTCTTCGCGTCCGGCGATCACTTCGATCGGGAAACCGAGCGCGTCGCGGGCATCGCGCAGGAACTGGGGCGCGTTTTTCGCCACGCGCAGCGCATTGGTGCCCACCGCCCGCACCGCCTGCCTCGGGAATCCGCGCAGCCGCTCGCCGAATTTGGCCAGGGCCTCGAGCGCTCGCGCCTGCGTGGCGCGGTCAATGCGCTTGTCCGGGGTCAGGCCGCCGCCCAGCCTGACGGGCTCGCGCAGCGAATCGAGCGGGTAGATCTGCGAGTCGACCACGCGTCCAACAACCAGATGGAAGCTGTTGGAGCCGAGATCCACCGCGGCCAGGAGGTCATGACGTGCCATTCGCCGACGTTAGCACCCGTTGATGACACCGGCAACGTCGAGCGAGGCCCCTCGATAGATGTAACAAAACCTTCATGTGACAGGATTAAACTGCTGGTTTGCCTGGCCCGATGATGAAGCGCACCTCGCCACACGCGCATTTCCTGAACCGCGAACTGGGCATCCTCCAGTTCAACCGGCGCGTGCTTGCACAGGCGGAAGACGACTCGCTGCCGCTGCTCGAGCGGCTGCGCTTTCTGTGCATCGTTTCATCCAACCTCGACGAATTCGTCGAGATCCGTGTGGCGGGACTGAAGGAGCAGATCAAGCTCAAAGTCCACGAGGCCGGGCCCGACGGCAAGAGCGCCGCCGAGATCTACCCGCTGCTGATCCAGGAAGTGCGCTCGCTGGTCGAGGCGCAGTACAAGCTGCTGAACGAAGTCCTGTTGCCGAAGCTGGCCGGGGAAGGCGTTCATTTTCGCCGCCGCGCCGACTGGACTCCGGCGCAGAAGCAATGGATCCGCGACTATTTCTTCCGCGAGCTGCTGCCGGTGCTCACGCCCATCGGCCTCGATCCCGCGCATCCTTTTCCCAAGGTGCTCAACAAGAGCCTCAACTTCGTGGTCGAGCTCGAGGGCCGCGACGCCTTCGGCCGCAACTCGGGCGCGGCCATCGTGCAGGCCCCGCGCGCGCTGCCGCGGCTGATCCGGTTGCCGAAAGAAGTATCCGACGGCGGCTACGAATTCGTTTTCCTCTCCTCGATCCTGCACAGCAATGTCGAGGAATTGTTCTCCGGAATGACGGTGGTCGGTTGCTACCAATTCCGCGTGACGCGCAACTCGGATCTCTTCGTCGACGAGGAAGAAGTCAAGAACATGCGCATCGCGCTGCAGGGCGAGCTGCTGCACCGCCATTTCGGCGACGCGGTGCGGCTCGAAGTCGCCGACAGCTGCTCGGAGAAGATGACCGAGTTCCTGCTGCAGCAGTTCGGCCTCGAGGCGAGCGACCTGCACCGCGTGGAGGGCCCGGTCAACCTGTACCGCCTGCGTGAAGTGCCCGACCAGGTGGATCGCCCGGACCTCAAATACCCGCCGTTCCATCCCGGGCTGCCAGCGGCGCTGGACGCAGGCACCGGCGAACTGTTCGAAGTGCTCGCCAGCCAGGACATCCTGCTGCACCACCCCTACCAGTCGTTTACGCCGGTGATCAACTTCATCCGCACCGCGGCCACCGACCCGCGTGTGATCGCGATCAAGCAGACGGTCTACCGCACCGGCACCGACAGCGAGCTTATGGAGATCCTCATCGATGCGGCGCGCCTGGGCAAGGAAGTCACGGTGGTGGTGGAACTCATGGCGCGCTTCGACGAGGAGGTCAACCTTAACTGGGCGACACGCCTGGAAGAGGTCGGCGCGCACGTGATCTTTGGCGTGGTCGGCCACAAGACGCACGCCAAGATGTCCCTGATCGTGCGGCGGGAGGAAAGCGCGGATGGGACGACTGCGGGAGCAACCTCCCTCAAGCGCTACGTGCACCTCGCCACCGGCAACTACCACCCGCGCACCGCGCGCCTTTATACCGACTTCGGCCTGATCACCGCCAACGAGGAGATCTGCGCCGACGCGAGCGACGTCTTCCAGCAATTGACGGGTCTTGGGCGCGCCGGAAGATTGCGGCACGTGTGGCAATCGCCCTTCAGCCTGCACCGGCGCGTGATCGCGGCGATCCGCAACGAGGCGAAGCTCGCCGCCGAAGGCACGCCATCGTTCATCATCGCCAAGATGAACGCGCTGCTCGAGCCGATCATCATCGAAGAGTTGTACGCGGCCTCGCAGGCCGGCGTGAAGATCGACCTCATCGTGCGCGGCGTGTGCGCGCTCAGGCCCGGCATCGAGGGGCTCTCGCACAACATCCGCGTGCGCTCGGTGATCGGCCGTTTTCTCGAGCACACGCGCATCTTCCACTTCCACAATGCGGGCGCAGAAGACACCTATCTCTCGAGCGCGGACTGGATGGACCGCAATTTCTTCCGCCGCATCGAGCTGTGCTTCCCGGTGCTCGATGCCGCGCTCAAGCGCCGCGTGATCCGCGAAGGCCTGCTGCCGTATGTGGAGGACAACTGCCAGGCGTGGGAGATGGATTCGGAAGGCGGCTACACGCGCGCCAAGCCGCGTCGCGGCCGGCGCCGCGCGGCGCAGGAAGAATTGCTCAATCTGCTCGCGGCGCCGAGCTAAGACCGCATGGAATCTAAAACCGGTGTGATAGATTCGCCCGCCATGGAGGAGAGTCCGCACAAGGGCAAGACCGGATTGCAGCGGCTCATCAATGCGACGCGCTACTCCATGTCCGGGTTCGCGGCCGCGGCGAAGAACGAAGACGCCTTCCGCGTGGAACTGATCCTCGCGGCGGTTCTGGTGCCGCTGGGGCTTTGGTTGGGTCCCACAGGTGTCGGCAAGGCCCTGTTGGTCGGAAGCGTGCTCTTCGTGCTGGTGGTCGAGCTCCTGAATTCCGCGGTCGAGGCGGCAGTCGACCGAATTTCCCTCGAAGACCACCGCCTGGCCAAGCGCGCCAAGGACATCGGCAGCGCCGCGGTGATGCTCTCGCTCATCAACGCCGCGGTCATCTGGTTCCTCGTGTTGGCGCTCTGAACGGCGGCCGGCGCGCCGCGCGCGTCACAAACTCTTCATCTCCCGGTCACAAAGTTTTCATTTGCGGCGCGCAGGCTGCGCGCCATGGACGCGACGCCCCGTGATTGCGTAGTCGAAATCAGCGAAATCGCGCCGCTCAAGGCCCAGCTGCGCGTGGCGATGGTGACCGAGACTTACCCGCCGGAAGTCAACGGCGTGGCGAGGACGGTGTACATGATGGTCGAGGGCCTGCGCGCCCGCGGCCATGCGATCCAGCTCGTGAGGCCCCGGCAGGGAGGCGCCGACCGGGCTGCCGCCGAAGGCGACTACGAAGAGATGCTGCGCCCCGGCGTGCCGATCCCGCGCTACTCGCAGTTGCGCATGGGAATGCCGGCCAAGCAGGCGCTGGTGCGCTCATGGAGCTTCAAGCGCCCGGATCTCGTCCACATCGCCACCGAAGGCCCGCTCGGCTGGTCGGCGCTCGCAGCCGCCCGCAAGCTGAAGATCCCGGTGGCCACCGATTTCCATACCAATTTTCATGCCTACAGCAAGCACTACGGGTTCGCGTGGCTGTCGCGTCCGGTGTCGGCGTACCTGCGCAAGTTCCACAACGACGCGGACTGCACCCTGGTGCCGACCGAGGAGATGGCCGCCGACCTCGGGCGCCTCGGGTTCGAACGCCTGCGCATTGTCGGACGCGGAGTCAATCCGCAGGTCTTCAGTCCCGAGCGTCGCCGCGTGGAACTGCGCGAAAGCTGGGGCGCGGGACCGGACACCATGGTCGTGATGTGCGTCAGCCGCTTCGCGCCGGAGAAGAATTTCCCGGTGTTGATCGAGGCCTACGAACACATGCGGGCCGCGCGGCCGGACAGCAAGCTCGTGCTCGTCGGCGACGGCCCGCTGGTCGAGACGCTGCGCCGCACGAGCAACGGGGTCGTCATCGCGGGCAGGAAGGTCAACGGCGAGCTCTCGGCGCACTACGCCTCGGCCGACGTGTTCCTGTTCCCCAGCATGACCGAGACTTTTGGCAACGTGACCCTGGAAGCCATGGCCAGCGGCCTTGCGATCGTCGCGTTCGACTACGCGGCCGCGCGGCAGTACCTGCGCCATGGCGAGTCCGCCAGCCTCGCGCCTTTCGGCGACAAGGACGCCTTCATCGTGCAAGCGGTGGCCCTCGCGCGGGACTTCGATCACGCGCGCAGGCTCGGTGCCGAAGCGCGCCGGCTCGCCGAAGGACTTTCGTGGGATGCGATCGTGGCCGATTTCGAGGCCGCGCTCGTGAATCTCCTCGCAGAAACCGGCCGGCGGCGCGCGGAGGCTGCGTGACGCGGTTCGATGCGACGCTCGCGCGCCTGCAGTCGTGGGATGAGCGGGTCTGCGTCTCGCTCAATCGCGGCATCCACCTGCGTCCGCTGCTGCAGCTGTTTCGCGTGGTGAGCCGGCTGGGCGACGGTGTTTTCTGGTACGCGCTCATGGCGATGCTGCTGCTGGCCGACTTTGCGCATTCAATCCGGCCAGTGGCGCACATGGTGCTCACTGGCCTTGCATGCACCCTCGTCTATAAACTGTTGAAACGCGGCACGCTGCGCCCGCGCCCTTACCAGGTCCATCAGCACGTCGCCGCCGGAACCCAACCGCTGGACCAGTTCAGCTTTCCCTCGGGCCACACGCTGCATGCCGTGGCTTTCACGGTGCTTACCTGCGCGTACTACCCGGTCCTCGTGTGGGTGGCC
Organism: uncultured Bordetella sp.; assembly: GCA_964652785.1. GTDB lineage: Bacteria > Pseudomonadota > Gammaproteobacteria > Burkholderiales > SG8-39 > SZAS-79. The sequence continues at coordinate 6,474 of CAZZDV010000116.1, forward strand.
GTGCCGTTCACGCTGCTGGTGGCCGCGTCTCGAGTCGTGCTCGGCCTGCACTACCCCAGCGATGTGCTTGCCGGCGGCGCGCTTGGCGCGCTGATCGCTATGGCCTCGTTCTCGCTGGTCTAGTTTTCAATTTCAGGATTGTCGCGCGGGGATCGCGCAGGACTCGAGGATCTGCGCATAACGCGCAAGGCCGGGCGTAGGCAGCCCCGGCGTCTTCGCCTGGTCGTCCCAGCGCCGCAGCAGCGCGGCGTCCGAGGCGTGCGCGCGCCCGATGAAAGCCTGCGCCTCGGCCTCGCTGAACACGCCGCCCTGCAGCTCGAGGCTGTGCTTCGAGGCCGGGGAAAGCGCGTCCCAATAGGTGGCGCTCACCGCGCAAAGGTAGCGCTTTGCATCGACGTGCAGCCGGATCGGTTCCAGCACCGCCGGCGCGAAGGCCCCTCGCAGGAAGGGCATCGCGATGTACTGGTGCAAGTCGTCTTCCTTGCGCCCCGCCACGTGGGGCCTCTGCGCGACGAGATGCCCGAGGTCGTGCATGAGGCAGGCGCAGACCAGTTCGGGCGTGGCGCCGGCCTCCTCGGCAAGCAGGGCGCACTGCAATGCGTGCTCGAGCTGGCTCACCGCTTCGCTGCCGTAGGACTTGGCGCCGCGGGTTTCGAACAGCTCGACGATATCCTCGACGGTGAGCGACATGGTCAGATCAACGCCTTGCGGATGCGCGCAGATACCAGATCGATGAGGCTCACGCAGACGATGATGATGATCATGACGGCGCACGTTTCCGCATAGTAGAAGCCGCGGATGATCTCCCAGAGGATCACGCCGATGCCGCCCGCGCCGACCATACCGACCACGGACGCCGAGCGCACGTTCGATTCGAACCGATAAAGCGTGTACGAGATCCACAGGGGGAGCACCTGCGGGATGACGCCGTAGACGATTTCCTCCAGCGCGTTCGCCCCGCTCGAGCGGATGCCTTCCACCGGCTGGGGGTCGATCGCCTCGACGGCCTCGGAGAAGAGCTTGGCGAGTATGCCGGTGGTGTGGATCCAGAGCGCCAGCACCCCGGCGAACGGGCCCAGGCCGACGGCCACCACGAACAGCATCGCGAAGACCATCTCGTTGATCGCGCGCGCCGCGTCCATGAGCCTGCGCACCGGCTGGTGGATCCACCATGGCGTGATGTTGGCCGAGCACAGGAGACCGAACGGGACCGCGCAGACCACCGCCAGCGCGGTGCCCCACACCGCGATCTGCAGCGTGACGAGCATCTCCTCGACGTACAGCCGCCAGTGGGCGAAGTTCGGCGGGAAGAAGTCGGAGGCGTACTTCGCCATGTTCCCCGAATCGCGAGCGAGATCGAGCGGGCGCATGTCGGCGCCCTTCCAGGTGAGCGCCAGCAGCGCGAGCACGAGCCCCCAGCCCAGCAGCGAGGCGAGGCTGCGCTTGGGCAGCGTGACTGCCGCGGACGCCGGGAGTGCGTGCTCCATGGCCATGGGTTCCTGCCCCGGCTTACTTCTGCGCCAGCTGTTGGTTCAACTCGGCGAGCCTGCGATTCAGGTCGGCAACTTTCGCCTGCTTGTCGGCCGCGGGCATGCCGGCATCGGCTTCTATTTTCGTCTTCTCGCGGTAGAGCTCGAGCTGGCGGATCGGGATCAGCTGGCGGTTGGAGGACTCCTTGAACATCGAGAGCTTGGAGAGCTTCATGAGCGCGTCCTTCTCGCGCTGGCCGCCCTGGCCGTAGGTGTGGAAGAAATTGCGGATCTTCGCCTTCACGGCCTCGGGCATGTCCTTCCTCATCACCAGCGGGTCGAGCGGGATCAGCGGCGAGGTCCAGATTACGCGGATCTCCTTGTGCTTTTCGGGAAAGCGCTCGCCGATCTTCTCCAGGTTCTCGCTGTTGTTGGTGGCGACATCGACCTGCTTGTTGGCTACCGCCAGCGCGTTGGCCTCATGGTTGGCCGAGCGCACGATCCGGAACACCGCCTTCGGGTCGAGGTTGTTGACCGCGAACACGTAGTAGCTCGGCACGAGGAACCCCGAGGTCGAATTGGGGTCGCCATTGCCGAAGGAGAGCGTCTTGCCGCTCTTGATCACGTCGTCGAGCGACTTGAGGGGGCTGTCGCGATGCACGATGAGGTGCGAGTAGTAGCCCTGCGAGCCGTCGGCGTTGACCATCTGGGCAAAGACTTCGCCGCTCGCCCGGTCGACCGCCTCCATTGCGGACTTGTTGCCGAACCAGGCGACGTGCACCTTGTTGAAGCGCATGCCCTCGATGACACCAGCGTAGTCGGGGGCGAAGAACGCGTTGACCTTCATGCCCGTCTTCTTCGCCATGTCCTCCAGGATCGGCGTCCAGTCCTGTTTGAGATTGGTGGACGACTCGGTTGAGATGATCCCGAAGTTGATTTCTTTCAGATCCTGGGCCAACGCGGGCCCGGCGGCCATTGCCGCAAGCGTGGCGGCGGCGATCAGTTTCTTCAGCATTGAATGCACTCCTGTTGGTTGACTGTTCAGATTGCTTAGACGGCTTCCGCGGCCCTGGCCGCGGCATACCGCGATCCCGGCGGCGCCGGATGCGCCTGGTCGTCTTGCAGAGACGAAAGGTGGTCCGAGAGCGACAGGATCCCGTCGGCCTCGGCGCCGTAGAGATCGCGCAGCAGCCCCGGCGTCAGCATTGATGACGGACCGTCATAGACGACCTGCCCCTGCCTGAGCGCCACCGTGCGCGGGCAGTAGCGCAGCGCAACGTTCACCTGGTGCAGCGAAACCAGCACCGTGCTGTTGTCTTCGCGATTGATGCGCGCGAGGATCTCCATGACCTTGCGCGAGGATTCCGGGTCCAGCGACGCGATGGGCTCGTCGGCAAGCACGACGCGCGCACCCTGCACGAGCGTGCGCGCGATCGCGGCGCGCTGCTGCTGGCCGCCTGAAAGCGTGGAGGCGCGTTGCGCGGCCTGCTCGGCGATGCCGACGCGCCGCAGGGCCTCGATGCCGGCCGCCACCTCAGCGCGCGTAAACCACTTGAGCAGGCTGCGCCACAAGGGCACGCGGTGCAGCGCGCCGGCGAGCACGTTGACGATCACGGGCAACCGGTCGACGAGGTTGAACTGCTGGAAAACGAAGCCGATGCCCGCGCGCACATCCCGGATGTCACCCGCCAGCCGACCACCCGATTGCACCAGGCGGCCGTTGACCTCGATTTTGCCTGCCGCACCGGCATCGCCTGCCGCGAGACCCGCAATGTGGCGCAGCAACGTCGATTTGCCCGACCCCGAAGCGCCGATCAGCGCCACCATTTCGCCAGGCATCACCGAAAGGTCGATTGCGTCCAGCGCGCGGTGCTTTCCGAAAGTCTTGGTCAGGCCGCTGATGAGCACTGCAGGAGACGTCACTGGAGGATCCCGTGGATGGATGTGGAGCGCCGTCAGCCTATTCCGCGAATTTGACAGCCTCATGACAACGGGATTCGACCCGGCCGCGCGCAGTCATCGCTTCGTAACCCCAGCGTCACGACGCGGTCATCGTCAATGCGCACACTCCTTCGCTTTCGTTTCTCTGGGGAGAGTGAATTGAAAACCGGTCTTGCAGTTCTCGCGGGCGCACTGGCGCTCGCGGCACCCGCGGCGCATGCGCAAAGCGGCCAGCAGTTTCCCGCCACCCTCGCCGGCCACGCGTTCCTGCCGGCGCGTACCTTCATCGCGCCGCCGAAGGATGCGCCGCAGAGCCTGCAAACGTCCGGCAAGTACACCGCGCCCGACCAGCGCCGCCGGGATGCGCTCGAATCGATTCCCGGCACCTCCTACCTGTCGGATCGCGCCGCGCCGCGGCCCACCGGCGTGTCGCTGCCTTTCAAGGGCCAGCCGGTGCAGGGCTTTTCCGGGATCAAGGCGATGAAGGACGGCTCTTACTGGGTGCTCTCGGACAACGGCTACGGTGCGAAGAACAACAGCGCCGACGCAATGCTCACGTTCCACCACGTGAAGCCCGACTGGAAGCGCGGCGCGGTCAAGCGGCTGTCGAGCGTGTTCCTGCACGACCCCGAACGCAAGGTGCCGTTCGTGATCGTCAACGAGGGCACCACGAAGCGCTACCTGACCGGCATGGATTTCGACATCGAGTCGATGCAGTTCATCGGCGACTCGGTCTGGTTCGGCGACGAGCTCGGCCCCTACCTCATCCACACCGACCGCAAGGGCAAGGTGCTCGCGGTGTACGACACGATGCTCGATGGCAAGGTGCTGCGCTCGCCTGACCACTTCACCATAGGCACGCCCGCCGTGTCCGGCGCGTTCACCACGCCGGTGCGCCGCTCGCGCGGCTATGAAGGCATGGCGGCATCCCCGGACGGGCGCTTCCTCTACCCGATGCTCGAAGGCCCGCTGTGGCTGGATGCGGACAAGAAATGGGAGGCGAAGGACGGCCGCGAGTACCTGCGCATCCTCGAATTCGATGTCGCGAAAGGCGAATGGACCGGCCGGTCCTTCAAGTACCTGCTCGAAGCCAACGCCAACAACATCGGCGACTTCAACATGATCGACGCGGACAGCGGCCTCATCATCGAGCGCGACAACGGCGAAGGCCTGGCCGAGGACGCCTGCAACGGGCCGGCGCGTCCGGACTGCCAGAACGTGCCGGCAAAGATGAAACGCGTCTACAAGGTCAGCCTGAAGGACGCCGACAGCGACGGGTTCGTGCGCAAGATCGGCTATGTCGACCTGCTGGCGATCGACGACCCCTCGGGCGTCGCCAAGCGCGGCACGCAAAATGGAAAGTTCACCTTCCCGTTCGTCACCATCGAGGACGTCGACGTGGTCGATGCCGATCACATCATTGTCGCGAACGACAACAACCTGCCCTACTCGAGCGGGCGCAAGGTCGGCGTGCAGGACGACAACGAGTTCATCCTGCTGCGCGTGCCCGAGCTTCTGAGGGCGCGCTAAGCTGGGCGCCGAGATGCGGGGCGAGTTCAGGCGATGGCAGTATTTTGCCTCAAGAGCCGCCATGGGCGCGGGGCATTGCCTTAAAATGGCAGCATTTTGAGTTCCAAGTCGGCTCGAAATGTACCGCTCGCGAGCTCGCTCTGGCTGTTCAAGCTCGCTTGCCTGCTGTCGGCGCCAGGCGCGCTTGCGGTGGAGATCGCCGGAGTGCGCTTTCCTGAGACCGTCAATATCGCCGGGCAAACCGTCGCCCTGAACGGCGCGGCGCTCAGGAGCTGGGCGACGCTGCGCATCTACGCGATCGGCCTCTATCTCCCGGAGCGCAATGGCACCGCGGCGGCCGTGCTTGCGAGTGGCGGCCCCAAGCGCATCACGCTCGCGCTGCTGCGGGAAACTTCGGCGCGGGAGCTGGCCGACGCGCTGGTCGAGGGCATTCGCGACAACCACGCGCACGCCGAGGTCGAGCGCCTGCAGCCGCGAATCGAGCGGCTCGCGGGGGTGATGGCCGCGGTCGGCGTGGCGCCCCGCGGCAGCCAGATCACCATGGATTTCGTGCCCGGACGCGGCACGCGCTTTGCGCTCGACGGCGAGCGCAAGGGCGAGGCAATCGAAGGCGACGACTTCTTTCCCGCGCTGCTGCGGATCTGGCTCGGGGAGCGGCCGCCGCAGGCCGCGATGAAGGATGC
>CAZZDV010000117.1:0-12076 GCA_964652785.1 uncultured Bordetella sp.
GTTGATTTTCCGGACATGATCGACTCCTCGGTGAATTTCATACGGGCTCGCGCGGGGCGGCGACCGGGACGGTCCCGGCAGCGAGCAATTCGGCCAGATCGAGCACCACCACGAGACTGCCGTCGCCGGCGAGCGTCGCGCCGGCAACGCCGCGCGGCTTGAAACCTTCCAGCGGCTTGAGCATGACTTCGTCCTGCCCGTGGCAGACGTCCGCGGCGAGCGCGACGATCTCCTTGCCGATCTTGGCGATCACCGCGACCGCGGCCGGCGCCGCGCGCGCGCGTCCCAGCGGCGCGGCCAGGTCGAGCAAGGGCAGCGCACTGCCGCGCACCATCATCGCCGGGCGCCCGGACACCACGCGAAGGATGGACGGCTCGAGCGCGAGCACTTCGCACACTGCGGACAACGGCAACGCATAGCCCTGGCCGCAGACTTCGAGCATCAGCACCGGCATGATCGCGAGCGTCAACGGCAGCGAGATCAGAAAGCGCGAGCCGCGCCCGGGATCGGACACGATCTCGATCGCGCCCTTGAGCTTTTCGATGTTGGTTTTCACCACATCCATGCCCACGCCACGGCCCGAAAGGTCCGACACGGCTTCTTTGGTCGAGAATCCGGGAAGCAAAATGAGCGCAAGGCTCGCCCGGTCCTCCAGCCCGGCGGCCGCGTCCGCGCTGATCAAACCCTTCTCCACGGCCTTTGCGCGGATCGCCTCGGGGCGCATGCCGCGTCCGTCGTCGGCGACTTCGATCAGGATGCGGTCGCCTTCCTGGCGGGCCGAGAGGCGGATTTTCGCCTTGCGCGGCTTGCCGGCGGCTTCGCGCTCATCGGGCGTCTCGATGCCGTGGTCGACCGCGTTTCGCACCAGGTGCACCAAGGGATCGTTGAGCGCATCGAGGATCGTCTTGTCGACCTCGGTGTTGCCGCAATCGATCTCGAGGTCGGCTTCCTTGCCGATCTGGCGTGCGACGTCGCGCGCCAGGCGGTTGTACTTCTGAAACACCCGATCGACCGGCTGCATGCGCGCCTTCATCACCGCGCTTTGCAGGTCGGACACGAGCGTATCCATCTGCCCGACGACCTGGTCGAGCGTTTTCAGCGTATCGCTGCCTTCTGTTACGCCGCGCATCAGCATCGTGCGCAGGCACGCGATCCGGTTCTTGGTCAGGCCGACCTCGCCGGTCAGGTTGAGGATCTGGTCGAATCGTGCGGTATCGACACGGATGGTATTTTCGGGCGCCACCGCGGGTGCGGCCGCCCGCGGAGCAGCGGCCCTCGGCGCGGCGGCCGGGGCCGGTTTGGCCGCGGCAAGCGTGGGCCGCGGAACGATCGCGTCATAAAGGCGCTGCCAGTCGATTTCACCGGGCGCCACTGCGGGCGCCGCGGCGGACGCCACTGCGCTCGGCGCGGGCGCGGGCACGTGGTCGTCTTCGAGCGCGGCGGCCAGCGCGGCGAGAATGGGCTCGGCCGCAGCGCCCGGTTGCGCGCCCGAGGCCATCTCGCCGAACATCCTGCGCACTTCGCCGGTGGCCGCGAGGATCGTGTCCATCAGCCCGGCGGACAGTTGCGCCTTCCCGCTGCGCAGCCGGTCGAACAGGTTCTCGGTGCGGTGGCAAAGATCGACCAGCGCGGCCGCGTCGAGGAAACCCGCGCCCCCCTTGATCGTATGGAATCCGCGGAACACGGTATTGAGCAGTTCCGCGTCCCGCGGCGTCTTCTCGAGCGCGACCAGCCTGCGGTCCACGTCATCGAGAAGGTCGCCCGCCTCGGCGAGGAATTCGCCGAGCAGTTCCTGCATTTCGCCGGGAGCACCCATGGGCTAGAAGCCGAGGCTCTCCAGCAGGTCGTCCACCTGGGCCTGGCTGGACACGACATCGGTGCGGCCTTCGGCGTTCATCGCCGGGCCCGTGAGCCACTCCTCCCCGCCGGCCGCGGGCTCGGCGGGGCGCGCATCGAGCAGCATCGACACCATTTGCGCCTCGAGGTTCTGCGCCAGCGACACCACGCGGTTGATCACCTGGCCGGTCAGGTCGTGGAAATCCTGCGCCATCATGATCTCGTGGAACTGTGCGCCGGTGTCGGCGGCCCGCTGGGGGGCGCCAGCGAAATAGCTTCGGGTCTGGGCGGCGAGTTCCTTGAACTCTTCCACCGGCATCTGACCTGCATAAAGCTTTTCCCAGCCGCAAGCCAGACGCGCCCCGTCGTCGGAGGCGGCCTTCTGGATTTCCTGGCCGCGCTCGACCGCCGACAACGCGCGCTCGGCGGCCTGCCCGGTCAGCGTGGCAATATAGTTGAGGCGGTCGCGGGCGTCCGGCAGGTTCTGCACGGCGTTTTCCAGGTTCCGGTCGTAACCCAGTTCACGCAGCGCGTCGTGCAACGTGCGCGTGAGCTGGCCGACTCGGTGGAACATGTCGGCAGGTTCTCCGCCGCCGTCCTCGCCGGCGGCAACCTGCGCCGGCGCGGCGATCACGGCGCTCGCCTGCGCCTCGTCCCGGGCGTCGGAGCTTTGCGCGGCCACCTGGTCGAACAGCGCCTCGAGGTCTTCCATTTCGGCCACGGCGCCCATCTCAGGCCACCTTCGCGAGGATCTTGCCGAGCTTTTCCTCGAGCGTCGCTTTGGTGAACGGCTTCACGATATAGCCCGAAGCGCCGATTTGCGCGGCGGTGACGATGTCTTCTTTCTTCGCCTCCGCGGTCACCAGCAGCACCGGCAGCGTCTTCAGCGCGGCATCGGCGCGGATCTGGCGCAGCAGCTCGAAGCCGTTCATGTTGGGCATGTTGAGGTCGGACACCACGAAATCGAACGACCCGGCCTTCAGCTTGTTGAAGGCCACCTGCCCGTCCTCGGCTTCGTCCACGTTCGAATGGCCGATTTCCTTGAGCAGGTTGCGCACGATGCGGCGCATGGTGGAGAAATCGTCCACTACGAGAAATCGGATATTGGTCATGTCCATGGCGGCGTCCTTCGTTAGGCGTGTGATTCGGCGCGCATCATGCGCGCGATGGTGCGGCCCAGCTCTTCGGGTTTGAACTTGGCGACATAGGCATCGACGCCGACCTGCTCGCCGAGTTTGACGTTGGCTGCCGAAGACAGCGACGAATGCATCACCACCGGGATGCCGGCAAAGCGCGCATCGGCCTTGAGCGAGCGGGTGAGGACGTAACCGTCCATTTCGGGCATTTCTGCGTCCACCAGCACCAGGCCCAGGGTCTCACGCAATGGACGGCCCGCCGCTTCGGCTTGCCCCGCCAGTGCCTGGAGCTTGTCCAGCGCCTCGCGGCCGTTGTGCGCCTGCTGGAAGGCGAGGTGCAGCCCGTCGAGGACCTGGACGATCTTCTTGCGTGCCAGCGCCGAATCGTCCGCAAAGAACACCGTGCGGCCGCCGGCGTCGGCGATGGGTTCCAGCACGGGCACGGGGTCCTCGCCCATCACTTCGGCGAGCACCTGCTCCACGTCGAGGATCGACACCAGCCGGCCGTCGGGCAGTTCGGTCAAGGCCGTGATGCGGCTCCCGGCGCCGGCCAGCATGGACTGCGGCGCGCGCACCGCTTCCCAATCGACGCGCACGATCCGGTCCACATCGCCCACAAGAAAGCCCTGCGTGCGGCCGCTGAACTCGGTGACGATGAGCTTGCCGGGCGGATGATCGGCGTGGAATCCGAGGCTCGCGGCCAGGTTGATCACCGGCAGGATTGCGCCGCGCAGCGACACGATGCCCGCCACGCCCAGCGGCATGTTGGGCGTTTCGGTCACCGGGATCAGTTCGCAGACCTCGCGCACCTTGAACACGTTGATGCCGAAGGTCTCGCTGCCGCCCAAAGTGAACAACAGCAGTTCCATGCGGTTCGAGCCGGCCAGGCGCGTGCGCTCGTCGACCATGCTCATCAACCGGTAATCGCTGGATCCCATGTTTTCTTCCTATTTGAGCTGTATAACGGCTGGAGTGACGGAAACTGGAGGCGAGACCACCGCAGGTTTTGGTGCAGCCGGCGCAAGACCGGGAAGCACCGCGCCCAGCTGGGCCGCACCTCTTACTTCCACTTTCGGAGCCTCGCCGATCGCGGCCTCCTCGGCCTTCCTGGTCATGACGATGATGCTGATGCGACGGTTCGGCGCACCGAGCGGGTCGAGGCGGTCGAAGGGCATCGAGTCGGCCAGCCCCACGACCCGGAGGATTTTTTTCTCGTCGATCCCGCCGGCGATCAGCTGGCGGCGCGAAGCGTTGGCGCGGTCGGCCGACAGTTCCCAGTTCGAATAGCCGCGCACGCCGCCGGCATAGGCCTGGGCGTCGGTATGGCCGGAAAGCGTAATGCGGTTTTCAACGCCGTTGAGCGTGTGCGCGATCTCCTGGAGGATGTCGCGGGTGTAGTCCTTGAGCCGCGCGCTGCCCGTGTCGAACATCGGGCGATTCATCTCGTCGACGATCTGGATGCGCAATCCGTCGGCGGTGATATCCAGGCGGATCTGGTTCGAGTACTGCTTGAGGCCGGCATTGCCTTCGATGGCTTCGCCTACGCGCCCCTTGAGTTCCTCGAGGCGCGCAAGCTCCCTCTTTTGCGCCTGCGCGGCCTGCAGGTTGACGTTCCTCTTGCGATCGGGCTTCTCGGTCATCGATTTCTGCCCGTAAGTACGCGACAGGTCCCGCCCGCCGCCCTGGATCAACGATGAGCTGTCGCCGGCGCCCGAGCCGCCCGCGAGCGCCACCTTGAGCGGCGTATTGAAGTAGTCGGCAATGCCCTGCAGCTCGCCCTTGGTGGACGATCCGAGCAGCCACATGAGCAGGAAGAAGGCCATCATCGCGGTGACGAAGTCGGCGTAGGCGATCTTCCAGGCGCCCCCGTGGTGGGCGGCATGGCCGCCTTTCCTCACACGCTTGACGACGATGAGCGGCCTTTTCGAGTCCTTGCCCGTGTCGTTCTTTGCGTCGCTCATTTGCGGCCCTTGACGTGCGCTTCGAGTTCACCGAAGGTCGGCCGCTCGGTGGAATAGAGCACCTTGCGGCCGAACTCCACCGAAAGCGCAGGCGCGTAACCGTTGAGGTTCGCAAGCAACGTCACCTTCACGCACTGGAGCATCTTGGAAGACTCGTCGAGCTTCTGCTCGAGCAGCCCCGAGAGCGGGCCGACGAAGCCGTAGGCAAGCAGAATGCCGAGAAAGGTTCCCACCAGGGCATGCGCGATCAGCATGCCAAGCTCTGCGGGCGGCAGGCCCACGGACCCCATCGTGTGGACCACCCCCATCACGGCGGCCACGATGCCAAAGGCCGGCAATCCATCGCCCACTTTCTGGATCGCCTGAGCCGGGACGCTGCCCTCGTGATGGTGGGTGTCGATCTCGTTGTCCATGAGGTTCTCGATCTCCATCGGGTTCAGGTTCCCCGACACGATGAGGCGCAGGTAGTCGGTGACGAATTCGACAAGGTGATGGTCCGAGATCACGTCCGGATACTTGGCGAACAACGCGCTTTCGCTCACCGCTTCGATATCGCGCTCGATCGACATCACGCCTTCCTTCCTCATCTTGGTGAGGATTTCGTACAGCAGGGCCATCAGCTGCATGTAGAGCGCCTTGGTGTATCGGGACCCCTTGAGCATCGGCGGCACGGCCTTGAGCGTGGCCGTGAGCGTCTTGGGCGGATTGCCGACGATGAACGCGCCAAGGGCCGCGCCGCCAATCATGAGGAGTTCGATCGGCTGCATCAGGGCCGCCAGGTGCCCGCCCGCGAGCGCGTATCCGCCGAAGACCGAACCGATCACGATGAGGTAGCCGAAAATGACCAGCATTTGGTTCGAGCCCCGGTGGTTGGTTTGCCAGCCGCCGTTACCGCCGGCTGGCCTCCCGATGACTAACGGCGCAACGGCACGATTCTTTAGCGGGGATGCCGGCGCTTGAAAAAAACTGGCACCCGTCCGCTGGCCATGCGCCAGCTGGATCGGGTGCCGAGGGGAGGAGACTACCGAGTGAACCGCTACTGCGAGCTGCGCACTACTTGATGCTTATACGGCTCGGGCGGCGGCGACTTTAGACCGGCTCAGGCGGCCTGCCTTTGGGCCGCTTCGCGCGTTTTGCCGGCGCGCGAGGGCATGTGGCACAGCCCGCACACGAAATCGTCATAGAGCTCCATGGCGTGGGCGACAAAATCGCCGCCACAGCGGGTGCACGGCGCGGTGGTCAGCATGCCCGCATCGAAGAACTTCACCAGCCGCCAGGCCCGGGTGACCGAAAGCACCGTCTCGAGACCGTGCGAGGCCGCCTGTTCGAGGTAAAGCTGGTAGGCCTTGATGATGGCGTCGATTTCCTCGAGTTCGGTGGTCTTGTCGAGGAAGCGGTAGATGTTCATGAAGAGCGAGGCATGCACGTTGGGCTGCCAGGTCATGAACCAGTCGGTCGAGAAAGGCAGCATCCCCTTGGGCGGGGACTTGCCGGACACCTCCTTGTACAGGCGCAGCAGCCGCTCGCGGGACAGGCGGGTCTCGGACTCGAGCACCTGCAACCGGGCGCCCAACCGGACCAGCGCGATGGCCCTGGCGATATCGCGGCTCTCGTCGACGATGCTTTTCGAGCGGGCCACTAGGCCGCCTCGGCAAGTTTTCCGGACATCAGGATCGCGGCGTGCACGCCGGAGACTTCGCGCTTGGCGCCGTGGCTCGCGAGCAGGTTCCAGACCACCTTGTCGTCGAATCGAAAACGGCACATCACCATATTGGAAGCCGCGATCTTCAGGATCTGGGCCGCCGACAGGCTGGCGACCAGGTCGGCCACCTCTTCGGACAGTCCGAGGCGAAAGAGCGCCTGGACGCGATCCGTGCGAATCAGCGCCTGGGCGAGCATCAGGTAGGTCAGGTTGGCGTCGCGGATTTCGTCGAGCATTGTGTCAGTGTTCATTTTCTCTTCCCCCGAAGTAGTGCGGTCAGCGTCCGTGTTCGTTTTGGTACGCCGCCATCTTCCGTTCGCGCGGAATGGAACTCAATTGGGCATGCCCTGAATTTCGTATAGGAAGAATTCCTATCGAAAGTCATGGACGGTCATGAAAATAGACGCGCGATTTTCGGCGTTCTCCCCCGCTTGGCCGGCGCCTGGCGCTGCTACGCTGCCGGATCCGCTCGAAAAGGCCCCGCAATCGCATGCTCTCCTAAAGTTTGCCCACGACCGGCCCGATAAGGGCCTCAACGGCGGTTCGCATCTCGTCCTCGAAACGGATACGACGGGGAGAACCAAAGTGACCGGAACCCTCCCCTGGGCCGGAATCAGCCAACTCTAGGACTAGGAGATTCGAAAATGCCACAGATGATCAACACCAACGTCGCTTCGCTCAACGCGCAGCGCAACCTCAACTCTTCGCAGATGTCGCAGGCGACCAGCCTGACGCGCCTGTCCTCGGGCCTTCGCATCAACAGCGCCAAGGACGACGCGGCCGGACTCGCCGTGTCCCAGCGCATGTCGGCGCAGATCAAGAGCCTGAACCAGGCCGCGCGCAACGCCAATGACGGCATCTCGATGCTGCAGACGGCCGAAGGCGCGATGGGCGAAATCCAGAACATGCTCCAGCGCATGAAAGAACTGGGCACGCAAGCCGCCAACGGCACCATCTCGGACACCGAACGCGGGTTTATCGCGACGGAAGTCGGCCAGCTGCAGGCCGAAATCGACGGCATCGGCAACCGCACCGAGTTCAACGGCCAGAAACTGCTGACCGGCGCGCTGTCTTCGTCGCTCTCGGGAACCAGCACGGCCGGCGTCGGCTATGCCGCCGGTGCCGCAGCCGTCACCAGCGTCGACGTCTCCCGCGCACAAGGCGGCAAGACCTTCACGTTCGCGACCTACACGAACGGCGACAACGCAATCACGCTCAGCGACGGCACCGTCAGCCAGACCGTGACTCTCGCCGCGATCGCCGCCAACGGTTCGCAGTCGCTCAACTTCGACCAGCTCGGCGTCAGCCTGAACCTGGCGAGCGTCGCGGGTGACACCGCCGACAACATCGGCAACGGCCTCGAGACCACGACCGTTGTCACGTCGGCCGGCTCCGGCGGCGTAGCACTGCAGATCGGCAGCGGCACGACCGTCAACGACAAGATCAACCTGTCGTTCGGCGACGTGCGCATCGCTTCGTCGGGTTCGCTCTCCGGCCTCAAAGCGGCGCTGACGGCCTTCACGGGCGGCACCGCCACCCAGGCCGAAGCATCAAGCCTGATGAGCTCGGTGGACAGCGCGCTGGATTTCTTCAGCACGCAGCGTGCGACGTTCGGTGCGGTGCAGAACCGCCTCGAGACCACGGTTGCAAACGTGCAGACCACGACCGAGAACCTGTCTGCCTCACGCAGCCGGATCCAGGACGCGGACTACGCTGCGGAAACCGCACAGCTCACACGCGCCAACATCCTGCAACAAGCCGGCACCGCGATGCTCGCGCAGGCGAATGCCTTGCCGAACAACGTGATGGCCCTGTTGCGCGGCTAAGCAGCCCCGCCGCGCGGCCGAAGGGGAAGGTCCCCTGATGCCGCGCGGCGCGTTTTTCCTGCCCGCTGAACTCCAGCGGGCAGGAAAAACGCGAGCGAGTAAGCTGACAAGCGAACTAGGCGACGAACATGCCGATCCAGACCATAGGCAACACGAGCGCGCTCGGACCCCGGCCGGGGCCGAGCAGCGCCGATGCAAGGCAGGCACGCGCAAACGTCGCACCGGCCGCGCGGGAGAGCACTGCGGGCGAAGACACCTTGACGCGCGCAATCGAGGCGGTGAACCACATGCTCGACCCGATGGCGCGGAGCCTGCAGTTCAGCATCGACGACACCACCGGCAAGACAGTGGTGAAGCTCGTCGACCGGGAAACCAACGAAGTCCTGCGCGAGATGCCGACGCGCGAAATGATCGCGATCGCGCGGGCGCTCGACCACGTGCAGGGCCGGCTGATCAACGCGAAGGCCTGAGATGCCGATCCAATCCACCGGCATCGGCTCCGGCCTCGACGTCAACAGCCTGATCACCCAGCTGATGAGGGTCGAACGCCAGCCCGGGGCCTTGCTCGACAAGAAAACCGCCGACTACAAGGCGCAGCTGTCGGCCTACGGCAGCATGAAGAGCGCACTCGCGGCGCTCCAGACCGCCGCCGACGCGGCGGCCAGCCTGCCCAAACTGCGCGCCGTCAGTGCGACCGTGGCCGACGCCAGCCTTGCGAGCGCGAGCGCCGCGGCGGGCACGCGCCCCGCGACCTACAGCCTCGAAGTGCAGACGCTCGCACAGGCGCAAAAACTGAAATCCGCGAGCTTCGCGACATTGTCCACGACAGTCGGGACCGGCACGCTCACTTTCGAGTTCGGGACTTACTCGGGGGGCGCGTTCAGCCTGAACGCGGACAAGCCCTCCGCGTCCGTGACGATCGCCGCGGGACAGGCCTCGATTGCGGGCGTGCGCGATGCAATCAATGCCGCCGGCATTGGGGCAACGGCCAGCATCGTGAACGACGGCTCGGGCCAGCGGCTGATCATCACCTCCAAGGATACGGGCGCGGCCAATGCGATGCGCATCTCGGTTGCCGACGACGATAGCGTCAACACGGACAGCGCCGGCCTGTCGCAGCTCGCCTACGACGCATCGAGCGGCGGCACCGCGAACCTGACCGAAACGGCGGTTGCGCGCGACTCGACCGTGGTGGTGGACGGCGTCACCGTCAGCCGGCCGTCGAACTCGGTCAGCGACGCAATCGAAGGCGTTTCGCTTTCGCTATTGAAAGCCGCGCCCGGCACCACGACCACCCTCAATGTCGCGCGCAACGTCGACGCGGCGGCAAGCGCGGTGCAAGCCTTCGTTCAAGCCTACAACAGCGCTTCGACTTCACTTGCGGGACTTTCGGCCTACGATGCGGCTACCAAGACCGGGGCCGTCCTGCAGGGCGATTCCACCCTCATCGGGGTGCAGTCACGCCTACGCTCTTTGCTCAGTGCCGCCGTTGCCAACGCCGGTGGGTACGCATCTTTGTCCGAGTTGGGTATAACGTTCCAGCGCAACGGCACGCTGATCGCCGACGCGGCCAAGCTGCGCGCCGCGCTGAATGACTCGTCCAAGGACGCCGCGACGGCATTCGCGGCGGTCGGCACGCCCACCGACAGCCTCGTGACCTACTCCGCGGCAAGCGCCGCGGCCACCGCGGGAAACTACGCCATCGAAGTCACGCTCCTGGCCACGCGGGGTGGCGTGAGCGGCTCGGCCCCGGCTTCCCTGACTATTTCAGCAGGTGTCAACGACACGCTCGCGATGTCGGTCGATGGCACTTCGGCGAGCGTCACCCTGACTGCGGGCACGTACACCGCGGCGTCGCTCGCCGCCATGGTGCAGTCGCGCATCAACGGGACGGCGGTCCTGCGCGCCGCCGGTGCCGCGGTGGAAGCATCACAGTCGGCCGGCACGCTCACGCTGACTTCAAATCGCTATGGGTCGATTTCCAGCGTGACGGTCACAGGCGGCAATGCGTTGACGGACCTTTTCTCCGCGCCCGCCAGTACCGCCGGGCTGGACGCGGCCGGGACGATCGGCGGTATCGCCGCGACCGGATCCGGAAAAAACCTGACCGCCCAGGGCCTGACGGTCACGATCGCGGGCGGGACGATCGGCTCGCGCGGCGCCCTGGCGTTTTCGCGCGGGGTCGCAGACCGTCTCTCGAGCACGATCAGCGACCTGCTCAATGGATCGATTGCGGCCCGCACGTCCGGACTTCAGGCCTCGATCAAGAGCATTGCCAGCCGCAAGGACGCGTTCGAAAACCGCATGATCAAGGTCGAGGCGAACATGCGCGCGCAGTACGTGTCGCTCGACAAAATGCTTTCGTCGATGACCAACACGAGCAATTTCCTCACCCAGCAGCTCGCCAACCTTCCGAAGATCTACAACGGCCAATGATCGCCACTGAAACAGGAGCCCTGCCATGACCTGGGCCGCCAACCCCTTTTCGAACCCGCACCGCGCCGCGCAGGCCTATGCCCGCGTCGGCGTGGAAACCGGCGTCGCCGGCGCGAACCCGCACCGCCTCGTGCTGATGCTCTTCGATGGCGCGTTGAAGAGCCTGTCCGAGGCTCGCGGCCACATGCAGCGGCGCGAAATCCCCGCCAAGGGGGCCGCGCTCTCGCGCGCCATCCAGATCATCGAGGAAGGCCTGTCTGCCAGCCTCAACGACCCGGAGGGCGGCGGCCTGGCCGAGCAGCTGAAGGAACTGTATGCCTACATGACGCGGCGCATCGTGTTCGCCAACCTGAAGAGCGATCCCCGCGTCCTCGAAGAGGTCGCGACACTGCTGCGCGAGCTGCGCGGGGCCTGGGACTCGATCGGCGAGCGCGCCGGCGCGGGCGGCTAAAAATGCGTGTGCAAAGCGAAGCGCTGCGCCAATACGACTCGATCGCGGACGCCTCCGGCCGCATGCTCGAGGCGGCACGCCGTGCCGACTGGGAGGCTGTCGTCGCCGAGGAAGAACGCTGCCGCGAGCTCGTCGCCGCGGTCGAGACCGGCGCGGCCGCGCCGTTGTCCGAGGCCGAGAAGGCCGCCAAGCAGGCGATCCTGCGCAAGGTGCTGGCCG
This sequence comes from uncultured Bordetella sp., assembly GCA_964652785.1. Lineage (GTDB taxonomy): Bacteria > Pseudomonadota > Gammaproteobacteria > Burkholderiales > SG8-39 > SZAS-79. The sequence goes on from CAZZDV010000117.1 coordinate 11,568, forward strand.
ACGACGCCGAGATTCGCAACCTCGCCGAGCCCTGGATGCGGCACCTGGAAACCATGCTTTCCATTTCAGGCAACAATCGCCGCCTCGACGACAGCTATGGGAAGTTGGCATGAGCGAGCCTGTGAGCCCGATCGCCCCGCTGCAGCCGCTTCCCCAATGGCAGGCGGAGCGCGCCTTGCCGCTTGCCGCCATCGTGCTGGAAAAGCTGACCGGCGGAACCTACCGCCTCGAATCGGCCGGCAGCCAGTTGCTGCTCGCTCTGCCCGCCGACCTGAAACCCGGTGATCTCGTGAACCTGCCCGCGCGCCTTGCCACCGTCGGCGCGCCAGTGGCGCCGGTCCATGAAGGTACCGACTCTGTCGAACCGAGCCTGGGCGCGACCGCTCGTCTGATCTCCCGACTTCTGTCGCAAACGGACGCGGTCACGGCGCCCCCGTCGCCGGAACCCCTTGCGGCGGTCGCGGGCAACGCCCGGCAGGTCGCGGCCGGCCTGAAAAAAGCCATCGTGA
>CAZZDV010000118.1:0-12061 GCA_964652785.1 uncultured Bordetella sp.
TAACTGCGCGGACCTCAGAAAAAATTGTTCAGGATTTGTCGGACAGCCCGTACTCCGCCCTGGTCTATCGCTCCAGCTTGGCAGAGGATCATCGAGGCCAGGGTGCTTGACGTTCGTGCGCAGCCGGTACTACGATAGTAATACCTCCTGTCGAGCGAATCCCTCCGATGCCCGCCGTGACGCTGAAACTGCCCGAGTCGCTTAAAGAGCGCATCAACGCACTTGCATCGGCAAGCGGCAAGTCGCCGCACGCGTTCATGGTCGATGCACTCGCGGCGCAAACCGCCCGCGAAGAAAATCGCGACGCCTTCGTTGCCTCGGCGCTGGAAGCCCGCCAGGAGGTCGCGACGTACGGAAAAGTCATGGAAGCCGCCGACGTCCACGGCTGGCTGCTTGCCCGCGCACGCGGGGCCAAGGCGGCCCGCCCCCGCGCGAGGAAACTCGCCAAGTAGCCGTGTGACGCGCCTGGCCTATTCTCCCCGGGCAATCCTCGATCTCGAACGATTGCAGGAATTCGTGGCCGAGAACGACCCGTCGGCAGCGATTGCGGCGGCCGAAGCGATCGTCAGCGGCGTGTCGATCCTGGCGCAGCATCCGCTGATCGGCCGTCCCGCAGAGTCGGGGATGCGCGAACTCGTCATTTCGCGCGGCCACACCGGATACGTCGCCTTGTACGACTACCTCGCCCCGATCGACACCGTCGTAATCCTGGCCCTTCGCCACCAGCGCGAAGCCGGCTACGAGTAGCACTCCCCCGGCGCGCGAATGGCGAAAACGATCGCGCAAAGGAAATCCGCATGATGAAACGCTTCACTTCATAAGAGGAGGACCCCGATGCTGGCTGCACAAGTAAGCACATTTGGCCGACCCGAAACGGCAATCGAATTGGTCGAGCAAGCCGATCCCGGCGAGCCCGGCCCGGAGGAGGTCGTCGTCGAGACCGAGTTCGTCCCGATCAATCCGGCCGACGTCCTGAATCTCGAAGGCAAGTACGGGGCGGCGCCGCCCGCGCTGCCGATGACTCCTGGCGCCGAAGGCGTCGGGCGCATCGCCAAGGCCGGCTCGGCTGTTCGTCATGTGAAGCCGGGCGACCGGGTCTTGCTCCCCGGCCCGGGCTGCTGGCGCGAGCGCATCAAGGCGCCGGGTAAGGCGGTCTTCGCGCTGCCCGGCGACGCAGACCCCAAACAGCTCGCCATGTTGCGGGTGAATCCGCCGACCGCGTACCTGATGCTTCACACGATCGTCGCGCCGAAACCGGGACAGTGGGTCATCCAGAACGCGGCCAACTCGGGGGTCGGGCATTGCCTGATCCGCCTCGCTCGGCTCGCCGGGGTCAAGACAATCAATGTCGTGCGGCGCGAAGAGCTCATCGCGCCGTTGCGCGCGTTCGGCGGCGACGTCGTGCTGGTGGACGGTCCCGATCTCGATACCCGTGTGCGCGCCGCCATTGGCGAAGCGGCCGCGCTGCCGCTCGCGATCGACGCCGTGGGCGGTTCAGGCACCCAGCGCCTCGCCCGCTGCCTGAGTGACGGCGGGACCGTGGTCAACTACGGCCTGCTCAGCGGCGAGCCGTGCATGGTGGACGGACGCGAGACGGTGTTTCGCGACGTGAGGCTGCAAGGCTTCTGGCTGCGCAAGTGGTACGTCGACACGCCGCCTGCGCAGATCGCGGACTTGTATCGCGAACTCACCGCCAAGGTCGCCGACGGCACCCTCGCGGTGGAAGTCGAAGCCGTTTACCCGATCCGCAAGATCAAGGAAGCGGTTGCGCACGCCGCGCGCGGCGGGCGGTCCGGGAAGATCCTGGTTTCCTTTTGAGACCGCATCCAGCCCGATTGAGCGAAGCGGGAATGTACTGGTACCAGAAAAAAATCACCCGGAGAGCCAGCAGGGGCGCGGACTTCTGTAAAAATTGTTGAGGATTCCCGTAAAATCCCCCACAACGTCGGTGCAGCGCAGACGTGGCGTTCCGGCCTGCCGCCCTCTAGTTCTAAATTGTTATTTCAACGCCTCGCCCGACCTCCAACACCCTCCGATCGCCCATCCTCTCCCCCATCACCGTAAACCCCACCGGCGCTGTCCCCGGCTCATGGCACGGCACCGTCACCGCACACCGATCCAGGTAATTCGCAATACACGTATTCCTGATCAAAATCGGAAACCCGTCCTTCCGGCCTTCCTCGGTCGCCAGGAACTTCGAGATCGGCGGAGCGATCACCGGTAGCGTAGGCATCACCACCGCATCGAACCTGCCCGTCGTCTGCGCACTCCGCGTCACCAGCTCCGCGCGAAGCTGCAGCGCGTCGTAGTAGTCCGCCATCACCATGTCCTTGGTGCCGAGCATGCGAGAGAGGATGCGGGGGTCGTAACGGGCTTCCCGCCCGGGGATCCGCGAACGGTGCAGGGCATAGCACTCGACCCCGGAAAGGCCGCAGCGACGGTTGAGGTCCATGACTTCGTCGATCTCGGGAAACACGAACGACTCGATCTTCGCCCCGGCGGCGGAGAGTTTCTCGAGGGCCGAGTCGAAGGCCTTGGCGACTTCCGGGTCGAGGCCGTCGAGCACGAGGTTACTGGGAACCCCAAGCCGCAGTCCGGACAAAGGCATCGGCAAAAGCTTTGGCGGCGGTTCGCCGGAAAAGATCGCGTCGATCAGCGCGCAGCACTCCACGGAGTTGGCCAGGGGGCCGACCGAATCCAGAGTCGTCGAGAGCGGGAAGATGCCTTCGCGCGGCACGCGTGAAGCCGTCGGCTTGAAACCCACCAACCCGCAAAGCCCCGCCGGAATCCGCACCGACCCCATGGTGTCCGTCCCCAGCGCTGCGTAAGCCATCCCATCGGTGACCGAAACCGCCGCCCCGGAAGACGACCCTCCCGGAATCCGCCCGGTCGCCCGATCCCACGGATTCTTCGGATCCCCGTAGTGCGGGTTGATCCCAAGGCCGCCCAAAGCGAACTCGGTCATGTTGGTGGTCCCCATCACCACCGCCCCAGCCGCCCGCAACCGCGCCAGTACCGGCGCATCCTGAGCCGCCGGCGCATCGCCCTCACGGCTCTTGGACCCCGCATGCGTGGTCAACCCGGCCACATCGGTCAGGTCCTTGACCGAAACCGGGATCCCGGCCAAAGGCGAGGGCACGACGCCGGCCTTGCGCAGCTTGTCGCTCGCATCCGCAGCGGCCAAAGCGGCCCCGCGGAATACCTGGATGAAAGTGGCCTTGCCTTCGCCGCCGGGGGCTTCGATCCGGGAGAGCGCCTCCTCGGTCAGCGCGCGGCTGGTGGTCTTGCCCGAAGCGAGCTTTTCGGCCAGCGACGCAAGCGTAGGCGCATTTGTGCCCTCGCTCATTTCACCGTCTTCTTCGCATTCTCCGAAAATACCTTGGTCGCCGCCTTGGCATAGCTCACCTTCTGATCGGCCTTGAGCACGCCGCCCTCGACCATGATGTCCTGCAGCTTATTCAACGACTGCTCGCTGTACGTCACGTCCTTAGCCCACACCCCCAACCCCTGATAACGCTTGATCGAATTGAGCATCAGGTCGTACTCCAAAGCCATGAAGTGCGGCTTGACGAGCTTGGCCATGTCCGAAGGCGAAGCCGTGGCGACGAAGTTCTGCGCCTTCTGGATCGCATTGCAGAAGCCCTGCACGACCTTCGGGTTTTTCGCGATGAACTTGTCGGTCGCCATGAAGGTGGTGAATCCCATGGGCCCGATCTCGTTGCCCAGGGACGCGACGACATAGCCTTTGTTCTCGCGCTCGATGAGGGACGCGGTGGGCTCGAAGAAGGTGCCGAAATCGCCCTTGCCGGCGATCCACGCCGAATCGCGGTTGCCCGAGGCGACGTTGGTCATGTAGTTGGCGAGGTCTTTCTGCGGGTTGATGCCGTGTTTCTTCAGCACCCACAGGCTGTCGATCTGCGGCGTGGTGCCGTTGGTCCAGTCGAGGTAGTCCTTGCCCTTGACCATGGCCCACTTGAACTCGTTGGGCGCCATCTTCTTGCGCGAGAGCACCAGCAGCCCGTCCTTGGCGGTGAGCTGGCAGAAGATCTTGCTCTTATCCGGCGAGGGCGAATTCTCGATGTACACCTGCGACTCGGGCCCGAGCAGCACGATGTCGCGCTGGCCGCCGAGGAAAGGCGGCAGCACCTTGGCGGTGCCCCAGCCGGTGTCCATCTTCACATCCAGCCCCTGTTCCTTGAAGTAGCCTTTTTCCATGGCGACGTAGGAGGGCAGGTAGAAGATCGAGCGGATCACCTCCATGTAATTGACCGTGGTCTGTGATGCGGTCTGAGCCTGCGCCGCCGGGGCCGCCAGCGCGGCCAGCGCGGCCAGCGCGGCCGCGATTGCGATTCGCTTCGTGATCGTCTTCATCGTTGTCTCCTCCAGTTGTTATGTGCGGTCGTGGACGACCGATTTTTCGAGCAATGCAATGAGCATGTACATGACGACCGACATCGCCGCGAGGATCGCGATCGAGGCCATCACCATGTGCATCTGCAAAATCTGGCTGCCGTAGATGATGAGGTACCCAAGCCCCGCCTTGGAGGCCTGGAACTCGCCCGCGATCACGCCGACCAGCGCGAGGCCGACGTTGATCTTGAGCGCGCCGATCATCACCGGGATGTTGGCTGGCAACACCACCTTGGCGAGGACCTGCCACTTGCTGCCGCCGAAGGTGCGCACCAGCTTGATCTTGTCGGCGTCCGTCTCGCGAAAGCCCCCGTAGACCATGAGGATCGTGATGAAGACGCTGATCGCGATCGCGATGCCGTAGACCGACCACTCGTCGCCGAGCCAGATGTAGAAGATCGGGGCCAGCGCCAGCTTGGGCAGCGAGTTCGCAACTACCAGGAAGGGGTCGAGAATCCGATACAGGAAATTCGACCACCACAGCGCCATCGCGATCAGCACCGCCGAGACCATGCCGACGAAGAAGCTGGCGACGGCCTCCTTGAAGGTGACCCAGACGTGCAGCGCGAGGTTGTTCTCGCGCGCCATGGTGAAAAAGATCTCCACCACCGCCGAGGGATTGCTCGTGAGCATCGGGTTGACCCACTGCATCTTGGGCGCGATCTCCCACAGGGCGAGGAAAAGGATGATCGCGAGCGCCTGCATGAGCCGCACGCGACGCGACTCTCGCCGCAGGCCGGCGAGGTAGGCGCGAAAACCTTCGCTGGGCTGAGTGCGCGCCTCAGGTTGCGACATGGACGTCGAGCTCATCCCAGATGACCTTGAAGTAGCTCCCGAACTCCGCCGCGCTGCGGGCTGCGAAAGGCGAGGGGCGTCCGCCGGGGACGCTGGGGAATGCGATGTGGTGCTCCGATTTCACGTGCCCCGGCCGCCGTCCCAGCACGATCACGCGGTCGGTCATGCTGATCGCCTCCGAGATGTCGTGCGTCACGAGGATCACGGTCTTGCCTTCCTCGCGCAGGATCAGGCCGATCTCGTCCGAGATCGCGAGGCGCGTCTGGTAGTCGAGCGCGGAGAAGGGTTCGTCGAGCAGCAGGACCTCGGGCCGCGTGCATAGCGTGCGGGCGAGGGCCGCGCGCTGGCGCATGCCGCCCGAGAGCTGGTGCGGGTAGTGGTCGACGAACTCGGCCAGGCCGTAGCGGCCGAGGAGCTCGCGGGCGAAGTTGCGCGCAGCATTCATGTCCGCACCCTGGATCTCCGGCCCGAGGAGCACGTTCTGCAGGATCGAGCGCCAGCCGAAGAGGTGGTCGTGCTGCAACATGTAGCCGCAGGATTGCGAAGGCCCGGTAACGGGATCGCCATCGATCAGGACCGAGCCCGAAGTCGGCTGCAGGATTCCGGCGATGAGCGAGAGCAGGGTGCTCTTGCCGCAGCCGCTGGGGCCGACGATGCTGACGAATTCGCCGGGGTGGATGTCAAGGGAGATGTCGCGCAGCGCTTCGACTTCACCGGCGCGGGTGTAGTAGCGCAGGCCGATTTCGCGCAACGCAACTTTCGCCATGCCCGCCGCAGATTTCGGCGACTCCCGGGCGGTGGTTTCGGCTAGCGTCATCGGTTCCACGCCTTGCGCTTTGGTTGCGATCGACAAATGATTGCATGCGGGGCGGGGGGGCGCAATGCGAGGGGCGAAACGGGCGCGGCGATCCTAGGCGGTGGACCGGCCGGCGCAACAGCTGGAGCATGGTCTGCCGATACGCAAGATTCGATAAAGTCAATCTTTTAATTCCATAGAGTTAGTATCCACGCGCAGATCCGGCCAGTTTAATTTCTAGTTTTGACAAACTTTCTGCGTGAGACTGGGGAGTGTCGGAAGGGTCCCCTTAAGATCGTGGACGATCGCGGGATCGAGTCGCTGAAAATCATTCCGTTGGAGAACGTCGAATGATAGCTACAATCCGTACGCCAGATATCGCCGAAGAAGCCGAAGTGACGGTGAATTTGAAAGCAAAATACTGCACGCTCGATCGACAAGAATCCGGAGTCTGAAATATGGTCGTCACCAGGCTGAAATTGAAAAACTGGCGAAATTTTCGCGAAGCCGATGTGCCTATGCGGGAACGCACATACCTGGTGGGGGCCAACGCCTCGGGTAAATCGAATTTTCTCGATGTTTTCCGCTTTCTTCGGGACGTCAGCAAACCGGCCGGAGGCGGGCTGCAGAAAGCGGTGGATGATCGCGGCGGAATTACGAAGCTCCGCTGCCTGCATGCTCGCAGGGATCCGGAAGTAAGAATCGAAGTTCACCTCTCCGACAGCGCCGATGACGCGACGCCTGCATGGCGATATGTGCTTGGGTTCAAGGCGGAAGGCAAGGGAGCGCAACGTCCTGTGGTATCGAAAGAGCAGGTTTGGCGCGCGGATCGGAAAATCCTCGATAGACCCGGACCGGAGGACAAAGAAGATCCGCGTCAGCTGACGCAGACGCATCTCGAGCAGATACAGACAAATGGCGAATTCCGAGACGTGGCGGATTTCTTTGGAGATGTAACCTATTTGCATCTTGTTCCGCAATTGCTCAAGTTTGGCGATCGAATCGGCGGCAATCGGCTGGAGAACGATCCGTTCGGGCAAGGTTTTCTGGAACGCATTGCGAAGTGCAGCAGCAAGACGCGCGACGCCCGCCTGAAAAGGATCGAGAAGGCATTGTCGTTGGCGGTGCCAAGATTCAAGCACCTGAAATTCGCACAAGACTCGAGCACCGGTCGCCCTCACCTCGAAGCGCTCTATGAACATCACCGCCCCAACGCGGGCTGGCAGCGGGAAGAGCAGTTTTCGGACGGCACGCTTCGATTGATCGGCCTGCTATGGACGCTGCTCGATGGCGACTCTTTGTTGTTGCTGGAAGAGCCGGAGTTGTCGTTGAACAGCGCCATCGTCGAGCAAATCCCGCAGATGATTCAGCACGTGCAACGTAGCGCAAAGCGTCGGCGTCAGATCGTCATATCCAGCCATAGCGAAGCCATGATGAGCAATCAGGGCATCGACGGTCGTGGCGTGCTGATCCTGGAACCGGGATCCGACGGCACGATTATTCGGACGCTGGACAAGCTCGAGAGTTCCAGCCTGAAGGCCGGTTTGTCGGTTGCCGAGGTCATTTTGCCCAAGACGCGCCCGCAGGCGGCGGAACAACTGGGTCTATGGTAAATGCGCCGATTGGTGCTCGCTACCGAGGATGCGCTTAGCGAGGCGATCGGCCAGCGGCTGGTCGACGACACGGGTTCGGATCTGACTGTTACGGAACGGCTGCGGCGTCGCGGTTTCGGCTACCTGAAGTCGAGAATAAGGAACTTTTGCGAGATCGCTCGCCGTGCGCCGGTGTTGTTGCTCACCGATTTGGACACAGAAGAGTGTCCGGCGACGCTCATTGACGACTGGTCGCGCAGAGACACGATTCCCAGGCAGCTTTTGTTCCGAGTTGCGGTGCGCCAAGTTGAATCGTGGCTGCTTGCGGACCGGGACGGAATGGCGCACTTGCTCCGAATCAGTGTGCGGCATGTTCCCTTGGATCCGGATGCGCTTCCGGACGCAAAACGATCGCTATTGCAGCTGGCTAAGCGCGCGCCGCGAGCAGTGCGTGAAGACCTTGTCGGGGAAAGCGGTTCTACGGCTGCGCAGGGACTTGGGTATAACTCCGTGCTATCCAATTTCGTTCGAACCAGCTGGGATCCATCCCGGGCGGGTCAGCAGTCGAATAGTCTTGCGCGCGCGCGCAGGCGGCTGAATGAGCTCGCGACTGCAAGCTGAAATGAAGCCGGACATCGTGACTGCCCCAAAGTCCCTCATCATCAACTCCCCCTACGAAGCGCCCTCCCGCCACTGGGAGCAGGCGCGCGATGGGACGCTCATGCTGGTGGAGCAGCGCAGGCCCGCGGGATACGAGATTTTCGATATCCGCAACAACACTCGCCGAACCGAGCCGCTGGACAAGGTGAATGAGATCCGGGGGCGCGTCGCGACGCGTGCGATGCGCACCTGGTACTCGACGAAGCCCTGCCATCCGACGCGAAAGTCAGCGCTCGATGAATGGGTCAAGGCGGTCAACGCAAAGGGCGGGTTCGGGAGATGCTGCTGCGATGTGGCGTTTCAACCTGCGCAGATCCAAGACATCCTCCATAAGCACGACGCAACAACGGAGCATGTTCGATCGCCCGCCTGACGAACGAGGTAACCGGAGCAGACGAGAGGTTATTCCACTTTAATATTTCGCTCTCTGACGACTCGCTCCCACTTCGCCAGGCCGCCCTTGATGATCCTCCCGAACTCCGCCCCATCCGCGGCCAGCGGCTCATAGCCCTGCGTCGCCAGGTAATCGCGGAACTCCTTGCTCTCCGCAACTTTCAGCGCCTCGCCCTGTAGCCGCGCAATGACAGCCGGAGGCGTACCGACAGGCGCAAGCAGCCCGGTCGTAAAGTCTGCCTCGGCACCGCTCAACCCGGACTCAGCCACCGTAGGCACGCCCGCAAAAGTCGGCAGCTTCTGCGGCGCAGTCACCACCAGCGCACGCATTCGGTTCCCCTTCACCTGCGGCAGCATCGAGGCCGGCGAATCCGCGAGGAAATCGATCCGCCCACCGATCACATCCGTGTAAGCCCCGGTCACGCCCTTGTACGGGACATGCGTGAAGTTGACCTTGGCCACCACGCTGAGCAGCTCGACCACCATGTGCGTCAACGACCCGGTGCCGCTCGAGCCGAAAGTGAGCTTGCCGGGATTGGCCTTGGCTGCGGCGAGCATGTCGGCAAGGGTCTTGTACTTCGACTCGGCCGCCACGCCGAACACGAAAGGCGAAACCGAAAAGGCGACGATCGGCACGAGGTCCTTCAAAGTGTCCTGCGCAGCCTTCTGCACGCTCGGCAGCACCGACATGGTGCTCGTTGTGGCGCCGAGCAGGGTGTAGCCGTCCGGTGTGCTCTTGGCCACATACGAAGCGCCGATCAATGTCGCGCCGCCGGCCTTGTTCTCGACCACGATCGGCTGGCCCAGGCGCTGCGAGAGCTGGTTGGTGAAGGTGCGCGTGACCACGTCGGTGCCCGCGCCGGCCAGCAGCGGGACGATGACGTGGATGGTCTTGGTGTCCTGCGCGTGGGCGGTGCCGCCGACCAGAAGCCCGAGCGCAACGGCCCGGAGGGTTGCTGCGACTGCCTTGCTTCGTGCGTTACCGCTCATCGTGTTTCCCCTGTGTTTTAGTTTTCGACCGTGATCTTCGCGCGCCTGATGACGTCCCCGAGCGCATCCGAAGTCGCCTTCCAGTTCGCCATGAATTCTTCCGGCGTCCCCCCAGCAGGTTCCGTGCCGAGCTCGATCAGCCTCGCCACTACGTCCGGGCTGCGGATCGCGCGCGTCATGTCGGCGGCGACTTTGTCGATGATCGGCCGCGGCGTGCCCACAGGCGCGAAGGCGGCGAACCATCCCACCACCTCGAATCCCGGGAACCCGGCTTCCGCGAACGTAGGCACATCGGGCAGCGCCTGCCAGCGTTTAGGTCCGGTCACTGCCAGTGCCCGCACCTTGCCGGCGACGATCTGCGACTTGGTGGCGGCGATGTCGAGGAGCGCGGAAGGGATCTGCGCGCCCAGCAGGTCGGTGAGCGCCGGCCCGGAGCCCTTGTAGGCGATGTGCGTGAGCTTGGTGCCCGCGTTTAGATTCATGAGCTCGCCATACATGTGCGCGGTCGAGCCGTGGCCGAAGCTTCCGTAGTTCACCGGCGCGGCCTTCGCGGCGGCCACGTAGTCGCGCAGAGTCTTCCACGGCTGCGAGGGATGCACCAGCAGCACCACCGGGGAGAGCGCCAATTGCGTGACGGGAAGGAAATCGCGGAACGGGTCGTAGGGCAGCTTTGGAAACAGGAACTGCGCCGTGGCATGCGTGCTCGCGATGCTGATGAGGATCGTGTAGCCGTCGGGCGGCTGCTTCATCGCGTACTCCGAGCCGATGAAGCCGTTGCCGCCGGCGCGGTTCTCGACGATGACTTGCTTGCCCCAGGCGTCGGTGAGCTTCTGCGCCACCAGCCGCGAGACGATGTCCGTGCCGCCGCCGGGCGCGTAGGGGACGACGAGCTTGACTGGGCGCACCGGGTAGTCCTGTGCGTGTGCAGTGGCGAAAAACGCGGCGCTGAATAGCAGGGCGAGCGCCGCGAGCGCAATTCGAACTGTCGTTGTCATTGTTCCTCCTTGTGTTTGCAATTGCGCAGCGTTAACAGTAGAGCCGGTCTGGGGAGGTCATGCAGCTTCAGGAAGCCTTTGACGACCTTGTTGACCGAAGCGAACGGCATGGGCGTGTCCGGCGCGACCGGGCAGACCGTGTCGTTGCCGTTGAGCGGCTCGCTTAAGGAACGCACAGGTCGCGAGCCGATGAAACCCGCGGCACCCAGCACCAGCACTCTCAGCATTCGGCCCCCAAGGTATTCAATGGATTGTATGTGAAGCAGCGCACGGAAAGGCGTGGCGAATGGACCGTAGGATCAGTCGTCGAAACAATCCTTTGAGGAGAACATTCATGAATAAGGATCAAGTGAAGGGCAGGGCGAAGGAAGCCGCCGGCAAGGTCAAGGAAGTCGCCGGCCGCGTCACCAACAACCGCTCGCTGCAGGCCAAGGGCGTGGCGGAGAAGGTCGTCGGCAAGGTGCAGAAGAGCTTGGGCGACGCGGCCAACGCCGTCCGCAAGGAATCGCGCCGGCCCAACTAGGCGCCGAGCTCGCGCGCCACAGGGGCGCAAAGCAAGTAAAAGCCCGGCATCGCTGCCGGGCTTTTTTTGTTGACCGTGGAAATCTCAGAGTCGGCGGGTGCGCTGCCAGTTCGAATGCGCATCCTGCATGCGCTGCTCGCGAGTGGTCGAAGCACGGTACTCCGGTGCTTCATTCATGCGGCGGCTCGTCGGATGTACCGCCTTGTGGGTGGCGTGCTTGACCTTGTGAGCCGCCTTGCGCGTCGCCTTGGCGGTTTCGTGCGCCGCATGACGCGTCGCATTCGCCGTCTTGTGGGCTGCGTGCCGTGTGGCCTTGGCAGTCTTGTGCGCCGCGTTACGAGTGGCCTGCGCAGTGGTGTGTGCAGCGTTGCGCGTGGCGGCCGCAGCTCGCTGCGCGGGGGTGGCTTTGTCGTTGTCGCCGACCTTGTTGGCGGCGGCCATGCTGATCCCCGCCGAACCCATCATTGCCGCGGCGACTACCGCGACGATCGTGTACTTGAGCATTTGTCTTCTCCTGGTTGCTGAATCACCCGTTGGACGCGGCCAACGGGTACTCGTTCCCCCAGGTTGCTCAACGCTCGACGGGGTAGGGCGTTGACGCTCCGGTGGCGCCGGGTCGATTTCAGGAGACGTTGTCGAATCGAAGCATCTCGGGCAAGCGCCTCAAGCGCTATCCCAACGTGCCGACGCTTAAGGAAGTCGGTCTCGATAGCGTGGAGTTCTCGCCGTGGGGCATTGTCGGCCCAAGCGGAATGGAGCCCGCCGTGGTCCGGACGATGCACGATGCGATCAAGCGTTCGATGGACGATCTGGAATTCGTGTCGTTGCTCGAAACCCTTGGCCAGGAACCGGTTTACATGAGCTCGGATGCGTACCGCAGGCATGCGCTCGAAGCCATCCCGGTGCA
>CAZZDV010000119.1:0-12048 GCA_964652785.1 uncultured Bordetella sp.
TAACTCGAGAATGCACAATGAATGAGAAAGTTTGTGGCGAACCGACATGGAATTGGCGAATTGATCATCGGCGTCAATTTTCTTTGGTGCCGCTGGGCTAAAGTAATCGGCGGTGTTGGTCGCTTGTACGATTGAAAATAAAGGATCAGTTACATGGCTCGGAAAGAAATAAGTTTCACGGAACGCCTGCAAACGGCGACCAGCGCAAAGCAGGCCCAGCTGGAAAAGATTCGCTTAAGAACGCAGGTCGGCGAAGCACAGTCAGCTGAGCGAAAGGCTGAACGCGTGGCAGCAGAGGAAGCACGGCAAATTCGTAGTGCGGAACGTGAATCCGCGAAGCGGGCCTCCACTGAACGGAGAAACGCAGAACACGCAGTGGAGAAAGTCAGGCAAGCACGCGCTGAAGCGGATGAAAAGGCACGCAAGAACGCCGCGCGCATTGCCCAAGCGGCGGCCGACACAGCACTTAAAAGTGGGCAGAAGGCCGCGCGCGACGCCAAATACGCCGCGCGCAAGGGCCGCCAGAGTTAGTCAGGTAGACGACTGGCGATTGCCGAAGCGCAAAACAGAGCCGGGCCGAAACCGAAATTGCTGCCATTTTTCGGTCAGCCCCCAGTCTGGGAGCGGGTCGCAAGGAGGATTGCTGCCATCCCGCACTTTCTACACCCCAAACCGCGTCGCCGAAAAAGGCTCCGGATCCACGAAAGGCGTCTCGCCGACCACCATGTCGGTCACCATCCGCCCCGTCACCGCACCCAGGGTCAACCCATGGTGCGCATGGCCAAAGGCAAACCACATGTCCTTGTGGCGCGGCGCAGGCCCGATCACCGGCAGCATGTCGGGCGTGCAGGGGCGCGAGCCCATCCACGGCTCGGCGTCCAGCCGTTCGGCCAGCGGGAAGAGGTCCCGCGCAATCGGCTCGGCGCGGCCGAGCTGCACGGGCGTGCGGATCGCGTCGCGACGCGCGAATTCGGCGCCGGTCGTGAGGCGGATGCCGGCCTTCATCGGCGCGAGGAAATAGCCGCGCTCTGTATCGAGCACCGGCAGGTTGAGCTTGGCGTGGCCCGCGGCGCGGTAATGCATGTGATAGCCGCGCTTGACCGCAAGCGGCAGGTTGTAACCCAGTGCGCGGGTGAACACGCCCGCCCAGGGGCCGAGCGCAACAACGCAGGCGCCCGCCTCCACCGGCCCGGTCGCCGTCTGCATCGCCCAGCCGCCGTGCGCGCGTGGCTCGAGGCTCGCGGCATTGCCCTGCAGGAAGTCGCCGCCGAGGCGCTGGAACAGGCCGAGATAGCCCAGGCAAAGCGCGTGCGGATCGTCCACGCGTGTAGGGTCGGTCCAGTGAAGCGCGCCGGGCAGCACCGGGGCCAGGTGTGGCTCGGCTTCCTGCAGCGCCCTGGCGTCGAGCGCGCGGTAGTTGAGCCCGAATTCGCGATGCCATCCTTCGGCCTCTGCGATGCGGTGATCGCGCTCGGCCGTGGTGCGGAAGACTTTCATCCACCCGCCGCGCAGGATCAGGTGCTCACAGCCGGCTTCGGCGGCAAGGGAATCGTGCTCGGTGACGCAGTGCTCGATCAGCTTGGCATACTTGCGCGCTACCTCGGCATGGCGCGCGGGGCGCGAATGGTGCCAGTATTTCCAAAGGAAAGGCGCCAGGTCGAGGACCGCCGATGGGTGATAGTGAGCATCGACCGTGCGGTTGAGGCTGTAGCGCAGCAGCGCGCCGAAATCGTGCGGAAACCCGTACGGAAAGACGCCTTCGCGCTGGATGAGGCCCGCGTTGCCAAACGAGGTTTCTTCCCCCGCTCCCCGCTTGTCGAGGAGAACCACCGACCGTCCGCGCTTTTGCAGGTGCGCGGCGACGCAGATCCCGATGATGCCGGCGCCTAGGACTGCGACGTCGTACTTTTTCACTCGGGGTTCGTCACGCCTTCTTGAGCAGCGCCGCGATCTCGCCGACCACGCCGCGGCGGAAAGCGAGCACGCAGATCACGAAGATCACGCCGGTGATCACGGTGACCCAGCCCTCGAGGTGGGAGAGCTGGTTCTGCAGCGTGATCACGATGAAGGCACCGACCGTCGGCCCGAGGATCGTCCCCAGGCCGCCGAGCAATGTCATCAGCACGACCTCGCCCGACATCGCCCAGTGCACATCCGTCAAGGTCTCGAACTTGAACACCAGCGCCTTGGTGGACCCAGCGAGCCCCGACAGGGCGCAGGAAATCACGAACGCCAGCAGCTTGTACTTGTCGACGTCATAGCCGAGCGAGAGCGCCCGGGGCTCGTTCTCGCGGATCGCCTTGAGCACCTGGCCGAAGGGCGAATGGATCGTGCGGTAGATCAGCCAGAACCCGAGCACGACGACGCCGTAGGTGAAGTAGTACATCGCGGTGTCGTCTTCGAGGTTGACGATGCCGAGGAAGGTCTGGCGCGGGATGCCCTGCAGGCCGTCCTCGCCGCCGGTGAACGGCGCCTGCAGGTAGATGAAGTACAGCATCTGCGAGAACGCGAGCGTGATCATCGCGAAATAGATCCCCTGCCGGCGGATCGCGAGCGACCCCACCAGGTAACCGAGCACCGTGGAAGCAAGCACGCCCGCGAGGATGCCGAGCTCGGTCGGGAACCCCATCACCTTGACCGTATGGCCGGTGATGTAGCCGGCAGTGCCGAGGAACATCGCGTGGCCGAAGGAAAGCAAACCCGTGAAGCCGAGCAGCAGGTTGAAGGCGGAGGCGAAGAGCGCGAAGCACAGCGCCTTCATGAGGAAGATCGGGTACACCACGGCCGGCGCGATGAGCCCCACGATGAACAGCCCGGCGTAGAGGATCTTGTTCCTGTTGTCCATGCGGCTACTTTTCCTTGCCGAAAAGGCCGGCCGGCCGCACCAGCAGCACGATCGCCATGATGACGAAAACCACCGTGGAGGAGGCCTCCGGGTAGAACACCTTGGTGAGGCCCTCGATGACCCCCAGGCCGAGGCCCGTGAGGATGGAACCGAGGATCGAACCCATGCCGCCGATCACCACCACCGCGAACACGACGATGATGATGTTGGAGCCCATGAGCGGGTTGATCTGGATGATCGGCGAGGCCAGCACGCCGGCAAAAGCCGCCAGCGCGACGCCGAACGCATAGGTGAGCGTGACCATGCGCGGCACGTTCACGCCGAAAGCCTGCGTCAGGGCCGCATTCTCGGTCCCCGCCCGCAGGTACGCGCCGAGCTTCGTGCGCTCGATGACGTACCAGGTGGAGAAGCAGACGACCAACGAGGCGACCACGACCCAGGCGCGGTAGTTGGGCAGGATCATGAAGCCGAGGTTGGTCGCACCCCGCAATGCATCGGGCACCTGATACTGCTGGCCGGAAACGCCGAACTGCTGGCGGAACATGCCTTCGAGGATCAGCGCCAATCCAAATGTGAGCAGCAGCCCGTAGAGATGATCGAGCTTGTAGAGCCAGCGCAGCATCGTCTTCTCGATGATGATGCCGACGATGCCGACGGCGAGGGGCGAAATGACCAGGGCGAACCAGTAGTTGAGGCCGAGGTACTGCAATGTCAGCCAGGCGCCGAAGGCGCCGAGCATGTAGAAAGTGCCGTGGGCGAAGTTCACCACGTTGAGCAATCCGAAGATCACCGCCAGGCCCAGGCTCAGCATGGCGTAAAACGACCCGTTCACCAGCCCAAGGAGGAGCTGGCTCAGGAAAGCCTGCAGCGGGATGCCGAAGATTTCAGTCATTGGAAAAGGTCGGCCCGGAAAACGTGCGCTTCCGGGCCGCTTCCTTCAGCCGCTTACTTCTTGAACTGCGGGCAACGCGAGGCCGCCAGCGGCTGGAAGGCCTCCGCGGCGGGAATCGTCGCCTTGAGCGTGTAGTAGTCCCACGGGTACTTCGACTCCGACTGCTTCTTGACCTGCATGAGGTACATGTCGTGAATCATGCGGTTGTCCTCGCGCAGCTTGCCGTTGCGCAGGAAGAAGTCGGACACGTCCATCTTCTTCATCTGCGCCACGACCGCCGCCGCGTCATCCGTGCCGGCCGCCTTGATCGCCTTGAGGTAGTTCATCGTCGCCGAATAGACGCCGGCGTGGATCATGCTCGGCATCTTCTTCATCTTGTCGAAGAAGCGCTTGGACCACTTGCGGTTCTGGTCGTCCATGTCCCAGTAGAAGCCATCGGTCAACAGCATGCCCTGCGCGGTGTTGAGGCCCAGGCTGTGCACGTCGGTGATGAACACCAGCAGGCCGGCGAGGCTCTGGTTCTTGGTGATGCCGAACTCGTTGGCGGCCTTGATCGAGTTGATCGTGTCGCCGCCCGCGTTCGCAAGACCCACGATCTTGGCCTTGGAGGTCTGCGCCTGCAGCAGGAACGAGGAGAAATCGGCCGCGTTGAGGGGATGGCGGACCTGGCCGACGACCTTGCCGCCGTTGGCCTTGACCACGTTGCCGGTGTCGCTCTCCAGGGAATGGCCGAACGCGTAATCCGCGGTGAGGAAGAACCAGGTGTCGCCGCCTTGCTTCACGATCGCCTTGCCCGTGCCGTTGGCGAGCGCATAAGTGTCGTAGGCGTAGTGGATCGTGTTCGGGTTGCAATCCTCGTTGGTCAGCCGCGTTGAAGCCGCGCCCACGTTCATGATCAGCTTCTTCTTCTCGGCGGCAATCTTGCCGGTGGCGATGCCGACCCCGGAGTTGAGCACGTCGGTGATCATGTCCACCTGCTGGCGGTCGAACCACTCGCGCGCGCGGTTGGCGCCCGTCTCGGCGTTGTTCTGGTGGTCGGCCGAGACGACTTCGACCTTCGCGCCGAGCACGGTCTTGCCGAAATCGTCCACCGCCATCTGCGCGGCCACTACGGAGCCCTGGCCGCCCAGGTCCGAATACAGCCCGGACATGTCGGTCAGCACGCCGATCTTCACCACGCCGTCGGATATCTTGCCCGCGGCCGGTTTCTGCTGCGCCATCGCCACCGGCGCGAGCGCGAACGCCCCCGCCACCAATGCGCTGATCAATTTACGTTTCATTTTTCCTGCCTCCATTGAAAGTCCAGCTTGTCTTGAATTCCGCGGTCAAACGCCCAGGTACTCGTGCAGCATGCCCATTTTGGCCTCGAGCTCGGCCGCGGCAAATGTTTCGGCAATCCTGCCGTGCTCCATTACGTAGTGCCGGTCGGCCAGCGGCGCGGCAAAACGGAAATTCTGTTCCACGAGCACGATGGTAAAACCGCGCTCCTTGAGCTGGCTGATCACGCGGCCCAGGGTCTGCACGATCACGGGGGCGAGGCCTTCGGTCATCTCGTCCAGCAGCAAGAGGCGCGCGCCCGTGCGCAGGATGCGCGCCATCGCGAGCATCTGCTGCTCCCCGCCCGAAAGGCGCGTGCCCTGGCTGTGGCGGCGCTCCTCCAGGTTGGGGAACATCGCGTAGATCTCTTCGACCGTCATGCCGCCCTTCTGCACTTCCGGCGGCAGCATCAGGTTTTCCTCGGTGGAAAGGCTCGAGAAAATGCCGCGCTCCTCGGGACAATAACCAATGCCGATGTGCGCGATCTCGTGAGTCTGCAGCCCGATGGCCTCGACGCCTTTCACCTTGATCGAACCCTTGCGCATTCCCACCAAACCGAGGATGGACTTGAGCGTCGTGGTGCGCCCGGCGCCGTTGCGGCCGAGCAGCGTGACGACCTCGCCCTCGTTCACCGTGAGGTCGACGCCGTGCAGGATGTGCGATTCGCCGTACCACGCATGGAGCCCGCTGATCGCGAGCGCAGGATGCGCTCCCGGGGCCTTCGGGAGGGGCGCGCCTGTGGTGGCCGCATTCATCTAGTGCACCGTCCCCATATAGGCTTCGATCACGCCGGGATCCTTCGCCACCTCGGCATACGGGCCTTCGGCCAGCACTGCGCCACGCTGAAGCACCGTGATGGTGTCGGAAATGCCGGACACCACGCTCATGTTGTGCTCGACCATGAGGATCGTGCGCCCGACGGACACCTGCTTGATCAGGGCCTTGACCCGGTCGACGTCCTCGTGCCCCATGCCGGCGGTCGGCTCGTCGAGCAGCATGAGCTCGGGCTCCATCGCCAGCGTGGTGGCGATTTCCAGCGCGCGCTTGCGGCCATACGGCAGCTCGACGGTCACCGTCTTGGCGAACGCGCCGAGGTCCACCGACTCGAGCAGTTCCATGGCCTTTGCATCGAGCGACGAAAGCACGCGTTCGGATTTCCAGAAATGGAACGAATTGCCCATCGAGCGCTGCAGGCCGATCCTCACGTTCTCGAGCACCGTGAGGTGCGGGAACACGGCCGAGATCTGGAACGAGCGGATGATGCCGCGGCGCGCGGTCTGGGCCGGCTTTTCGCTGGTGATGTCCTCGCCGTTGTAGAGGATCTGGCCGGCGGTCGGCGGCAGGAACTTGGTGAGCAGGTTGAAAAAAGTCGTCTTCCCGGCGCCGTTGGGGCCGATCAGCGCGTGGATGGTCCCGCGCTTTACTTTCAGGTCAACCCGGTTGACGGCGACGAAGCCCTTGAACTCCTTCGTCAACCCCCGGGTCTCGAGGATGATGTCTCCTGCCATAGTCTCTTTTTGTATCGGTCCGGAAGGACGCCTCCGGGCCGGGCGCGTAGTTTGCCTGTTGCGCTGCGGGAAAACAACCCTTGGCAGGGGCTGTTCGAGGGTTATGGCCCCGCCTTGGCGCCTTCGGGGTCCAGGGCGATGCCGCGACGCGCCAGGACATGCCGGATCATCGCCGACGCGAGCTCGTGCTCGCCGAAGAAGACCTTCCCGACGTCCTCGTCCTCGAGGAGCAACGCCTCCTCCTCGCTGTGCGTGCGCACCACGATCTCGATGCCCGGGTTGAGCGTGCGCGCGATTTCGGCCATCCGCCGGTGAGATACCGTGTCAGGCGTGGCGATGACGAGCATGCTCGCCTTGGCGATATGGGCCTGGATCAGCACGAAAGGCTGCGCGGCGTCTCCCGACACGGCGGGCGTGCCCGACGCGCGCAGCTGCTCCACTCGCTCGCGGTACTGCTCCGCGACGACGTAGGGCACGCCTTGGTCGGTCAGCGCCTGGGCGATGCGGCGCCCTACCCGGCCGTACCCCACCAGCACGACCTGTCCGGAGAGGTAACGCTCGCCGGTGGTCATCGGCAGTTCGCCGAGCGGGTCGGCGCTTCTCTCCAGGCGCTGCGCAAGTGCAGAGCGCGCGCGAATCCACTCGAGCGCCGGCCGGGTAGCCGCGAACACGAGCGGATTGGCCGCAATCGAGATCAACGCGGCCGCCACGAGGAGGCTCTGCGCCTCCGCGGGCAGGAGCCCGAGCGACACCCCGAGCGCCGCGAGGATGAACGAGAACTCGCCGATCTGCGCGAGGCTCGCGCCCACCGTGAGCGCCGTGTTCAGCGGATAGCGGAAGGCGAGCACCAGCGCGGCCGCGACCAGCGGGTTGCCGACCATCACGATGGCGACGGTCGCAAGCAGCTGCAGCGGGCGTTCGAAGACGATCTGCGGGTCGAACAGCATGCCGACTGAAACGAAAAACAGCACCGCGAACGCGTCCCGCAGCGGCAGCGATTGCTCGGCCGCGCGATGGCTGAGCTCCGACTCGCGCATCATCATCCCGGCGAAGAAGGCGCCGAGCGCAAACGAAACGTCGAATAGCGCCGCCGACCCGTAAGCCACGCCCACTGCCACCGCAACGACCGCGAGCGTGAAGAGCTCGCGCGAGCCCGTTTGCGCCACCGCCCACAGCATGCGCGGCAGCACGCGCTTGCCGACCACGAGCATGATCACCACGAACGCCACCACCTTCCCGAGCGTGATCGCCAGCGCAAGCATCAGGGCCGAGGCCGACGCCTGCCCGCCCGCCCCGCTCACCTTGAGGAAATCCGCGAGCGGCGGCAGGAGCACCAGCGCGAGCACCATGACGAGGTCTTCCACGATCAGCCAGCCGATCGTGATGCGGCCGTTCATGGATTCGAGCGACCGGCTGGCCTCCAGCGAGCGCAGCACGACCACCGTGCTCGCCACCGAAAGCGCAAGGCCGAACACGATTGCGGTGCCGGGAGGCCATCCCCAGAGCGTTGCGAGCACAGCCCCGAGCGCGGCCGACACGATGATCTGGATGATCGCGCCGGGAATGGCGATCTTCTTGACCGCCAGCAGGTCGTCGAGCGAGAAATGCAGCCCGACGCCGAACATGAGGAGCATGACGCCGATTTCCGCCAACTGCTTCGCAAGCCCGATATCTGCGACGAAGCCAGGAGTCGCGGGACCGACGATGATGCCGGCCAGCAGGTAGCCGGCCATCGGGGACATCTTGAGCCGCACCGCCAGGAACCCCATGACCAGCGCCAGCCCGAAGCTGGTCGCGATGGTGGTGATGAGGTCGGCGCTGTGCTGCATGCGTCGGGCGCCGGCCCTAGTAGGCCGGTGGCGGGCGTTTGTCGATAAACGCGTCCATGCCCTGCTTGCCTTCGGCGACCGAGAAACTCGCGGCGATGACGCCGCCGGCCAGGTCGTACGCCTTGTCGATGCCCAGGTCCATCTGCTGGTAGAAGGCGCGCTTGCCCGCGGCGATCGTCGCAGGCGGCTTCGCGGCAATGCGGCGCGCAAGGTCGATCACGGCCGCGTCGAGTTCGCCGGCGGGCACGACCCGGTTCACCAGGCCCCATTCGAGCGCCTTGGCGGCATCGACCAGGTCGCCGGTGAGCAACATCTCCATGGCGTGCTTGCGCAACAGGTTGCGCCCAATCGGCACGCCAGGCGTCGAGCAGAAGAAACCCCAGTTGACGCCGGGGGTCGTGAACTTCGCGTTCTCGGAAGCAACGGCCAGATCACATTGCGCAACCAATTGGCAACCCGCGGCCGCGGCGGCTCCATGCACGCGCGCAACCACCGGCTGTGGCAGGCGCTGGATCGAAATCATCATGCGGTTGCAGGTTTCGAACAGCGAGCCGACTTTGTCCGGCGCGCCCAGCCCGCGGATTTCCTTGAGGTCATGACCGGCGCAAAAGCCCTTGCCCGCGCCCGCAAGCACCACCACCCTCACGCCGGGATCCTTTGCGATCGCATCGAATGCGGACTGCAGCGCGCCGAGCATCTCCAGCGTGAGCAGGTTCATCTGAGCCGGGCGGTTCATTGTCAGCGTGGCGATGCCGTTGCTGTCTTCGCGAAGCAACACGTCCTGCGCGGCGGCTTGTTCAGCGTGCGGTACGGCGCTCATGGCTTTCTCCTACTCGATCGCGGAAGCGGACTTCGCCTGCTCGCGCAGCATGAATTTCTGGATCTTGCCGGTCGAGGTCTTGGGCAGCGTGCCGAAGATCACTCTCTTGGGCGCCTTGAAGCGCGCCATGTGCTGGCGGCAGAACTCGATGATCTCGGCCTCGGTTGCGCTTGCGCCGCTTTTCAGCTCGACGAACGCGCAGGGCGTTTCGCCCCACTTCGCGTCCGGCTGGGCCACCACGGCGGCCGCCATCACCGCCGAGTGCCGGTAGAGGATGTCCTCGACTTCAATCGAGGAAATGTTTTCCCCGCCGGAAATGATCACGTCCTTCGACCGGTCCTTGATCTTCACGTAGCCATCGGGATACAGGACCGCAAGGTCACCCGAATGGAACCAGCCACCCTCGAACGCTTCCCGGGTCGCCGCGGGATTCTTGAGGTAGCCCTTCATCATGATATTGCCGCGGAACATGATCTCGCCTATCGTCTCGCCGTCGGCCGGGACTTCGCGCATGGTCTGCGGGTCCATCACCGTCACCGCTTCCTGCACGGGATAGCGCACGCCCTGCCGGCCGTTGAGCCGCGCCTGCTCGGCGAGCGGGAGGCTTTCCCATTCCTCGTGCTTCGCGCAGACGGTCGCGGGTCCGTAAACCTCGGTCAGGCCATACACATGCGTGATCGAGAACCCCATCTGCTCCATGCCCTCGAGGATCGCCGCGGGCGGCGCTGCGCCGGCAACGAGGCAGCTGACCTTGTGGTCGATTCCCTTGCGCAGCTCCTGCGGGGCATTGATGAGCGTCTGGTGCACGATCGGCGCGCCGCAATAGTGGGTGACCTTGTGCTCGCGGATCGCGGCGAAGATCGGCGCCGCCTCGACCTTGCGCAGGCACACGTTGGTGCCCGCGTTCGCAGCCATGGTCCACGGAAAACACCAGCCGTTGCAATGGAACATCGGCAGCGTCCACAGGTACACCGCGTGATGCGGCATCGCCCAGACCATGATGTTGCCGACCGCGTTGAGGTAGGCGCCGCGGTGATGGGTGACGACGCCCTTGGGATTGCCCGTCGTGCCCGAGGTATAGCCCAGCGCAATCGCCTGCCACTCATCGGCTGGCCCGCCCCAGGGATGATCCGCATCGCCTTCGGCGAGCAGCGCCTCGTAGTCCTTCTCGCCGAGCAGCTTTCCGCCAGTGAAAGCCGGGTCATCGACATCGATGACGGCGGGCTTGTTCTTGGCGAGCGCCAGCGCTTTTTCGACGATGGGCGAGTACTCTCGGTCCGTGATCAGCAGCTTCGCGCCGCCGTGATCGAGCATGAACGCGAGTGACTCGGCGTCCAGGCGGGTGTTCAGCGCGTTGAGGACGGCGCCCGTGACCGGCACGCCGAAGTGCGCCTCGTACATCGGTGGGGTATTCGGCAGCATCACCGCCACCGTGTCGCCCAGGCCGATGCCGCGCTTAGTCAGGGCCGAGGCGAGCTGCCGGCATCGCGTGAAAGTCTGCCTCCAGGTGTAGCGCTGCGCGCCATGGATCACCGCAATGCGATCCGGGTATACGCGCGCGGTACGCTCGATGAAAGTCAGCGGCGTAAGCGGCGCATAGTTGGCCGCGTTCTTGTCGAGGTCCTGCTCGTAGGGGTTGGGATTGCGCATCATGCCGCCAGCGCGCGCCAGACCGTGCGGCCCCTGGATTCCTTGTCGATGGCGTCGAGGATCTTCTCGTGCTCGGCGAGTTCGTCGGCGGTGACGAGCACCACCACCAGCTGCGAAGCGTCGAAAGTCGCCGGGCCGCCCGCGACGGCCTGCGGCAGGTCCACCTCGACGATGAGGCTCTCCTGCCCGCGCGACATCGCGAGGTACACCTCGGCCAGCAAGGAGGCGTCCAGCAGCGCCCCGTGCAGGGTCCGGTGGGAATTGTCCACGCCATAGCGCTCGCAGAGCGCGTCGAGGCTGTTGCGCTTGCCGGGATGCAGTTCGCGCGCCCGCAGGAGCGTATCGGTGACGCTGACGCAATGCTCCTTGAACTTGCCCAGGCCGGCGAGCTCGAGTTCCTGGTCGAGGAACTCGACGTCGAACGCCGCGTTGTGGATGAGCACTTCGGCCCCGCGCACATACTCGAGGAACTCCTTCCCGACCTCGCTGAATTTCGGCTTGTCGGCAAGAAACTCCGAGGTCAGGCCGTGGACCTGCTCCGCGGCTGCTTCGCTTGGGCGTCCCGGATTGAGGTAGGCGTGAAAGCGGTTCTCGGTCAGGCGCCGGTCGACGATCTCGATGCAGCCGATCTCGACCACCCTGTCGCCGAGCCGCGCGTTCAGCCCTGTGGTCTCCGTGTCAAGCACGACCAGCCGCGTCGCCATCAGCCGCCTCCCCCTTTCCCGATGCCCATGTTGGCCAGCTCATCGGCGCGCTCGTTGCCCGCGTTGCCCGCATGGCCCTTCACCCATCGCCAGTCTATTCGATGCGTGTGCGCTGCGGCATCCAGCCGCCGCCACAGGTCCTCGTTCTTGACCGGCTTGCGGTCTGCGGTTTTCCAGCCACGCCGCTTCCACGAATGGATCCACTCCGAAATGCCCTTCTGCACGTACTGAGAGTCCGTGTAGAGGGTGACGGTGCAGGGGCGCTTGAGCGACTCGAGCGCGCTGATCACCGCCATCAGTTCCATGCGATTGTTGGTGGTCGCCGGCTCGCCGCCGAACAACTCCTTGCGCTTGCCGTTCGCGGTCAGCAGCGCGCCCCACCCTCCGGGGCCGGGGTTGCCCTTGCAGGCCCCGTCGGCATGGATCTCGATCGTATCGTCAGGCATCTTCGTGCTCGTAGCTTCAGGCATCTTCGTGCTCGTA
>CAZZDV010000120.1:0-12028 GCA_964652785.1 uncultured Bordetella sp.
TTAAAACGTCGTGAGACAGTTTGGTCCCTATCTGCCGTGGGCGTTGGAAGTTTGAAGGGGGCTGCTCCTAGTACGAGAGGACCGGAGTGGACGCACCTCTGGTGTACCGGTTGTCACGCCAGTGGCATCGCCGGGTAGCTATGTGCGGAAAAGATAACCGCTGAAAGCATCTAAGCGGGAAACTTGCCTTAAGATGAGACTTCCCGGGGACTTGATCCCCCTAAAGGGTCGTCCTAGACCAGGACGTTGATAGGCCGGGTGTGCAAGGGCTGTAAGGCCTTGAGCTAACCGGTACTAATTGCCCGTGAGGCTTGACCCTATAACCGTGAGCATCGCGCGTTTGGATTGTGATACGCGACTCCGGTGGGCGCTTGAAACCGCATCACCCAAGCTTTACTTCTCCCGAATCGCGACTGACCGTCGCTGCGCATTGCGCGCGACGCGTCGAGTCCAGAGCCAATCTGGCGGCCATAGCAGCTTGGAACCACGCCTTCCCATCCCGAACAGGACCGTGAAACGAGTTTGCGCCGATGATAGTGTGCAATTGCGTATGCGAAAGTAGGTTACCGCCAGGCCATATCGAAAAAAAAGCCCAACCTCAGCGAGGTTGGGCTTTTTTTTCGCCCTTATTTTCTCTGTAAGTCATCGCACTGAGCAGAAAGCCGGCAACCGCAAAAATACGTGCGCTGCCTTCCTGCCTTTTCGCAGGTGGCATTGCCCTCGTCAGGAGGCGAGATGAGCAACAAAGACTTGGACAACCTCGCATCCCTCATCGAAACCCACTGCGAATCGCTGTTGATGCAGTGGCGCTCGCAGGTGTGCCAGATGCCCTCCGCCCGCAACTTGGACACGCCGACGCTGAACGACCATGTCCCGTCGCTGCTGGACGAGTTGGTCGCCGCCCTGCGCGCGGGGTCGAACGAAACCATCCTGAACGCCCTTAAGGACGGCAGCCCGCCGGCCCATGGACTGCAGCGCGTGAAGGACGGCTTCAACATCGAGGAAGTCGTTTCCGAGTACAACATCCTGCGCGGCTGCATCCACGACCTCGTCGACAGCCACCAGCTCAGCCTGCAGGGCAAGGCCTTCCAGATCCTGAACCGGGTTTTCGACGGAGCGATCGGGTTGGCGGTGCAGGCCTACGCCACGCAGCGCGCGCTCGACGTGCAGAATCGCCGCGAGGAATACCTCGCTTTCGTAGCCCATGACCTGCGTACGCCCCTGAACGCAATCTCGCTCGTCGGGAAAGTCCTCGAGCGCACCCACCCGGTCGGCGCAAGCGGCGCCGATGCGGCGCGAATGTTCAACGCCCTGCGCCGCAACGTGCAGCACCTTGAAAGGCTGGTCAGCCAGGTCCTCGAGGAGAATGCCAGCCTGCGCACCGAAATGGGGGTAAAGCTGGAGCGCCGGGAGCTGGACCTGTGGCCGCTCGTCGAATCGCTCATCCACGACCTTCTCCCCGTCGACGGGACGGACAGCACGCGCCTCTACAACAAGGTGCATGACGAACTGGTCGTCTACGCGGACGCGGACGCGCTGAAGCGCGTCCTGCAGAACCTGATCGCCAATGCGATCCGCTACACGCCCCGAGGGGAAATCCACATCGAGGCCAAGGCGGCCGGAGCGGGCGGGGAGGTCGAGTGCGCCGTCATCGACAACGGCACGGGGATCTCGAAAGAATTGATCGAGAAAGTGTTCGAGAAGGGTGAAATGGGGCCGGACAGCGAAGGCGGGACCGGGCTGGGCCTCGCGATCGTCAAGACCATGGTCGAGGCCCACGGCGGCAAAGTGGACCTCGAAAGCCACCCCGGCACCGGATCGACGTTCCGGTTCACGCTGCCGGGCAGGGCGAAACGCCCGGGAAAAGACTGAGGCTGGACTAGCCAGGCGCGCTACGCCGGCTTCTTCCTGGCCTGCCTTTGCCTGATCAGCGCGCCCATGCGCTGGTCCTTCTCGCCGGCGGCGCACGACGCCGCGAATTCCTCGATGCTGGCGTCGATCGCGCGATCGGTGTTCGTGTCCATCCATGAATCGATCAGGCGCTTCTGCAGGCGCACCGCCTGCGGGCCGCTCGCGAGGATCTCCGCCAGGCAGCGGTCCACCGCCGCGTCGAGCCCGGAAGCCGGGACCGCCTCTTCGACCAGGCCCCAGTCGAGCGCGGTTGCTGCGTCGATCGAGCGCCCGGTCAGCAGCAAGAGCCGCGTGCGTCCCCACCCGATGAGCCGCGGGAGCAGCACGGCCTCCACGACCGAAGGAATCCCGAGCCGAACTTCCGGCATCGCAAAGACCGAGCCCTGCGAAGCGATGCGGATGTCGCACGCCGCGGCAAATTCGACTCCCGCGCCCAGCGTATGCCCCTGGATGCGCGCGATCGTGGGAACCGGCACTTTCCTGACCGCATCGCAGGTGCGATGCACGAGCGTGATGAATGCGCGGCCGCCATCGCGGTCCACCGCCGCCATCTCGTCGACGTTTGCCCCGCCGATGAAGCTCTTGCCCCCGGCACCGGTGACTACCAGCGCGCGCAGAGACTCATCGGCCGCCAATGAGCCAAGCGTGTCGATCATCTGGGTCATCAGCTCGCGCGAGAGCGAGTTCGCCTTCGCTGCGTGGTCGATCGTGAGCCGCGCGACGCCGTCTTCCGTGCGCGCCAATGAAACAAGCGAAGCCATTGTCAAACCCCGTACGCGCGGCGCACGAGCGAGATCGGATGTGCTTTCTCCGCCGTTTTCGTCGGAGTCGCTGCGCCGGAATCCGTTCCGCCAGCCGCCTGCGCCTCGATTCCCTGCTCGATGTGCCGTGCCGCGATCGGGCAGTCGGAGCTGATGAAATCCGGCGAACCGCCCTTGGGATGCGCGCCCATCATCCGGAACACGGGCCGGCCGATCTTCATCGAGTTCTCGAAGTATTCCGTCTTCACGCCCCATGTGCCGTCGTGGCCGGCGCAGCGCTCGACCGTGTTCACCGAGGTGCCTGGTACGAGTTGCAGCATCTCGCGCGTCTTTTGCCCGACATTCTGCACGCGTGAGTGGCAGGGGATGTGATACGAGACGCTGCCGAGCTCCGTCTTGAAATCCGTCTTGAGCAACCCATCGCGGTTGCGCAGAACGAGGTACTCGAACGGATCGAACATCGCGTCCCGCACGGCAATGACCTCGGGATCCTCCGGGAACATCAGCGGCAGCTCCTGCTTGAACATCAGCGTGCAGGAGGGGATCGGCGTGAGGATGGCATACCCTTCGCGCGCAACCTTCGCGAGGACAGGGATGTTCGCCTCCTTGTTCTTCTGCACCGACTCGAGGTCGCCGAGCTCGAGCTTGGGCATGCCGCAGCAGGCTTCCTTCTCGACCAGCACATAGGGGATCTCGTTGTGCTCGAGGATCGCGAGCAGGTCGTGGCCGATGCCGGGCTCGTTGTAGTTGATGTAGCAGGTCGAGAAAATCGCCACCTTGCCGGGCGTGTTCTTGCCTTCCTTCACGGGGAAAGGGTGGCTTTCGGCCGCATTCGGACGGAACTTGCGGCTCGCATACTCGGGCAGCCGGCGATCCTGGTGCACCTTGAGCACGCTGTCCATCACGCCGCGCGCGGCGGGATTCTTGTTCACCGCGTTCACCACCCGCACCACGACCGGAATCGTCGCGAGCTTGCCCACCGCATCGGTCGAAGTCAGCAGCCGGTCGCGGAAGGTCACGTCCCCGTTCCTGAATTTCACCGCCTTGGCCCGGAGCATGAGGTGCGGGAAATCGAGGTTCCACGGATGGGGCGGCACGTACGGGCACTTGGTCATGTAGCACATGTCGCAGAGGTAACACTGGTCGACGACCTTGCCGAAGTCCTTCGGGTCGACGCCGTCGACTTCCATCGTGGAGCTTTCGTCGACGAGATCGAACAGCGTCGGGAAGGCGGTGCACAAATTCACGCAGCGGCGGCAGCCGTGGCAGATGTCGAAGGTCCGCGCCAGTTCCTTGTCGAGGCTCGCCTGGTCCCAGAAATCGGGGTTCTTCCAGTCCAGCGGGTGCCGGGTCGGGGCTTCGAGGCTGCCTTCGGGTGAGTTCGGCGTTGAAGCTGCGGTCATGTGGTTGTTCTTATGGCAGGGCGGTGCTCCGAATGTAAGCGCGCTCAGGCGACGGGGCAAATCGATTCTGGCAATTCGCGCCATTGCCCGGCGCTATGACAGCACCGGGTGAGCCGGCGTCGATGGCAGCATTTCGCCATGCCCGCCGCTACAGGAGCGGACCTTGCCCGGATAATGGCAGTATTCCCCTAGCGGGCTGCCTGCAGGCTGCCGGTTGCCACGAAGTACTTGCGCGCCTTCTGGAGGAGCTCGCCGTCGGTCGGGTGGTCCGAGGTTTCCACCGCGACAATGCGGGCGGCGAGTGGCTTCGAGTGCGCATCGAGGTGCTTCTTGAACTCGTTTTTCTCGTTGGCCGGCCCGGTCAGCAGGACCTGCTGGGCGCCGTAGAGCGAATCGATCACGCTCTTGAAATACTCGAGGTCCTCGGGCGCCTTGCCGCTGCCGGGCTTGCCGCTGCGGTGATGGATCTGGCGGTGCTTGCCCTTTGAATGGATGACGGCCTTCTCGACCTCGTCGGAGGTGAACTGGAGCACGTGGGCTTCGGCATGGTCCATCCAGACGACTGCATGAAAGTGGGGCATGGAATTCCTTCCTGATTCGGTGGCACGAGGGTGGACGCGGCCCGGGGCGGCGTCTGTTCGCTATCCGGCTTAGTGCCGCGCCGCGCGTGAAACGAGACGAATCAAAGGCGGCAATCCGCGACACCCATACCGTAAAATCAGCCAGTCCAAGAAAAAGGGAAGCCCGGAAGATGAACATCCTGCTGGCGGTAGACGGTTCGAAGCATTCCCTCAATGCGGTGTCGAGCATCATTTCGCATGCAAACTGGTTCAAGGAGCCGCCCAAGGTGCACCTCGTCTTCGTGCACCTGCCGGTACCCAAGGTCGGGGGCGCATTCGGCCACGGCCCGTCGAAGGAGGCGCTGGAAAAGTACTACACGGAAGAGGGCGAGCAGGCGCTGGCCGAGGCGAAGAAGATGCTCGACGCGGCCCGGATCCCGCACTCGGATGCGATCCTTGTCGGGCAGCCCGAGGAATTGATCGCCCAGCATGCGACCGACGAGAAGTGCGAGCTGATCTGCATGGGCACGCGCGGCCTGGGCGCGGCTGCGAGCCTTGTCCTGGGCTCGGTGGCCAACAAGGTCCTGCACAGCGCGACAGTGCCGGTGCTGCTGGTCAAGTAGGAATCACTATGGAAAAAGCCGAATCCAAGGTCGCCCTGGAACGCGCCGGCTTCGAGGCGCCGTAAGTGGCAGAGGGGAGAAAGCGCGTCTCGCCCCTGCACGCGCGCAGTCTGCGCGGCTGGCTGAAGCACCTGGCCGCGACAGATCGCCTTGCAGTGGCGCGCGAAGGCGTGTCGCTCGAGTACGAAATCGCGGCGATCGCCAAGAAGCTCGACGGCCGGCAGGCCGTGCTGTTCCCCAGGCCCGCAGGTCATTCTGTTTCGGTGGTCTCGGGGTACGTTGCCGCGCGCGCGTGGATCGCCGAGGCCATGGGGACCGACGAGGCCGAACTGCTCGCTGCTTTTCGCGATGCTTCGGAGAAGCCGACGAAGTGGACCGAAGTCCCCGCATCGAAGGCGCCCGCGCAGCAGGTCGTGGTCGAGAAGCCCGACCTCCTCAAGCTCTTCCCGATCCCGCGCCATAACGAGCATGACAGCGCGCAGTACATCACGGCCGGCGTCATCGTTGCGCGCAGTCCCTCCACCGGAGCGCAGAACGTCTCGATCCAGCGCATCCAGGTCAAGGACGGGCGAAGGTTGCAGGCGCTGATCCTGCCGCGCCACCTCTGGGCTTTCCATACGATGGCTGAGGAGAAGGGCGAGGCGCTGCCGATCGCAATCGTGATCGGCGCCGATCCGCTCACGATCCTCGCCTCGCAGGCGGTGGTGCCGATCGACCAGGACGAGTTGGAGATCGCAGGGTCCCTGCACGGCGCGCCGCTCGAAGTCGTGAAGTGCGTCGGCAGCGAAATTCGCGTTCCCGCCCATGCCGAGATCGTGATCGAAGCCCGTGTGCTGCCCAACGTGCGCGAGCTCGAAGGCCCGTTCGGGGAGTTTCCCAAAACCTACAGTCCCGCAGGGCAGAACCAGGTCATCGAAGTCGACCGCGTCACGCATCGCCGCAATCCCATCTGGCACACCATCGTGCCGGCCGGGCTCGAGCACCTCATGCTCGGCGCGATCCCGCGCGAGGCGACGATTCTGGGACTGCTCCAGCGCAGCTTCCCGAACGTGCTCGACGCGCACCTGTCGCTAGGCGGCACGTGCCGATACCACCTCTACGTCAAGATGAAGAAGCGCCGCGAGTCCGAGGCCAAGAACGTGATCATGGCCGCCTTCGGCTCGCACTTCGATCTCAAGCAGGTCACCGTGGTCGACGATGATGTCGACGTGCACAATCCCACCGAAGTCGAGTGGGCCGTGGCGACGCGCTTCCAGGCCGACCGCGACCTCGTCGTGGTGGCCGGCGCGCAGGGCTCACCGCTCGACCCATCGACTACGCTTACGGGGCGTATCGACGGCATGAGCGCCAAGATGGGGCTCGATGCCACGCGCCCGCTCAAGTACGAAGGCCACACCTTCACGCGCGTGCGCGTGCCGGGAGAGGAGGCCGTCGACCTCGAAAAATCCATCAACTCGAGCCCGCAGGCGGTGCTCGAATCACTCCTGAACGACAAAGGATAGAGACATGAAAGCCTCACTCGCCCCAGGCGACTCGATCACCAGGCAGATCGAAATCAACGACGAGCGCTGCATCTCCTTCATGGGCCCGGAGAACGCGGTGTATGCCACGCCGCGCATGGTGAGCGACATGGAATACACCTGCCGCGACCTGCTGCTGCGCCACCTCGACGAAGGCGAGGATTCGGTGGGCGCGCATGTAACCATCGACCACCTCGCCGCCACGCCCGCGGGCATGGTCGTGACCATCGAAGCCAGGATCACCGAAGTCGACCGCCGCCGCGTCACCTTCGAAATCGTCGCCCGCGACATCATCGAGGAATGCGGCCGCGCCAGGCACGTGCGCTTCATCGTCGACAAGCACAAGAGCATGGAGCGCATCGCCGCCAAGCGCGTCAAGGCCGGGATCACCTGAATGAGCCTGGCCCCTTTTAACTGGACGCAGATCGTCGACAGCCTCAACCGCCTGCTGAGGCTGAGGACGAATCCGTTCGGGATGAAATTGTTCGAGACGGTGGCCGAGATGGAGGCCATTCCGCGCATCCGCCGGCCGCAGTCGATCCACACCACCGACCAGATCGTCGCGCAGGGCGCACGGCTCGGATGGACCGTGGGCATCACGCGGGCCGATCTCGTGGGCGACCAGTGCGGTGCAGTCATCGGCCTGCACCCGCAGGACGAAGAATGGCGCGCCGGCAAGCGCTACGCCGGTGTCTGGTACGCCACGCCAGTCGACGCAGCCAACCATCAGGCCGCGATGCACGTCGTCGCCTCGGGCAAGTACCAGGCGATGGCCGTTTCGCCGCTGACCTCCGAAAGACTC
This sequence comes from uncultured Bordetella sp., assembly GCA_964652785.1. GTDB lineage: Bacteria > Pseudomonadota > Gammaproteobacteria > Burkholderiales > SG8-39 > SZAS-79. The sequence goes on from CAZZDV010000120.1 coordinate 7,581, forward strand.
AATCCCCCCGACATCTGCCTCTTCTACGCAACGCCCGGCCAGATGATCATCTTCATCAACGGCCTCCAGTGGGCGGGCTACAAAAATTTCGACTGGGGCGTGGTCGGCGAATCCTCGTGCGCGGATTCCTGGGGCAGGGCCCTCAAGACGCGCACGCCGAGCCTCTCGCTGCCGTGCTATGCCGAGCGCCGCTATGGTGGTGTGCTCGACGACGAGCTCCTCATGGCGCTGCCGCCCGAATACCTGCCCAAGGCCATCGAAGGCATGGAGGCGCTGGCCAAAAACGGCCTGCGCTACCCGATCCCCCAGTACGGCATCCAGCAGGACGCGCGAGCGGGGCTGGGCGTGAGTTACGCGAAGAAGTAGTTCGAGAAGCGCGTTGGCTAATCGCTGAGGAGAAAGCATGAGCAAGTACCACGTAAAGCAATCCGACGTTAATCCCTATTCCCCCGCAAACCACGTCGGCACCCGCAACTTCCGCATGATCGCGCCCGAGACCGTGGGAGCGAAGCAGCTCGAGGTGCTGGTCGGCGAAGTGGAGAAGGGCAAGGGCGCGCTGCCGCACGCGCACCCGGGCATCGAGCAGGCCTGCTACATGTTGGAGGGCAAGGCCGACGTGGAGATCGGCGGCGAAAAATTCGTGCTCGCCACGGGCGAGATGTGCTTCTTCCCGGTCGACGAGATGCACAAGGTCACCGTGACGTCCGACCGCGCGAGGATCCTCGTCATCTATTCGCCGCCTTACCTCGAGAAGCCGGAAAACGCGCGGAAATAATGTGCTCGACCTGTGGGGCGCTCGCGAGGAAATCGGCGCGGAAGCTTGCCTGCTCCGCGGTTTCGCATTGCCTTACGCGCAGAACGTTCTAGCCGCGCTCGAGCAGGTCAAAACCGTATCGCCGTTCCGCCGCATGGTCACCCCCGGCGGATTCACGATGTCGGTCGAAATGACCAATTGCGGGGCGCTTGGCTGGACGACCGACCGGCGCGGCTATCGCTATACCGCCATCGACCCGCACACAGAAAAGCCCTGGCCGCCGATACCAGACGCATTCCTCCAACTCGCCCGTGAATCGGCCACAGCCGCGGGCTTCGAAGACTTCATCCCCGATGCCTGCCTCATCAACCGCTATGTCCCCGGCGCTCGCCTGAGCCTGCACCAGGACAAGGACGAAGCCGACTTCAGCCAGCCGGTCGTCTCGATCTCATACGGGATGCCCGCGACCTTCCTCTTCGGCGGCAACGCACGCAGCGATCCTGCCGCGCGCATGCCGCTGGAACATGGCGATGTCGTGGTCTGGGGCGGCGAGGATCGCTTGCGCTACCACGGGATCAATCCGCTCAAGAAGGGAGGCCACCCGGAGCTCGGCGAGCAACGCATCAACCTCACGTTCCGCAAAGCCGGCTAGCGCGTCGGGATCGTTTCCTCTTTCGCCCCGGGCTTTCCCGGCACCGCGGGCGCCGTCGAGGGCCCGCCCTTGCCGTCCGGCCGCGTGAGCGGGATGTAGACCACCGAAGGCCGCTGCGTGTTCGACTGCGGGTAGAGGTCCATGAGGTCGAAGACGATGAGCGGCATATTGGTGGTGACCGGCAGGCCGAGCTGCAGCGCAAGCTGCACGGTGATCGGGAAATCGTGCGTCCAGCGCCCCTCCGAGAGCGCCACGCCGAGTTCCGCGGCCTTTTCCTTCGGCATGCGCTTCATGAGGATCTCGGTGGCGAAGGTGGCCACCTGCACGCGCGCCTTGGCCGCGATGTCGGCCATCATGATGGTCTGGTCGTCGATGCGGTCGGGCTTCTTCAGCTCGAGCACCTTTAGGATCGACGAGGCCGGCACGCCCGCGATCTGCGGGTCCACCGGCCCGAGCACCGCGTTCGGGTCCATGACGATTTCGTCCGCGGCAAGTGCGATCAGCGTGCCGCCGCTCATCGCGTAGTGGGGGATGAACACCGTCACCTTGCCCTTGTGCTGCACCAGCGCCTTGCCGATCTGCTCGGCCGCCAGCACCAGGCCGCCGGGCGTGTGCAGGATCAGGTCGATCGGCTGCCCGGTGGGCGTGAGGCGGATCGCGCGCAGCACCGCCTCCGAGTCCTCGATGTCGATGTGGTTGGCCACGTCCACGCCGAGGATGCTGCGCGCCTCCTGGCGATGGATGAGGGCGATGACGCGCGATTTGCGCTCCGCCTGGAACTGCTCCATGAGTGCGTCGCGGCGCATCTGCTGGGTGTTGCCTTTGCCGCCGAACACCTGGATCGCGAGCAGCACGATCAGCGACAGCCAGAAGAGGAAGCGGGTGGCGTGCGCGAGGTTGTACCAGAAGCCCATTCGCGCAGTCTGGCGGAGGTCGCCCAGGCCGCCTGTGCGCTTGCGTACAAAGGGAGCCTAGCAGCCCCTGCCGGTCAGCCGCGTGGATGTCGCGTTAGCCCGCTCGATCCTCTCCTCGTACCCCGGATGGGTGGAAAGGAACGGGATGCTCGCGCCGCCGCCCCGCGACTGGAAGAGCCGGATCGTGCGCGCCGAGCCGCAGGCATTGAACCCCGCGGCGGTAGCCCATTCGAGTCCTTTCGCGTCGGCCTCTCGCTCCTCGTCGCGCGAAAAAGAGGTCGTCACCGCGGACACCCCGACGCTCGCGATCGTCCCGCCCAGCGGAACACCCGCGAGGCCGAGGATCGCGCCGATCACGTGACTCGCCCCCTGCGCGGCCGAGGCGCGCTCCTGCCGCGCAGTTCCGTGGCTGTAGTACAGATGCGCCAGCTCGTGACCGAGCGTCGCGGCCAGCGCATCGCGGTCGTTGCCCAGCGCCTCGAGGAAATCGAGCGACACCGCGATGACCGGCGTGCCCTGGTTGCTGGTGGCGAATGCATTCGGCGCATCGGCTTCGACCAGCGCGAGCGTGGCCGTCATCCTGCTTTGCCTGGCCAATGCCGCGTGCACCTCGTGCAGGTTTTTCGCGTGCGCCGGGTTCACATGGCGGATCGCGTTCTCTTTCGTGCGCAGGATGCCGCCATTCGCGGAGGCGGAAGACCACCACGCAGCGTCCGGCACCCAGGCCGACTTGATCGGGCTCTTCGGCGCGGTGGCGCACCCGGCGAGGAGGAGGGCGAGGACGAGGAGGGCCTTGAGCATTACGAAACCGTTGCGAGTTCGAACATGCCGAGTGTAGTCGAGCGTGTCCTGGCGTACAGAGGCAAACGCGCTGCTCTCCTACTGTGATCGCGCGCGAGCGTTCTGCCGCGCCGGAAAACCCGAAGGAGAGGATCCATGCAACCGCTAGCCCACCTCATCGTCAGCCTCACCCTTGCCGCCGGTTGCGCCACTGCCGTCGCGGCGGACCGTGCCGCCGAGCCCGGCAAGATCTCCTCCGAGGTTCAGGTCCGGCAGGCCGCCATAGACGCCGCCGCGCGCGAAAAAGAAGTCATCGTACCGGCGGCGCCAGTCGTAACGAAAGCCGACCGCGCCGCGAACCGCAAGCTGCTCGCCGCCGTGCGGCGCGCGGTGGTGCGCGACAAGACCCTCTCGATGGCCGCGCACAACGTGAAGATGGCGGCCAACGCAGGTGTGATCACGCTGACCGGCGACGTGCGCAACGCGGCCGAGAAGTCCAAGACCGAGGCGATCGCCAGGAACGTCGTCGGCGTCTCGAGCGTCGACAGCCAGCTCACGCTGAAGACTGTCGCAACGGGCACGCCCACCAAGCCGGCCAAGGCCGCCCCGGCGGTCCGCGAGAACACCCGCGCCGACGCCCGCACCAGGACCGAAAAGACCAGGTAACGAATCCCGGAGAGCCCCCATGTCAAACGCCGTCTATTGCATTGCCCCGAACCGCGCCGCGGCCGAGTCCATCGTCGATGCTCTGAAGAACGCCGGATTCGCCAGCAGCGAGATTTCCGTCCTAATGGCCGACAAGGCCGGCACGCGCGAGTTTGCCGAGGACCAGGACACCAAGGTGCCCGAGAGCGCAGCCACCGGCGCAGGTGCCGGCGTGGGCTTCGGCGCCGTGCTGGGCTGGCTGGCCGGCATCGGCATGCTGGCCATCCCCGGCGTCGGACCCTTCATCGCCGCCGGCCCCATCATGGGCGCGCTTGGCGGAGCGGCCGCCGGCGGAGCGCTGGGCGGCATCATCGGCGCGCTCGTCGGCATGGGCATCCCCGAAGACGACGCCAAGGAGTACGACAGCCGCATCCAGACCGGCGGCGTGCTGGTCTCCGTCCACACCGAATCCACCGCCCAGATCGTCGCGGCCAAGGAGATCTTCAGGCGGGCGGGGGCGGAGAACATCAATTCGACGGGGGCGGTGGTTACGGCCTGAGTCGCGCTCGGGTGCGCAGGCGGTTTCGCGCGCCGCCGAGCGTAGCGGCTACGAGTCCGAGGCCACTCTCAGCCGCGCGTTCAAGCGCGCGTTCGGCCTGCCGCCGGCGGCGTGGCGGAGGTCGGCGGAAAGCTGGGCTCAACG
>CAZZDV010000121.1:0-11915 GCA_964652785.1 uncultured Bordetella sp.
CGCTCCGCCTGACCCTTGGCGCCGTTGCTCGAGCGCTTATTCGACGCGGATATTGGCGGTCTTTGCGACCCGGGCCCATTTCTCGGTTTCGGCCGCGAGATAGGCCTGAAATTCCTCAGGCGTGCCGCCCGCAGTTTCGGCCCCTACTTTCGCAAGCCGCTCGCGGAAATCGGCAAGCTTCAGGATCCGGTTGATTTCCCCGTTGAGCTTCACCACGATCGGCCGCGGCGTGTTCGCCGGGACCATAACGCCGCCCCACGAAACAGCTTCGAAGCCGGGCATCCCGGATTCGGCCACGGTGGGCAGGTCTGGTTTCGCCCCGAGGCGGCGGGTGGTGGTCACTGCGAGGGCCTTGAGCTTGCCTGAGAGCACGTGCGGATCGCCGGAGATGACGGTGGTGAACATGGTGGTGATCTGGCCGCCGAGCATGTCGTTCAGCGCAAGGCCGTCGCCCTTGTAGCTGACCCGCTCCATGCGGATCCCGGCGTTGGTCATGAACAGCTCCATCGCGAGGTGGCCGGCGGTGCCGGTGCCTCCGGTGCCGTAGGTGAGGGTGCCAGGCGACGCCTTGGCGCGCGCGATCAGCTCGGCCATCGTATTCACGCCGAGATTCGAATTCACCACCAGCATCAGCGGCACCAGGTTGGTGAGCGAGACCGGGACGAAATCCTTCACCGCGTCGTAAGGCACCTTGGCATAGATGCTGGGATTGATCGCGCTGGGGCCGACGTTCGTCATGAGCAGCGTGTAGCCGTCCGGCGCCGATTGGGCTACGAACGAGAGCGCAATCATGCCGTTGGCGCCGGCGCGGTTCTCGATCACCACCGGCTGCTTCCACGTGTCGCTCATGTGCTGCCCGATCAGGCGCGCGACCACGTCCGAAGCGCCGCCCGGAGGATAGGGGACGATGAAGCGCATGGCCTTTGCCGGGTATTCCTGCGCAAATGCGGGCCAGGACAGTGCGGCCAGCATTGCGAACGTGAGCGCACGACCTGCCTGTTTCCAGGAGCTTGTCTGGCTAGAATGCGGTTGCGACATTTTTTTACCCACAAAGGAAAGTCCAGTGACCGATATTAAACGCTTCGAAACCGGCGCGCGCATGAGCCGCGCGGTCATCCACAACGGCGTGGCCTACCTGGCCGGCATGACGGCCGCCGAGAAAACGCCCGACATCCGCGCCCAGACCCGCGACGTGCTGAAGCAAATCGAAGCCCGCCTGGCCCAGTTGGGGACGGACAAGAGCAAGCTGCTGACGGCCCAGATCTGGGTCAAGGACATCAAGAACGACTTCGCCGGCATGAACGAAGTGTGGGACGCATGGGTCTCGCCGGGCCACGCGCCGACGCGCGCGACGGCCCAGTGCGCCCTGGCCCTGCCCGAGATCCTGGTCGAGATCATCGTTACGGCGGCGGTCTAGGAGAAAGCATGGGTCTGCAAACCAAGCGCCTCACCAACAAGTTCGGCGTCGAGATCGTCGGGCTCGACCTTTCGAAGCCCATCGACGACGCGACTATCGCGGACGTCTGGAAGGTCTGGAACGAGCAGGGCCTCGTGCTCATGCGCGGGCAGGACATCTCACCCGAAGCCCACATCGCGTTCAGCCGCCGGTTCGGCGAGCTCGACAAGCACGAGGCGCTCGAGCCGTTCCGCCATCCGCAGTACGACGAGATCTTCATGGTCAGCACCATTCCCGTAAACGGCAAGCCCTCGGCGAGCGAGAACGTCGGGCGGCACTGGCACTCGGACCTTTCGTACACGCAGCATCCAGCGATGGGGTCGCTGTTTCACTGCCAGGTGGTGCCCGATGTAGGCGGTGACACGCTGTTCGCGAACACGGTCGCGGCCTACGATTCGCTTTCCGGCAAGATGAAGGAGGTCATCGATGGCCTGTGGGGCGTGCACGACTACCTCGCCACGCCCACCCAGAAGCTCAAGAGCCCTGAGGTCCTCGCGCGGCTGCGCGAGCTGCACCGGCCGATCGCGCAGCCGCTGGTGCTCACGCACCCGGTCACGGGCCGCAAGGCGCTCTACATCGCCGAGACGCTGATCACGCATTTCGTCGGCATGACGCCCGAGGAATCCCAGCCGCTGGTGAAATTCCTCTTCAACCACACGATCGACCCGCTCTACACCTACCGGCACAAGTGGACCAAGGGCGACTTCATCATGTGGGACAACCGCAGCCTCATCCACATCGCGCTCAGCGATTTCGAGAAGGGGGCGCACCGCCTGTTCTTCCGCACCACCGTGCTCGGCGAGCAGCGCGGCGAGTACGTCTGATTGGTGATGGCAGCATTTCGCCCGCTCCGCCGCGCGGGAAGCGGGGATTGGGCGAAACTTGGCAGCATTTGCCTCAGGCGTCGACCGGCGGGAATTCGTCGATCAGCGGGAAGGCGCTAAGGGCGCCGGGCGCGGAGACGGGCAGGGCGGACGTGACGTGGGCCGGCGTGAGGCCGGCGATCGAGGTCACGCCGAGCAGGCCGAGGCAGATGCGCACCTCCTCCTCGAGCAACTCGAGCGTACGCACGAGGCCCGGAACGCCGGCCGCTGCGAGGCCAAGGCAGGCAAGGCGCCCCAGGCCCACGGTACGCGCGCCCATCGCAATGGCTTTGACCACATCCGAGCCGCGCATGAAGCCGCCATCGACCCACACTTCGGCGCGGCCGCGCACTGCGGTGAGCACCTCGGGCAGCACCGCGGCGCTGCCCAGGCCATGATCGAGCTGGCGGCCGCCGTGGTTCGAGACATAGACGACCTCGACGCCTTCCTTGACCGAAAGTTCGGCGTCCTCGCCGGTCGCGATGCCCTTGAGGATCAGCGGCAGGTCATGCTTGTCCTTGTAGCGGCGCACCTGGTCCCATGAGAGCGCGGCCTGGAAACGCATGCCGCTGTTGTCGACGGGGCGCCAAGGCTTGGTGAAGCGGCCCGCGATGTCGCGCTCGCGGCGGCTGTAGAAGGCGCTGTCCACCGTGAAGCAGAACGCGGTGAACCCATTGTCCTTCGCGCGCCGTACCCAGTCGTCGGTCCACGCTTCGTCGCCGCGCACGTAGAGCTGGAAAACCCGCGGGTTACTTCCTGACGCGGCCGCCGTAGCCTCGAGGCCCGGCTGGCAGACGGAGGAGAGCATCTGCGGAATGCCGAATTCGGCGGCGCCCTTGGCGGCGGCCGCCGCCGCGCCTTCGGCAAACGACTCCATGCCGCCGACCGGCGCGAGCATCACGGGGAGCCGCACCGACTTGCCGAGGAAGCTCGCCGTCGAGTCAACGCTGCTCACGTCGTTTAACACGCGCGGGCGGAAGGCGATCGAATCGAGCGCCTGGCGGTTGCGCTTCTGGGTGGTCTCGGTCTCGGTCGCGCCGATGAGGTAGTTCCAGGGGCCGGGCGGAAGGTTCTTCCGCGCCGCGGCCACGATTTCCTGCAGGGTGAGGTATTTCTCTTTTGCGTTCATGACCGAAAGCCTAGCATTCCACCCGGCTGACCGGGAGCACGTTGATCGCAAGTCATGCCGAGGTGATGCCCGATGCCGATCTTGAAAAGGTCGAAGACGCTGATGTCCATCGGCTAGTCCACGCGACAGGCTTCGAACTGGCGGGAAAGGGCGGTCGCATCGAGGGTGCCGGCCGGTCCGATGACTACGAGGCTGGAGGTCCGTGATTCTGCCGGAGCCTCCTCGGTAACGAAGCTGTACCGGATCCCGACCTGCTGGAACACCGTGCGCCGGTCCGGGGCGTCCGACAGGCGCAGGACGCCCTTGGCGCGAAGGACGCCCGCCGGCAGCTCGCGAAGCATCGCGCGGATTTTCCGCGCATCGAGCACACCGTCGATGCTGCCACTCCAGCTGCCAAAGCCCGCCGCATGGTCATTTGCAACTGCCGGCCCCGCGGGCAGCGCGCGTTCGCTGCGAATGCCGAGCACGACTTCGGTGGAGACGTTGGCTTGCGACGTGCGAATGACGGGTTTGCCCGGCGCCAGGTCGCCGACAAGCGCGTGCGCGTGCTCGAGTGCCGCGGAATCGACGAGGTCGGCCTTGTTGAGAATGACCAGGTCGGCTGCTGCGATCTGCGAGATGAAGGTGGCGGCGCACGCGGGGTCCGCGGCTACGCGTGCCGCAGTCTCCGCATCCACGACTGCAAGCATTCCGTCGAGCCGCAGCGCGGGGTTCGCGAGCGCGATCTGCGCGATGCCGAGCGGGTCGGCCAGGCCGCTGGCTTCGAGCACGATCGCTTCAGGCGGGTCTTCGCGGCTGGCGAGCGCGATTAATGTCTTGGTCAGGTCGCCTGCGATGGTGCAGCACGCGCACCCATTGGCGAGGCTGATCGTGTCTTCGGTTCGCGAGCGGATCAGCGCCGCATCGATATTGATGCGGCCGAAATCGTTGACGAGCACGGCGATGCGCACCCCGTGATCCCCTGACAGCAGCCGGTTCACCAGCGTGGTCTTGCCCGCGCCGAGAAAACCGCCGATCACCGTAAGCGGGAGCGAGCCGTCGGCGGCGCGCTGGGTGTGCGGGATCATCTGGGCGGCCTGGATGAAGCCCGACAGCATGTCCCAGGCCTGGTCGGCCGCAGCCTGTGGATCGATCGATACTGCGGCTGCGCGCGCCGCCGCGAAGGGCCGTCCGGGCGGACGGGCGTCCATCAGGCCGGCTGGAGTTTGCCGGCCAGGGCGGTGCCCCAGACGGGGATGTCGCGAATGGCCATCTTGTCGACTTCGAACGGGTCCTGTTCGAGCACCGCGAAATCGGCGAACTTGCCAGGCTCCAGGCTGCCGATCCTGTTTTCCAGCCCGAGCACGTACGCCGCGTCGATCGTGATCGCGCGGATCGCGCGCTCCACGCCGATGCGCTCGCCCGGGGCCATCACGGTCTTGCCGTCGAGCGCCACGCGATTCACCGCGCACCAGGCGGCCGTAAGCGGGTGCATCGGCACGACCACCAGCGAGAAGTCCGAGTGCAGCGCGAACACCACGCCCTCGCGCTCGAGCGATCCAAGCCGCCCCACGGCCTCAGACCGGTCGGGCCCGAAACCCTGGTCGCTGTGCAGCTGGCTGCGATAATGGACGAAATAGTTGTTGACGCTGGCGCAACCGCCGAGCGCCTTGAGCCGGCGCGCCTGGTCCGGCGTGCTGATGCAGTAGTGCTCGATGGTGAAGCGGTGGTCGAAGCGGGGATGCATCTCCTGCAAGCGCGCCAATGCATCCAGCGAAGCGTCGATCGCCTCGTCGCCGTTGGCATGGCAGTGGATCTGGATGCCGGCCCTCCAGAAAGGCAGCATGCGCGCGGGCAGCTCGTCCCACGGCACGTCGTTGCGCAGGCCGTTGCCGCCATCGAGATAGCCCGGGAAGTTCAGGCGCAGCGACATCGCGGGAAAGGATCCGTCGGAGAGGAACTTGATCCCATGCAGGAAGAGCTTGTCGTTGTTGCGCTCCTTCGCCATGCCAAGGAGGAACTCGGCGGACTTGGCGCCGTGCGTCTTGAAGAGCGGATTCTCGAGCGGCACCAGCGCCATGCGCAACGGGAACGAGGGCTCGTTGACCGCATCGACGTGCATCTTCCATTCGAGCTCGAAATCGTTGAAGCCGAACACCATCTCCGCGGTCGTGGTCACGCCGGCGCGCTTGGCGGTCTCGCCCATCATGCTGAGACCTTTGATGCCGCCGCCTTTCTGGATCACGAGGCGCATCCCGCCAAGCGCCATGCGCCCGGCCTCGATCTCGACGAATACGCCCTTGAGGCGTCCGTCGGGATAGCGTTCCACGCCGTGGACCGTGGTGTCCTGTTTGATGCCGGTGTATCGAATCGCGGCGCTGTTGAGGTAGAAGAAGTGGGGCGCATACGAGATCACCCACATCGGGCGATCCTTGCTGATCGCGTCGAGCTCGTCGCGATGCAGGTGGCCGCCCTGGATCGCCGGGTCGAGTCCCCAGGCGATCAGCGGCTTGTTCGGGTCCTTTTCCCCGGCATGCGCCGCGCGCAGCTTCGCAACGACCTGCTCATGGGTCTGCAACGCGGGGTTGATGCCCGCCGGTCCCGGCGAGTCGATCGGCCCGATGTAGTGGAGCATCAGGTAGCCCGCGGACATCGTGAAATGCGTATGCGGGTCGATGAGGCCCGGCAGGATGACCTTGCCTTCGAGCGTGCGATCGATCGTGTGCTCGTGCCGCGACAGCCAGGGCTTCATCGTTTCGAGCGTGCCGGTCGAGACGATCCTGCCGTCCATGACGGCGATGGCCTCTGCTACGGGACGGCCCGGGTCCATCGTGACGACCCTGCGGGCGGTAAACACGGTGATCTTGCTCATGGCCGTTTCTCCTGGGTCAATTTCATGGGGCGATTTTCAGGCGAGCCTGCTGGCGATGCGCTGGGTGTCGATCTCCCGGGAAGCGGCCAGCTCCGCCGCGGCGTCCAGCAGCCATTCTGCGACATAAGGCGCAAACGAGATCCGCACGAAGACGCGGAACACCGGCAGGGCGTCGACGCACTGGAGCAGCATCTGCGACTTGGCGAGCAGGGTCTGTGCGCACTGCGGCGGCTTGAAAGCGCTGCCGTGCAGGTCCAGCGGGCAGCCTTTCGCCAGCACAAGGCGCGCGTGCGTTCCCGCGATTTCGATGATCGTGCGGTTGGCCGAAACGTCGGTGACGGAGTGGTGCACGCCGGCAAGGGCACTGCGCAGGGCCGCGCTGAGCGTGTCGTTGCGCGCCTCGGGTGCCACGACCAGCCATTCGTCCGGACCGAGCCAAAGCGCGGAGCATTCGTTGCCCGCGTTCCAGGTGTTTGCGGCAAGGGGCAGCCCGCAATCGAGCGCCGAGCCTGTTTTCGAGCCATGCGCGCCTGCATCGACGCGCAGGTTGATCTGCGTCGCGAACGCGATTTCCCGGATCGAGAACTGGCCGGACACGGTGCTCGCCGACGCGAAACGCGACGACCAGCCGGCCAGCGGCGAGAGGGGGACCATCGCGAGCGAGTCAGTCGAAGCCGTCACGGCGCTTGCCTTGCCTGTCGAAGAACACCGGGTCGACGATCGTCATCGGCTCGAGGTCCGTTCCCTTGACTGCGTAAACCACCTGGCCGTAGAGCGCGCGCCCGTTCATGATCAGGGCCAGCGCGAACGCGGACTCGAGGTTCGGGCTGTGATAGCTCGAGGTGATGTGGCCGATCGAGGGGCTGCCGAGCACGGGATCGAAGCTCGAGCGGGCCGGGTCGGCGACCAGGTGCGAGCCTTCGGCGGCGACAAACGCCTTGTCTCGCGGCAGCAACCCTACGAGCTGCTTGCGGCCGGTGCGCGTGGTGTCCGAGCGGCTGAAAGAGCGCTTGCCGATGAAGTCTTTCTGTTTCGACACGGCCCAGCCCAAGCCCACGTCGTCCGGCGTGACCGTGCCGTCGGTTTCCTGCCCGATGATGATGTAGCCTTTCTCGGCGCGGGCGACGTGCATGGTTTCGGTGCCGTAGGGCGTGAGGCCGTGCGGTTTGCCAGCCTCGATGACTTTCTTCCAGAGCGTGAGCCCGTGCCACGAAGGCACATTGATTTCGTACGCAAGCTCGCCGCTGAAACTGATCCGGAACACGCGCGCCTGCAGCCCGCCGACCATGCCTTCGCGGAACGTCATGAACGGGAACGCCTCGTTCGAGAAGTCCATGCCCGGGGCGAGGATCCTCAAGATCTTGCGTGCGTTCGGGCCCACAACAGCGGTTGTGGCCCACTGCTCGGTGACGGTCGTGCAGTGGACCTCGAGCTCCGGCCATTCGGTCTGCAGCCATTCCTCCAGCCAGTCGAGCACACGCGCGGCGTTGCCCGTCGTGGTGGTCATGAGGAAGCGGTCATCGGACAGGCGCGCGGTCACGCCGTCGTCCATCACCATGCCGTCGGGCTTGCACATGACGCCGTAGCGGCAGCTGCCCACTGGGAGCTTGGTCCATGCATTCGTGTAGACGCGGTTGAGGAATTCGGCCGCGTCGGCGCCCTGGATATCGATCTTTCCCAGCGTCGTGGCGTCCATCACGCCGGCGGTTGTGCGCAGCGCCCTGGTTTCGCGCGCGACGGCCGCGTGCAGGTCCTCGCCGGACTGCGGGAAGTACCACGGGCGCTTCCACTGGCCGACGTCCTCGAAGACCGCGCCGTTATCCACATGCCAGGGGTGCATCGGCGTCATGCGCACCGGCTCGGACAGGCTGCCTCGGTCGCGCCCGGCGATCGCGCCGAAGGTAACCGGCGTGAAGGGCGGGCGGAAGGTCGTGGTGCCGACTTCGGGGATCGTCTTGTCGAGCGACCCGGCCAGGATCGCCAGGCCGATGACGTTCGAGGTCTTGCCCTGGTCGGTCGCCATGCCGGTCGTCGTGTAACGCTTGGTGTGCTCGACCGAGCGGAAGCCTTCGCGCGAAGCGAGCAGGATGTCCGCCTCGGTCACGTCGTTCTGGTAGTCGACGAAATGCTTGCCCGGCAGCTTTTCGTCGCGCAGGCCCTGCACCGACCAGAGCGGGAGCAGGTTCAGCGAGTCGATGGCCGGGGCAATCTTTGCTGGCGTCGAATGGCCCAGGGCCGCAAGCGTCCTGGCCGCCGCGGCTGTCCCATCGGCAATCGCCGAGGCGAGGGCGAAGCGCCCATTCAGCGCGCCCGCGACTTCCACCGCCTGGCGGCAGGCGTCAGGCAGGAAGCACGCGAGGCCCGCATCGAAGCGTAGCGTTCCCGTGGCCTGGCTGAAGAGATGGACCGCTGGGTTGACGCCCCCGGAAACGAGCAGGTGATCGCACTCGAGGCGGACCTGGCCTGCGCCGCGGCTCGGGCTGATGTCGACACTCTCGATCCTTTTCCCGCCATGGGCCACGGTTACGACCGCGCCGCGCAGGATTCGAACGCCGGCGTCGGCAGCGCGTTTTTCGAGCTCCTCGCTCTGGTTCGCGCGCACGTCGACGATGAGGACGAGGTTCTTCGCGGCGGCATGGGTCTCGAGCGCAAGCGCGAAACCGTGATCGTTGTTCACGAACGCCACGCCGGCCTTGCCGAGCGACACGCCGTATCGCGTCGCGTACGTGCAAGCCGCATTCGCAAGCAGGATGCCGGGCAGGTCGTTGTTGCCGAACACGATCGGCCGCTCGTGCGCGCCTGTGGCGAGGATCACGCGCTTGGCGCGGAAGTGCCACAAGCGTTTCCTCGCGACACCGGGCGAACGGCCCGGACCGAGGTGCTCGGTGCGGCGCTGGACCGCCATGAGGTAGTTGTGGTCGTAATAGCCGAAGACCGACGTGCGCCGCAGGAACAGCACGTTCGGCAGGGTGTCGAGTTCCGCTGCAGCCCGTGCGGCCCAACCGGCGCCATCGCCGCCTTCGATGCTCGAGGGGCGCTGAAGGAGGCTTCCGCCAGCCGCCGAGGCCTCTTCCACGAGGACGGTGCGCACGCCTTGCCGGCCCGCCTGCAGCGCGGCTGAAAGCCCCGCGGGCCCGGCGCCGACGATGAGGAGGTCGCAATGCCAGTGCATGCGGTCGTAGGTGTCGGGATCGGGCGCATCGGGCGCAACACCCAGGCCGGCGGCCTTGCGAATCGCGGGCTCGTAGACTTTCTTCCAGAAGCCTTTCGGCCACATGAAAGTCTTGTTGTAGAAGCCCGCCACCAGGATCGAGGAGGCGAGGCCGTTGATCGCGCGCAGGTCGAACTCGACGCTCGGAAAGCAATTGACGCTCGAAGCATCGAGGCCCGCGTAGAGCTCGATCTCGGTCGCGCGCAGGTTGGGCTCGGTGTGGGGCCCGCGCTCGAGCTGCACGAGCGCGTTCGGCTCCTCGTTGCCGGCGGTCAGCAGGCCGCGGGGACGGTGATACTTGAAGCTGCGCGCGACGAGGTGAACGTTGTTGGCGAGCAGGGCCGAGGCAAGCGTATCGCCGCCATAGCCCTGCAGGCGGCGGCCGTTGAACGTGAAGTCCAGCGGGCGGCTGCGGTCGATACGGCCCGCGCCGTCGATCCTCATTGCGTTGTTCTTTGGCCGGCTCACTGGCCTGCCTTCGGCGGTGGCTCGCCCGGCTTGTACGTCGCGAAAATCTCGTGCGTCACGGTATGGCGCGCCATGTTGAACCAGCGGCGGCAGCCCTGTGAGTGCACCCAGCGCTCGAGGAACAGGCCTTTGGGGTTGTCGCGCATGAAGAGATACTGCGCCCAGTCCTCATCGGACACTGACTGCGGGTCTTTGGGATACGCGACGTGCGCCTGTCCGCCATAGGAGAACTCCATCTCCTCGCGCTCTCCGCACCAGGGGCAGTCGATTCGTAGCATCAGTGCGCCACCGCGGCGGCCCCGTGCTCGTCGATGAGCGCGCCGCTGGTGAACCGGTCGAGCGAGAACGCCGCATTCAGCGGATGCGGCTCCCCGGTCGCAATCGTATGGGCGAACACCCAGCCCGAGCCCGGTGTGGCCTTGAAGCCGCCGGTGCCCCAGCCGCAGTTGAGGAAAAGTCCCTTCACCGGCGTCTTCGAAACGATCGGCGAAGCGTCGGGGCAAACGTCGACGATGCCGCCCCAGGTGCGCAGCATCCGCACGCGGCTGAAGATCGGGAACAACTCGATCAGCGCCGCCATCTGGTGCTCGATCACATGGAACGAGCCGCGCTGCGAATACGAATTGAAAGAGTCGATCCCGGCGCCGATCACGAGCTCGCCCTTGTCCGACTGGCTCAGATACACGTGCACGGTGTTGGACATCACCACGCAGGGGTGGATCGGCTTGATCGGCTCGGACACCAGCGCCTGCAGGGGATGGCTTTGCAACGGCAGGCGGATGTCCGCCATCGAGGCGACGACCGAGGTGTGCCCGGCGGCCACGACGCCGACCTTGTCGGACTGAATCGTGCCGCGCGTGGTGCGCACGCCGGTCACGCGGCCGTTCTCGCGCAGGATGCCGGTGACTTCGCAGTTCTGGATGATGTCTACGCCCAGACTGTCCGCGGCGCGCGCGTAGCCCCAGGCTACCGTGTCGTGACGCGCGGTGCCGGCCCTGCGTTGCAACGTGGCGCCCAGCACTGGGTAGCGCGCGCTGCGCGAGATATCGATGATCGGGCAGAAGGCCTTGACCCCTTCCGGCGTAAGCCATTCCGCGTCGATGCCGTTGAGGCGGTTGGCCTCGACCCTGCGGATGCTCTCGCGCACGTCGGCCTGGTTGTGCGCGAGGTTGATCACGCCGCGCTGGCTGAACATGAGGTTGATGTTGAGGTCATCGCTTAAGCCTTCCCAGAGCTTGAGCGAGTGCTCGTAGAGCGCGCCGCTTTCGTTCCAGAGGTAGTTTGAGCGGATGATCGTGGTGTTGCGGCCCGTGTTGCCGCCGCCGATCCAGCCTTTCTCCAGTACCGCCACGTTGGTGATGCCGTGGTTCTTCGCGAGGTAGTACGCCGTGGCCAGGCCGTGGCCGCCCCCGCCGATGATGATCGCGTCGTAGCGAGGCTTCGGGGCGGCGTCACGCCAGAACGGCTTCCAGTCGGTATGGCCGGAAAGCGAGTTCTGGAGGAGGCTGAGGAGGGAAAAGCGCTGCATGCGGGGGAATCCTGTCTCGGATGCTATTCAATGCGTGTATTCCGCACTTTCATTTAAGCGACAGAATGTTTAATCTATACGACACCCCTTTTGCACCAGATTCATGCCAGCCCAACGCAGGAGCGGCCGGAACAGACCAATTGCGGCGGCGCCCGAAACCGCGCGCTCGCCCAAATTGCGGGTCGGCTTCGTGTTGGCGCCGCGCTTCACCCTGACCGCGTTCGCGGGCTTCGTGGACACGCTCCGCCTCGCGGCCGACGACGGGGACCGCAGCCGCCCGATCGACATCGAATGGAGCGTGCTCGGCAATGGCGGGGCGCCGATCGTTTCGAGCTGCACTGCGCTGATCCAGCCCTGGGCGGAGATGGCCAATCCCGAGAACTTCGACTGCATCGTGGTCGTGGGTGGA
>CAZZDV010000122.1:0-11807 GCA_964652785.1 uncultured Bordetella sp.
CGTGCTCGATTGTCCCGGCGGAACGTTTCAGGGCGCGGGCGTGAAGACCGTGGTGCTGTTCTTCGAAAAAGGCGCGCCCACCCGCAAGGTCTGGTTCTACCAGCTCGATCCCGGCCGCAACATGGGCAAGACCAACCCGCTCAACGACGCCGACCTCGCCGAGTTTGTGCAGCTGCAAAAGACCTATGCGGATTCACCCAAAAGCTGGAGCGTGGATGCAAAGACGATTGATTCCACGACCTTCGACCTCTCCGTGAAGAACCCTAACGGCGGCGAGGCCGTCACGCACCGCAGCCCGCAGGCGATCATGGAAGAAATCGCTGCGCTCGACGCCGAGAGCGCGGAAGTGCTGGAGAACATCAAGGCGCTGCTCGCGTGAAGGAGGGGTGGCAGACTAAGCGGGTCAGCGAAATTGCCCGCCACTCGCTTGGCAAGATGCTCGACAAGTCGAAGAACAAAGGTGAGCCCAAACCGTATCTGCGAAATCTGAACGTGCGTTGGGGAGAGTTTGACCTCTCCGATGTTCTCGAAATGCGGTTTCTGCCGGACGAAGCCGACAAATACACCGCTGTGAAAGGAGACGTGCTCGTCTGCGAAGGAGGTTATCCCGGCCGTGCGGCAATCTGGGACGACGATGAGCCGATTTACTTTCAGAAGGCGCTTCATCGTGTACGTTTCCATGAACCCGAGCGGAACAAGTGGTTCGTGTATTTCCTTCAGTTCCGTGCTCTGGAAGGAACGCTCAAGAATCACTTCAACGGCGCAGGTATTCAGCACTTCACCGGAGAGGCGCTGGCGCAGTTTGAGATCCCAGTCCCGCCGCTGCCCGAGCAGCAGCGAATCGTCGGCGTGCTGGACGAAGTGTTTGCCGGCCTCGCTACCGCCCAAGTACACGCCGAAAAGAACCTCCAAAACGCTCGAGCGCTCTTTGAAAGCCACCTCCAATCCGTCTTAGCGAATAGAAAGTGGAGGTGGAAACGTTTGAGTGACCTATGCGAAAGGGTTGAGTACGGTTCTTCCGCCAAGTCGCAGAAGAAAGGGAACGTCCCCGTGCTACGCATGGGCAACATACAAGCCGGGAGGCTTGATTGGGAGAATCTGGTTTACACGGTCGACAAGGACGAAATCAAGAAATACCTACTCAAGCACAACGATGTGCTCTTCAATCGGACGAATAGCCCCGAGCTGGTTGGGAAATCCGCAATCTATAAGAGCGAGATGCCAGCTATCTTTGCGGGCTACCTCATTCGGATTCATCGTAAGGAAGAGTTGCTGGATGCCGACTATCTGAACTATTTCCTCAATAGCCGAATCGCCCTCGATTACGGAAAGACAGTGGTTATTTCAAGTGTCAATCAAGCCAACATCAATGGTGCAAAGCTGAAAAGCTACCCCATTCCTGCGCCTTCCCTGTCCGAGCAATTGGAGGTCGTAGCTCAACTCGACGCCCTCTCCACCGAAACCCAACGCCTCGAATCCCTCTACCAGAAAAAGCAGGCGGCGCTGGCCGCGTTAAAGAAGTCGCTGCTGCACCAGGCCTTCAGCGGGGAGCTATAAGACCGCGCCATGAACAAGACTCTGCCCTTCATTGCCGGACTGCTCCCGTGGAAATGACACCGGAAGAAAAGCGTCTTGAGCAAGCGGCGATCGAGCACGCAAAGAAGCATCGAAACGAGATTGCCCGGCGCTTCACCGATCCAGAGATTTTCGTTCCCGAAACCAATCCGGTCTCGGTATTCATGGCGGGCTCACCAGGCGCTGGCAAGACGGAAGCTTCGATTGCGTTGTTGAATTTCAAGAATGCGGAAGGCGCAAAGGTGATGCGTATCGACCCGGACGAGCTGCGCGAAAAATTGCCCGGCTACGACGGTGAGAACTCGTGGCTGTTCCAGCGTGCAGTGATTCCCATCATCGAACGCATTCACGATCTCGCTCTCGATCAAAAGCAGAGTTTTTTGCTCGATGGAACGCTGTCCAGCTACGCCGTGGCGGAGAAAAACATCCAACGGTCGTTGAAACGAGACAGGGCGGTGCAGATTCTGTATGTGTATCAGGAACCCGGGCAGGCTTGGAAATTCGTTCAGGCCCGGGAAACTGCCGAGGGTCGCAGGATTGAACCGGAAGACTTTGTGCGCCAGTATTTTGCCGCGCGGGATGTGGTCAACCGGTTAAAAACCGAACTGGGCAAACGTATCCAGGTGGATTTGCTGATGAAAAATAATGATGGCTCGCAACAGTTTTACCGGGCCGGGGTGGATCAGATTGACAACCATATTCCCGAGAAATACAGTGTCGCCGACGTTAGAGGCGTTCTCGGTCTAATCTAACTCAGTAGAGACCATGTTCTCATTCAAGCGCAAACCCAAGGCCGTCGAATCGACTCCGTTTTCGGAGTTTATTCGTAACGCTTCGTCCCGCGAGAAGAAGCGCGTCTACAAACTCGTTCTGGAGAAAGCCTCGGAGAGCCAGAACCGGGTTCTGGCACAAGTCGCCGCAGCCAATAAATAGGCGGTTCCTGTCCCACGGCCTCGGCAACACCACAAGGGGCTGAAGGCCCCGACCTGTCGCTACCGACGACACGTCCACAAAACCTGTCGCAAAAACGCGAAAACGGCGACACGTTTCTTCCGCCCCCACTTGACACATAACTGGACTAATGGTTGACTAATTCCCATGGCCTATGTGCCCCAATTCACGATCAGCCCGCGCCTGCTCTCGCTGGTGGAGCAGGTGGCGGTGCTGCGCGAGCGGATCCAGGGCGCGGCCGTGGAGTTGTCGTGGATTCCGGCGCTGCAAAAGGACACGCGCACGCGCAACGGCCACGCGTCCACCGCCATCGAGGGCAATCCGCTGACCCTGGAACAGGTGCGCGCGCTGGAGGAAGGCCGCGAGCTTTCGGCCGTGGATGCCCGCCCGCAGCGGGAGGTGCTGAACTACTTCGCCGGACTGCGCTACGTGGAAAAGCATGCGCGAAAGAAAAGCATCCGGCACGAGGACCTTTTCACGCTGCATCGCCTGCTGGCAGACACCGTGATGGACCAGGGCGAGGCCGGGCGCTACCGAATGATCGCCGTCCGCGTGGGCAAGCACGTTCCACCCGCGGCCTCGGCAGTCTCGGGCTTGATGTTCGAACTGCTCGAATGGTGGAACACGAAATCCGTGGAGCTGTCGCCGGTGCTGAGCTCCGCCATCCTGCACTATCAGTTCGAGTGGATTCATCCGTTTGCGGATGGCAATGGGCGCGCCGGGCGTGCGCTGGCGCTCTGGGAGCTGTATCGGCGCGGCTTTGACAGCCATCACATCTTCTCGGTGGACGAGTACTACTGGGAGGATCGTCCGGCCTACTACGAGGCGCTCGATGGCGTTCGCCAGTCGGCCACGGATCTCACCGGCTGGCTGGAGTATTGCGCCGAGGGTCTGCGTCAGACGTTGGAGCGCACCTGGACCCGTGTGCAGTCCTACAACGTCAAGTCGCGGGAAAAGCTCGTGCTGCGCCCACGACAGGAAAAACTGCTCAGGCTCCTGCGAGATCACGGCAGTCTGTCCCCCGCGGAACTATGGGACTCACTCGCCGTCTCCCGACAGGGCGCCATGGACCTTCTGAATCCGCTGCTGGAGGCCGGGTTGGTGGAAAAGGTTGGCAGCAAGAAAACGGGACGCTACAAACTCCGGAACCCATGAACGAAGCCGAAACCCGCGCCGAGCACATCGACCCCGCGCTCAAAGCGGCAGGCTGGGGCGTGGTCGAAGGCAGCCGCATCCGGCGCGAATACCCAATCACGCCGGGGCGCATCGAGGGTCTGGGGCGGCGCGCCAAGGGGCTGACGGCGGACTACGTGCTGGAGTACCGCAACACCAAGCTTGCCGTGGTCGAGGCGAAGGCGTGGAATCAGGCGCTGACAGAGGGCGTGGCGCAGGCCAAGAACTATGCGGGCAAGCTGGCGGTGCGCTTTACCTACGCGACCAACGGCCAGGGCCTCTACGCCATCGACATGCAGACGGGCGTGGAGGCGGAGACCGCGAGCTACCCGACGCCCGACGAGCTCTGGGCGCGGACCTTCGCGCATCAGGACGCGTGGCGCGACCGCTTTGCCGCGGTGCCTTACGAGGACAAGGGCGGCTCGCATCCCGGCCGCTACTACCAGGACATCGCCATCGAGCGCGTTTTGCAGGCGATCGCCGCGAAGCGGGACCGCATTCTGCTGACGCTGGCGACCGGCACGGGCAAGACGTTTATCGCGTTTCAGATCGCGTGGAAGCTGTTTCACTCCCGCTGGAACCTGAGCCAGGAAGCGACGCGCCGCCCGCGCATCCTTTTCCTGGCCGACCGCAATATCCTCGCGAACCAGGCTTACAACGCGTTCTCTGCCTTCCCCGAAGATGCGCTGGTGCGGATCAAGCCCGAAGACATCCGCAAGAAGGGCAAGGTGCCAAAGAACGGGAGCCTGTTCTTCACCATCTTCCAGACCTTCATGAGCGGCCCGGTGGTGGATGGAAAACCCTCGCCCTGGTTTGGCGAGTACCCGCCGGACTTTTTCGATCTCATCATCATCGACGAGTGCCATCGCGGCGGTGCGAACGACGAGAGCAACTGGCGCGGCATCATGGAGTACTTCGCGCCCGCGGTGCAGCTCGGCCTGACGGCCACGCCCAAGCGCAAGGACAACGCCGACACCTACGCTTACTTCGGCGAGCCGGTGTTCATCTACTCGCTCAAGGACGGAATCAACGACGGTTTCCTGACGCCGTTCAAGGTGAAGCAGATCCAGACCACGCTCGACGAATACGTCTACACCGCCGACGACACCGTGGTGGAAGGCGAAGTCGAAGCGGGCAAGCGCTACGAGGAAAAAGACTTCAACAAGATCATCGAGATCAGGGCCCGCGAGAAAAAGCGGGTGGAGATCTTTATGTCGCAGATCAACCAGCGGGAAAAGACGCTGGTCTTCTGCGCGACGCAGGCCCACGCGCTGGCGGTGCGCGACCTCATCAACCAGATGAAGACCGGCACCGACCCGAACTACTGCCAGCGGGTCACGGCCGACGACGGCGAACTGGGCGAACAGCACCTGCGCGACTTCCAGGACAGCGAGAAGACGATCCCGACGATCCTGACGACTTCGCAGAAACTTTCCACCGGCGTGGATGCGCGCAACATCCGCAACATCGTGCTGATGCGGCCGATCAACTCGATGATCGAGTTCAAGCAGATCATCGGGCGCGGCACGCGGCTCTTTGAGGGCAAGGATTACTTCACGATCTATGACTTCGTGAAGGCACACCACCACTTCAGCGACCCCGAGTGGGACGGCGAGCCGCTCGAACCGGAGCCGAAGGAGCCCAGGCCCCCGAAGCCCGACCCTAAGGAGCCGGGTGGAATCAAGCAGCCGCCGGCGGAATACAGGAAAAAGGCGAAGATCAGGCTTGCCGACGGCAAGGAGCGAACCATCCAGCACATGACGATGACGACCTTCTGGCATCCGGACGGCACGCCGATGTCGGCACAGCAGTTCATGGAAATGCTGTTCGGCAAGCTGCCGGAGTTCTTCAAGGACGAAGCCCAGCTCAGTGCGCTCTGGAGCGCACCCGACACGCGCAAGAAGCTGCTGCAGGGGCTCGCCGAGCGCGGCTTCGGCCACGAGCAGCTGGTCGAAATGCAGAAAATCATCGACGCCGAGAAGAGCGACCTCTTCGACGTGCTCGCGCACGTCGCCTATGCCATGCCTCCTGTCACGCGAGAGGTGCGGGCCGCGGGCGCGAAGACTCGCATCGACACGTCGTTCAACGCCAGGCAACGGGTGTTCCTCGACTTCGTCCTGCAGCACTACGTGAGTGTGGGCGTGGAGGAACTGGACCAGGACAAACTGACGCCGCTCTTGCGGCTCCGGTACCACAATTCCATTGCCGACGCCGTGGCCGACCTGGGCGCACCGGAAGAGATCGGCCAGGTCTTCGCCGGGTTTCAGAAGTTTCTGTATGAACCGCGCGCTTCTGCGTGAGCCGGGCGTGAGCCCATCAAGGCGAATTCGCCTCCACATAGGCTTTCGGATCCTTGTCGACTGCCTTCACGCCAGCGAAATGCACCGCCTCGAAGGCGACGAATTCGACCGCCAGGTCGTGGCGCATCCCAAGCTCCGCGGTGAGGCGGAAATCGGTCAGGCCTTCGCGCTCCTCTTCGGCCATGTGGTCGCCGTTCTCCTTGTTTGCCGCCGCAACCGCGGTGAACCAGCCGTCACTGCCCACCTTGTGGTTTTCGACTGCCGACACGGCGTCACGGATCTTGTTGTGGTCACGGATCGCGTGCTCGGTCTCGTCCGCCGCATCGTCTTTTCCGCCGGCGCCCTCGCCCACGCGCAGCAAGGCGGGATAGAAGATCCGTTCCTCGGCCTCCGCGTGGATCTCGAGGAATGCCGACAGCCGGGACCAGATCGCGCCGAGCGTGCGCGTGTCTCCCCGGTCGATCTGGTCCACGATGGAGAAAAGACGCCGCTGCTCGTGGTGGTCGTCCAGAATCAATTGGGTGATATCCATTTTGTTTTTTCCAGTGGTACGGTTTGAAATTGCGCGCACGTGGCGAAAGCCGCAGGGTGCCATCCTATTCATCCTGCGTTTGTCTTCAGTGCTGTAGCGCGCAAAGCTGCATTCGCCTTACTATTTGCGCCCGACCCCGCAGGAAAAGCCCGCCTGAATGTCCAAAGAAGCCAAAGTCACCCCGCAGCGCGCGGTCGTCGCTGCCGTACAGCTGCCGACGGTAAGCGACTCGGAACTCGAGTCATCGCTGGACGAGCTTCGCGAATTGGCCAAGACGCTGGGGTTCGAGGTGGTGGCGACATTCACGCAGAAGCGCTCCAGTTTCGATTCCACGGCCTACCTGGGCACCGGCAAGCGCGAGGAGATCCGGCGCTTTGTCGAGGGTGAGGCGGAGAAAACCAGTCCCGAAAAACGCATCGCACGCCACGGCGCGGTCGCAGCGCGTGAAGCGGCAAAGGCCCTCGCCCGCACTGACACTCGCCAGGCCGCTTTCGTGCTGGTGGACCACGAGATTTCGCCCTCGCAGGCGCGCAACCTCGAGAACGAGGTCGGTTGTCCGGTGATGGACCGCACCATGGTGATCCTCGAGATCTTCCACCGGCACGCGCGCTCCAATGCGGCGCGCGCGCAGGTCGAGATCGCGCGCCTGCGCTACCTCGCGCCACGCCTGCGCGAGGCGGCCAAGCTGGCCGGGCCGCAGGGGCGGCAGCGCAGCGGTGTCGGCGGCCGCGGCGCTGGTGAAGCCGCCGGCGAGGCAGACCGCGCCAAGATCCGCGATCGAATCGCGGAGCTGAAGCAGGAGATCATTGCGCTCGACCTCGAGCGCCGGACGCAGCGTGTGCGGCGCCAGGAAAGCCAGGGCCTGGCGCGGGTAGCGCTGATCGGCTACACGAACGCGGGCAAGTCCACCCTGATGCGCGCGTTGACGGGGAGCGAGGTGCTGGTCGCCAACAAGCTGTTCGCGACGCTCGACACCACCGTACGCGCGCTCGTGCCCGCTACCGTGCCGCGCGTGCTGGTAAGCGACACGGTGGGCTTCATCAAGAACCTGCCGCACGACCTGGTCGCTTCGTTCAAGTCGACGCTCGAGGAAGCCGCCGAGGCGTCGTTGCTGCTCCACGTGATCGACGCCAGCGACCCGGGGTATGAGCGCCAGATCGAGGTGACCGAGAAGGTGATCGGCGAGATCGAGGCGGGAAACGTCCCTCGCTTGCGCGTGTTCAACAAGATCGACCGGGTTGGCGATGCCAAGGCGCAAGCCGAACGCGCGAAGGCGCTTCGTGCACACTTCCCCAAGTGCATCGTGATGAGCGCCGTCGACAAGGACGACGTTGCGAAGCTGCAGAAGGCGATCCGCGCGTTTTTCGCCCGGCGCCTGGTGAAGGCCGAGTTGTTCCTGCCCTGGTCGGCGCAGCAGCTGCGCGGCGAGTTGTTCGCGAATCTGGAGGTGCTCGAGGAGCGCGCCGATAGCGGGGGCGCGTTTTTCAGCGTGCGCGGCGAGCGCAAGGACATCGAAGGGCTGCGCGAGCGGATCGGGCAGGCGCCGGGGATTCGTTAGAGAACCCAGACTGGCGGTACGAGACGCCCATGAGATTCACGCAAGTACAGCGAGCGCTAGCGCCAGCCGCTTGCCGTGGGCAAGCGGCTACTTGCGGCGCTTGCGCACCGCCGCGCGCGAGGGCTGCTGGGACACCGCGATCTCCTCGCTGCCCCGCCCCTCCAGCTTCGGCGCGATGTTGTCGGTGATCCACTTCGGATCCCACCACTCCACCGGCAGGACCGCAATGCCGTTGAGGTAGACCCCGTAGTGCAGGTGGTCGCCGGCGGCGAGGCCGGTTTCCCCGGTCTTGCCGACGACCTGCCGCTGCTGGACCGTGTCGCCCACTTTCACCTCGAACGAGCTGAGGTGCGAGTAGAGCGTGAACAATCCCAGCCCGTGATCGAGGATCACGGTGTTGCCGTAGATGCCCAGATCCCCCACGAACGCCACGCTGCCGCTGTTGGCCGCTTCCACCGGATAGCGCTTGGTGACCGAGAGGTCGTAGCCGAGGTGATAGGACGTGCTGATCGCCTCGCCGTTGTGGGTGTAGGTGCGGTGGTCGGCGAAATTGGCCTCGACTTTCGAGTTGCTCAGCTGGACGAATGCGCCTTTCCACAGCATCGAGGACGAGGCCTTGGTCGTCACCGCCGTGATCTTCTCCTCGTTGTCCTTGCGCAGGCGCTCGTTGACGGCCACGAACACATCCTTGGGCGAGCCCTGGCGGGCGGCCGCGTCGGCCACCAGCGGCACCACCTTGGCCTGGAGGAAGTTGTCGGTGATCGCAATGCTGCTCTTGCGGTAGTTCACGTTCTTCAACTCGTAGACGAGCGGCAGTTCCCGGGTGTTGCCTGCCTTGTCGGTGGCGACCAGCACGGCCCTGGCATCCCGCGGCGTGTCGTAGGGATGCGCGAAAAGCACGAAATGGTGATCTGCCTTGTCCTTGATCTGGCCGGGAAAGCCGGGGAAAAAATGCTTCCCGATCCTGACACCGCTGCGCGTGGTGTCGGCGGAAGTCCGATACACGAGGGCGCCCACGCCGCCGAAGTTGACATAGCGGTCGTCGGCGATGAGCTCGACCACCGGCGGAGTGAGGTCGATCGTCAGGGACTTCTGCAAGACCGTCTCGTTGCCTTTGAAGAAGTTCGACAACGACGCATCGCGGGCCACCACGCGCAGCGTCGCGGGCCCTTCCTTGATGCCCTTGACCTTCGCCAGGGGGACGCTGAACTTCTTCTCGCCAACAGGCGTGGCGTACTGCTCCGCCGCGATGGACGCTTCCGTGCCGCCGGTCGACAGCGTGATCGCGAGTGATTTCAGGCCCCTGCCGGCGTCGGACACGGCGATCTCCAGGGTCCCCAGGCCCATCACGTCGGAATCCGGAGTGAGTCGGACCTGCGGCGCGTCCGACTCGAAGCGGGGCCACAGGTAGTAGCCGCCGGCGGCAAGGCCCGCGACGAGGAGGACCAGGACGACGACGATTGCCGCGCGGCCAGCGCGATGGGATTCGAAAGTGCTCATGGCTGGCGATTCTAGAGTAAACGGCGTGCCGGTCGGTGCTTCGCCGCGCTGTACCATGGGGGAAGAACGACTAGGGGAGTGATCCCGTCGGTCGAGGAGATGCAGCGCCGCTTTTCCACCAAGTGAAACGCTGGGAAGCACTGGCCTCAACAAATGCTGCCAAATCTGAGCAAAAGCCCAGTACTGGCGCGGCTCTCTGGTCGAAATGTTGCCATTTACGCAGCATCATCGCCGTCGTGCTCCTCGCAGCGGCCTGTTATTTCTTGCGCTGACCGACGCACGCGCGCGGCCTGCAGGAGGTGAGCCTTGGCACTCAAACTGCCCGCAGTAAACCGCGCCAGGGTCGCCGCGGGGATCGCCGAGATGGTCCTGCGTTACGTACGGCGGATCCCCTCGTCCTCCGAAAAGAAGAGCCGCACGCCCGCCGAGGCCGCCCGCAGCCGGGCCAACTCGGCGGCCGCCAGGGCGGCGCTCGCGGCCGGGAGCCTTGCCCTGCCCCCCGGCCCGCTCGGCTGGATCACGATCCTCCCGGAAATGGCCGCGGTATGGCGCATCCAGTCCCAGATGGTGTCGGACATTGCGGCGATCTACGGCCGCAAGTCCACGTTGACCGAGGAGCAGATGATCTACTGCCTGTTCCGGCACAGCGCCCCGCAGGCGGTGCGCGACCTGATCGCGCGCATTGGCGGGCGGGTGCTGGTCAAGCGGACCTCCCTTGCCTTCATGCAGACCATCGCCAAAAAGATCGGCATCAAGCTCAGCCAGAAAGTGCTCGGCAAGGGCCTGTCGCGCTGGATCCCGGTGGCCGGGGCGCTGGGGGTGGGGGCCTATGCCTACTACGACACCGCGCAGGTGGCGGCCACCGCCATCGACCTTTTCGGCCGCGAAATCGAAGTCGACCCCAAGTCGGCGGAGTGAAAACGCCCCGCTCTGTGCGCGCGGGTACAGACCACGGCACCGTCCGTCCGGACAATCCGCGCGTGCACCCAGAGAACAAACCCATGGACCAAAAAACCGGCTACGACTCGGTTGTCGGCGAATTTCTCGCCACGCTTTCGCGTGAGCTTCGCAGCCCCCTGGCGCCGCTGCGAGCATCGCTGGAAATGCTCAAGCTCAGCCAGCCGCCCGGTGCTGCGGTGCAGATCATGGAGCGCCAGCTGGGCGACATGACGCGGCTGGTCGACGACCTCACCGAGATGTCCGCGATCACGCGCGGCGGCATGGAACTGCGCAAGGTGCCGGTCAAGCTCGACGCGATCCTGCAGTCGGCGATCGATGCGGCGGTGCCGCTCACCCGGGCCGCCAAGCTGCGCGTCACCGTCTCCATGCCCCACGACCCGCTGGTGATCGAGGCGGACCCCGCGCGCATCGCGCAGATCTTCGGCCACCTGCTGAACAACGCCGCCAAGTTCACTGAGGGCGGCAGCACCATCGCGGTCGAAGCGCGCCGCGAAGGCCACGAGGCCGTGGTCACCGTCACCGACACCGGCGAGGGCATCGACGAAGATCTCAAGCCCCGCCTGTTCGAAATCTTCGCCCGCGGCGAAAAGAGCGACAAGCCGAACCACGGCGGCCTGGGTCTGGGCCTTGCGATGGTCCGTCGGCTGACCGAGATGCACGGCGGCACGGTTGAAGCGGAAAGCGAAGGCCCGGGCAAAGGCAGCAAGTTCACCGTGCGCCTGCCGATCAAGACGGGCTCGATCGACGCAATCCCGGTCAACGTGCTGGTGGTGGACGACAACCGCGATGCCGCGGAAAGCCTCGGCATGCTGCTCGGCCACCTCGGCGCGGAAGTCCGCGTAGCGGAGCACGGCATCGAGGCGCTCGAAGCATTCGAGGTCTTCCGCCCGCGCGTCGTTTTCCTCGACATCAGCATGCCCGGCATGGACGGCTACGAGCTTGCGCGGCGCATGCGTTCGATGGGCTCCGAGCCCGAAGTCACGCTCGTGGCCCTCACGGGCTGGGGCCAGGACGACGACCGCAAGCGCGTCCTCGGCGCGGGCTTCGACCACCACATGGTCAAGCCGGCAAAACTCGACGCCCTGCAGTCACTGCTCGATTCGATCCAGGTCGGCGTCAAGCATTGACTAAAAAGGGGCCAGGCTCGCGAGCCTGGCCCCTTTTATTCCCTTTTATTCCTATTTTTTGAGGCGCGTTTCCACAAGCCGCCCGAAAAACGCGGCGCCCAGCGGCAACGCGTCGTCGTTGAAGTCGTAGC
>CAZZDV010000123.1:0-9945 GCA_964652785.1 uncultured Bordetella sp.
GCGCCATCGTCCAGTCGTTCGGCAGCCCGGCCAGCACGCAATCGGCGATCTCCTGAACCACCGCGTCCGCGGAAGCAGCCTTCTCGTCCACCGTTCCGGTCTGGGACGGTGCTCTCGCCGCGGGCGCTGTCGTCGCGGGTGCCGCAGACCCAGCTGGGGCCGAGAGCCTCGGCGTCGCCGCACCGGGGGTTTCAGGCGTCGAGGGAGTGCCCAGGTTCAGGCCGCCGCCCAGCGAGCTGCCGGACGAAGGCTTCGTCTGCGCTTTGAACTGTGCGTTCGCTCCACCGGCTGCAAGGAGGAGGGCGATCGGGAGAGCGAGAATGCATGCGGGGATTCGAATGTTCATAGGCGGGACTATAGCGCACGGGGGTGCGTCCGGCCAAGCGCGCGAACAATCCGAAACATTACGCAACACGCGGATACACCTGTAATTTTTACAGCCGGGAAAGTCTCCGCAACCGGCACTGCATTGCAGCGTGACAAGCGCCCTGCCGCCTGCCAAAATGCTTTAGGCCTATTCTATTCAGGCAGTAAGCATCAAGGGACCGCATGCTTCGAGAATCCACCCCAGCCCGCGCCGCCGGCGGCCGTAACTCGGACCGCGAGACCGCGGCGCGCCCCGACGATCACCGCGCGCTGCGGCTATGGCTGCGCATGCTCACCTGCACCCAGCTGATCGAGCGGAACATCCGCAACGAGCTGCGCACCCGCTTCGGGACCACCCTGCCGCGCTTCGACCTCATGTCGCAGCTCGAAAGGCACCCGGAGGGCCTCAAGATGAACGAGCTTTCGCGCCGCATGATGGTGAGCGGCGGGAACGTCACCGGCATCACCGACCAGCTCGTCAAGGAAGGGCTGGTGGAACGCGTTGCGCATCCTTCGGACCGTCGCGCCTTCCGGATCAGGCTCACGCGCGCCGGCACCAAGGCGTTCGCGGAAATGGCCGGCGAGCACGAGACCTGGATCGTAGGCCTGCTCTCCGGGCTCACGCGGCGTGAGCACAACGACCTGCTCGGCCTGCTCGCCAAGGTCAAGCAGCACGCCATGGGCGGGGCAAGGATCGACGAATGAGGGGCATCGCATGAAAGAAAAGCGCATCAGCATGGCCGCAAGCAAACCCGCGCATTTCAGCTGGCGCGCCGAGGGCAAGGTCGGGATCATCACCATCGACCGTCCCGACAAGAAGAACCCGCTCACCTTCGATTCGTACGCGGAGCTGAGGGACTTCTTCCGCAAGCTCCAGTCCGCGGAGGACATCAAGGCCATCGTCCTGACCGGCGCCGGCGGCAACTTCTGC
Organism: uncultured Bordetella sp.; assembly: GCA_964652785.1. Taxonomy (GTDB): domain Bacteria; phylum Pseudomonadota; class Gammaproteobacteria; order Burkholderiales; family SG8-39; genus SZAS-79. Next base: position 1,298 of record CAZZDV010000123.1, read on the forward strand.
TCGGGCGGGGATGTGCATGAGATCATCGGCCCGCTCACCAGGATGGCGATGCCCGAGCTCATGGAATTCACGCGCATGACCGGCGACCTCGTCAAGGCCATGCGCGCCTGCCCGCAGCCGGTCATCAGCGCGATCGACGGCGTGTGCGCCGGCGCCGGCGCGATGCTCGCGCTCTTTTCGGACCTGCGCTATGGCACGCCGAATGCCAGGGTGGCTTTCCTCTTCACGCGAGTAGGGCTCGCCGGCTGCGACATGGGCGCCTGCGCAATGCTGCCGCGCGTGATCGGGCAGGGGCGCGCTTCCGAGCTGCTTTATTCCGGGCGCTCCATGTCCGGGGAGGAAGGCCTCGCCTGGGGGTTCTTCAACGCGCTCGCCTCGCCGGAAGCGGTTTTCGACAAGGCGCTGGAAACCGCGCGGGCGCTGGCCGGCGGCCCGACTTTCGCGCATGGCATGACAAAGAAGATGCTCCACCAGGAATGGTCGGTCGGTCTCGACGAGGCGATCGAAATGGAAGCGCAGGCGCAGGCGATCTGCATGCAAACGCAGGATTTCCATCGCGCCTATAACGCCTTCGTGGCGAAGAAGAAGCCGGTCTTCGAGGGCGACTGACCCAGGCGCATGGACCGCTTCGCCCACTACGACTGGCCTTTTTTCGAGGCGCGCCACGCGGCGCTGGCGCGGGAAGCCGACACCTGGGCGGCGGGCCTCCACTATGCCCATGGCGACGATGCCGACGCCGTCTGCCGCCGCCTCGTGGCGGACCTCGGCAGGTGCGGGTTCCTCAAGGTGTGCGCGCCCGGCGGAGCGGAGTTCGACGTGCGCGCGATCGCCCTGCTGCGCGAAACCCTCGCGTATCACGCGGGCCTCGCCGATTTTTCGTTCGTGATGCAGGGGCTCGGCAGCGGACCGATCGCGCTCGAAGGCAGCGACGAGCTGAAGCGCAAGTACCTTCCCCGTGTCGCCGCGGGCGAGGCCATCGCCGCGCTCGCGCTTTCCGAGCCGGACGCGGGCTCGGATGTCGCGGCGCTCTCGACCCGCGCGAGGCGCGACGGCGCGCACTGGGTGATCGACGGCACGAAGACCTGGATTTCCAACGGCGGCATCGCCGACTTCTACGTCGTGTTCGCGCGCACCGGCGACCAGCCGGGGACCAAGGCGATCTCGGCGATCGTGGTGGATGCGGATGCTCCCGGATTCTCGGCGGCCGAGCGCATCGACATCATCGCGCCGCACCCGATGGCGACGCTGCGCTTCGAGAACTGCCGCGTCCCGGTCACGAACCTGCTCGGCAAGGAAGGCGAGGGCTTCAAGCTCGCCATGCGCAACCTCGATGTGTTCCGCACCACCGTGGCCGCGGCCGCACTTGGATTCTCGCGGCGTGCGCTGGACGAGGCCCTCGGCCGCTCGCGCGACCGGAAGATGTTCGGCCAGCGGCTTGCCGACTTCCAGATGACGCAGGCGAAGCTCGCCGACATGGCGACCGGCATCGAAGCCGGTGCGCTGCTGACCTATCGCGCCGCCTGGGCACGCGACGTGCAGAAGCGGCGCGTCACCAGCGAAGCGGCCATGGCGAAGATGTATGCGACCGAAACGGCGCAGCAGGTGGTCGATTCGGCCGTGCAGATCTTCGGCGGGCTGGGCGTGAAGAAGGACCACCCGGTGGAGCGCCTCTATCGCGAGGTGCGCGCACTGCGCATCTATGAAGGCGCGACGGAAGTGCAGAAGATGATCATCGCGCGCGAGCTTCTGAAGGCGGGCGCATGACCCACACCGCGCACAAGGACACTTTTGCACGCGACAACCTGCCGCCGCGCAAGGCGTGGCCGGAGCTCATTTTCGATCTGCCCGGGCTCGAGTATCCGGCCCGCATGAATTGCGCGGTCGAGTTGCTCGACGGTGCGCTGCTGCGCGGCTGGCGCGACCGCGTGGCCATTCGCGCCGCCGACGGCCAGTGCACCTATGGCCAGCTGCTCGCGCAGGCGAACCGCATCGCGCGCGTGCTGGTCGAGGACATGGGACTCGAGCCGGGCAACCGGGTGCTGCTGCGGGGGCCGAACAACCCGATGATGGCAGCCTGCTGGTTCGGGGTTTTCAAGGCGGGCGGGATAGTGGTCGGCACGATGCCGTTGCTGCGCGCCAAGGAACTCACCGACATCGTTCGCAAGGCCGAGGTCACGCACGCGCTTTGCGACAAGCGGCTGCAGGCCGAGCTCGAGAATGCGCTGCCCGCCTGCCCTACGCTCACGAGCATCAAGTACTGGTATGACGATGACGCCGCGTCGCTCGATTCGCTTTGCGCAACGAAGCCGGGCAGCTTCAGGAATGTCGACACTTGGGCCGAAGACCCCGCGCTGATCGCCTTCACGTCGGGCACCACCGGCACGCCCAAGGGCACGGTGCATTTCCATCGCGACGTGGTCGCGATGTGCGACTGCTTCCCGCGCTCCTGCCTCAAGCCGGTCAAGGAGGACATTTTCTGCGGCACGCCGCCGCTCGCATTCACTTTCGGCCTCGGCGGACTGCTCTGCTTTCCGCTGCGCTTCGGCGCATCCACCGTGCTGCTCGAGAAGCTCACGCCCGAAGGCTTGCTCGAGGCGATCCACAGGTTCAAGGCCACGACCTGCTTCACCGCGCCGACGTTCTACCGCCAGATGGCGCAGATTGCGAAGAGCCATAACCTCAAGAGCCTCAGGAAATGCGTTTCCGCCGGCGAGGCGTTGCCGGATGCGACCCGGCAGCTCTTCAGGAACGCCACCGGCATCGAGATCATCGACGGCATCGGCGCGACCGAGATGATCCATATCTTCATCTCGCATACGCCTGAGACGGTGCGCCGCGGCGCGACCGGCTACGCCATTGCCGGCTACAAGGCCACCGTGCTCGACGGCAAGGGCAAGCCGTGCGCACCCGGCGTCGTCGGCCGGCTCGCGGTCAAGGGTCCCACGGGGTGCCGGTATCTCGCGGATGAGCGCCAGTCGGCCTACGTCCAGAAAGGATGGAACGTCACCGGCGACGCCTACGCGATGGACAAGGACGGCTACTTCTTCTACCAGGCGAGGACGGATGACATGATCGTCTCGGCGGGCTACAACATCGCCGGGCCGGAAGTCGAAGGCGCGCTGCTCACGCACCAGGCGGTCGCCGAATGCGGCGTGATCGGCGCGCCCGACGAGGAGCGCGGGCAGGTCGTCAAAGCGTACGTCGTGCTCAAACTCGGCTACCAGAAGACCGAAGCGGTTGCCCGGATGCTCCAGGACCACGTCAAGAGCACGATCGCGCCGTACAAGTATCCACGCGCGCTCGAATTCGTCGATGTGCTGCCGCGCACCGAGACCGGCAAGCTGCAGCGCTTCAAACTGAGGATCAGATGAGGACATCGCCATGATGCAGGTACTCCAGCCACCCAACTGGCCGCGGCCGCGCGGGTATTCCAACGGCATTTCAACCGAGGGCGGCAAGCTGGTCTTCATCGCGGGGCAGATCGGCTGGAACGAGGAATGCGTGTTCGTCGAGAAGGGCTTCGGCGGGCAGTTCCGCCAGACGCTGAAGAACATCCTCGCCGTGCTGGCCGAGGCCGGCGGCGGACCTGAGCACCTAGTGCGGCTCACATGGTATGTGGTCGACAAGAAGGAATACCTCGCGGCGAGTGCGGAAGTCGGAGCGGCCTATCGCGAGGTCATGGGCCGCAATTTCCCCACCATGGCGGTTGTGCAGGTGGGTACGCTGGTAGAGGACGCGGCGCGCCTCGAAATCGAAGCGATGGCCGTGGTTCCAGCCTGAGCCGGCGGAAGGAGGCAGCATGAAAGTCACCATCATCGGCGGCGGTCCCGGGGGGTTGTATTTCGCGCTGCTCGCGAAGAAGGCATGGCCCGACTGGGACATCACCGTCTATGAGCGCAACCGTCCCGACGACACGTTCGGGTTCGGCGTGGTGTTTTCCGACGAGACCCTGGGCGCCTTCCGCGACTACGACGTACCTTCCTACGAAGCGATCCGCCGTGCCTTCGCCTATTGGGGCGATGTCGACGTGGTCTACAAGGGCGAAACGATCCGCTGCGCAGGCAATGGCTTTTGCGGCTGCTCGCGCGTCACACTGCTGCGCCTCTTGCAGGACCGCGCGCGCGAGCTTGGCGTCAAACTCGAGTTTCAGCACGAAGTCGGCGGTGTCGAGGACTTCCCGGACTCCGACCTCATCGTCGTGGCCGACGGCATCAACTCGAAGACGCGCGAGACGCACAAGGATCACTTCAAGCCCAGCGTCGACCTGCGGCCGAACAAGTTCACCTGGCTCGGCTCGACGCGCCCGATGGACTCGTTCAAGTATTTCTTCCGCGAAACGCCGCACGGCATCGTGCTCGCGCATTGCTACCAGTACGAGAAAGGCGCATCGACCTGGGTCATCGAGACCGGCGCGGACACGTGGGAGAAGTCCGGCTTCGAGCGCATGGACGAGGCGGCGATGCTCGAGACCATCGAGGGCATCTTTGCCGAGGAGCTCGCCGGCCACAGGCTGATCGCGAACCGCTCGGTGTGGCGCAATTTCCCCACGATCCGCAATGCGACCTGGGTCATGGGCAACGTGGTGCTCGTGGGGGACGCCAAGGCCACCGCGCATTTCTCGATTGGCTCGGGCACCAAGCTCGCAATGGAAGATGCGATCGCGCTCTTCGAGGCTTTGCGCAAGAACGGCGACCTCCGCGGTGATGTGACCGCCGCGCTGGCGCACTACGACGCGCAGCGCCGCGAGGACGTGGAGAAGATCCAGCATGCCGCCGACGTGTCGCTCTCGTGGTTCGAGAACATGCCGCGCTACTGGGGCATGGACCCGCTGCAGTTCGCGTTCGGCGTGATGTCGCGCTCCAAGCAGATCACCTACGAGAACGTTCGCCTTCGCGATGACGCGTTCCTCGCGGACGTCACTCGCTGGTTCGCGCTCAAGGTGAAGGCCGAGGGCATGGACAGGGATGACCGCGTCGACCCGGCCAACCCGCCGCCGCCGATGTTCATGCCCTTCAAGCTGCGCGGCATGACGCTCGAGAATCGCGTCGTGGTCTCGCCGATGGACCAGTACATGGCCGAGGACGGGATGCCGACCGACTGGCACCTCGTGCACCTTGGCAGCCGCGCCCTCGGCGGCGCCGGGCTCGTGTTCGTCGAGATGACCTGTCCCTCGCCCGAGGCGCGGATCACCCCGGGCTGCACCGGCCTGTGGAACGAGGCGCAGCGCGACGCATGGAAGCGCATCGTGGGTTTCTGCCATGCGCAGTCCCGGGCAAAGCTCTGCCTGCAGCTCGGCCACGCGGGCCGCAAGGGTTCGACGCAGCTTGGCTGGGACCGCATGGACTATCCGCTGCCCTCGGGCAACTGGGACCTCGTCGCGCCTTCGCCGCTGCCTTACTCGCCCGATTCGGTTACGCCGCGCGCGCTCACGCGGGCCGACATGGACAAGATCGGCGGGGATTTCGTGCGCTCGGCGCGCTATGGCGACGAAGCGGGCTTCGACATGCTGGAACTGCACGCCGCGCACGGCTACCTGTTTTCGTCTTTTATCTCGCCGCTTACCAACCAGCGCACCGACGAGTACGGCGGCTCGATTGAAAATCGCGCGCGCTTCCCGCTCGAAGTGTTCAGCGCGATGCGCGCGGTGTGGCCCGCGGACAAGCCGATGTCGGTGCGCGTCTCGGCCACAGACTGGGCGCCCGGGGGTTTGTCGGAGGCCGACCTGCTCGCGGTCGCGAGGCTCTTCAAGGCCGCGGGGGCCGACCTCATCGACGTGTCGACCGGGCAGGTGGTGGCGGACCAGAAGCCCATCTACGGCCGCATGTACCAGACGCCCTTCTCCGACAAGGTCAGGAACGAAGTCGGCATCGCCACCATGGCGGTGGGCAACATCGTCAACGCGGACCAGGTCAACACCATCGTGGTTTCCGGGCGGGCCGATCTCGTGGCGCTTGCCCGCCCGCACCTGTCCGATCCCTATTTCACGCTGCATGCGTCGGCGTGGTACCAGCACATGGACCAGTTCTGGCCTAAGCCTTACCTGTCGGGCCGCGACCAGGCGTATCGCCTCGCGGTGCAGGACCGCGCGGACTGGACCGCGGGCAAGATCGCGCAGAGGCCGCCCTCGCACGAGGCGAAGGATGTAGCCGATGCCCCGGGGGCAAAGAAGGCGGCCTGAGCCGCCGGCTCAGCGCTGGCTCGCCCGCCGCGCCGAGAAGATGTGCCAGGCGGAGATGAACATGGCCGCCACGAGCGGTCCGATCACGAAACCGTTGATGCCGAAGTACGCCATGCCGCCCAAAGTGGCCAGCAGCACCACGTAGTCCGGCATGCGCGTGTCTTTGCCCACGAGGATCGGGCGCAGCAGGTTGTCGACCAGCCCGATCACCAGGACACCCCAGAGGACCAGGACCACGCCTTTCCACACCGCGCCCGTGGCGAGCAGCCAGGCCGCGACTGGCAGCCAGACAATGGCCGCGCCGACCGCCGGCAGCAGCGAGAGGAAAGCCATCACAACGCCCCACAGGACCGGCGCGTGGACGCCGAGGACCCAGAAGGCCATTCCCCCGAGCGCGCCCTGGATCAGGGCGACGACGATGTTGCCCTTCACGGTCGCGCGGATCACGGTGGTGAATTTCTCGGAGAGTTCCCGTTTGTCGTCGGTTCTCAGCGGCATCGCGCTCTCGACACTGCGTGAGAGGCCAGCGCCGTCGCGCAGCAGGAAGAAGAGCACGTACAGCATGACGAAAAATCCGACCATCACGTCGAAGGTGTCCTGGCCGACGCTCAGCGCGTGCTGGGCCAGCTGCTGACCGGACTTGGTGATCTGCCCGGTGACACGCTCCTGCAGCGCGCCCTGGTGCGCGAGCCCGAAGCGCTCGAGCAGGTTGGTCGCCCACGAAGGCATCGCGGCGAGGAACTGCTGGAAGAATTTCGCGATGCTGATCTCGCCGCTCTGGAGGCCCTTGTAGACCCCCGCGACCTCCTGCGCGAGCAGCGCGCTCACCCCGAGCAGCGGAAGGATCACCAGGGCGAAGATGAGGAACACGCTCGCAAGCGCTGCCAGCGTCGTGCGTCCGTTGAACGCGCTCACGAGGCGGCGATACAGCGGAGCGAACACCAGAGCGGCGGCGACCGCCCAGAGGATTGCGCCGAGGTAGGGCGCAAGTATCCACAGGAACGCGATCGTGACGACCACCACCAGCCAGACGAGCGCCTTGCTTTCGAGGGATTGCGGCGGTGGGGTCGAGTCCGGTTGTTCCATTCGCGAAGCATGTGGCCAGGGCCGGCGCCCGTCTGTGCGCAAGCGGACGTTAGCCAGCCGTTAAAATAGCGGCATGATCACCCTGTACGAACTGCAAGGCAACGGCGGCCGGTACTACAGCCTTTTCTCGTGGCGAACGCGCATGGCGCTTGCGCACAAGGGCCTCGAGTTCGAATCGCACCCGGTGCCGATGTCGGACAAGGCGGCGATCGCGTTTTCGGGAGGCAAGACCGTGCCGATCCTGCGCGACGGCGAGGCGGTGGTGCGCGATTCGTGGAAGATCGCCGAGCATCTCGAAGCCACGTATCCGCAGGCGCCTTCGCTCTTCGGCGGCGCGATCGGTCACGGGCTTTGCCAGACATTCAACCTGTGGGCCGACCGGACGCTGGTGCCGGCGATGCTGCCGCTGATCGTGGCCGACCTCCATGAGCGCGTCGATCCGGAGGACCGCGACTATTTCCGCACGATGATGGAAGGCTTCCTCAAGTCGAAACTCGAAGACACGCCCGCCGGGCGCGAGAAGGGCGCGGAGCGCCTGGGCCGCGCGCTCGATCCGCTGCGCGCCGCGCTCAAGCGCCAGCCTTTCGTCTGCGGCGCCGCGCCGGCCTATGCGGACTACATCGTGTTCTCGGTCTTCCAGTGGGCGCGGGTCATGAGCCCTTACAAGGTGCTGGCGGACGACGATCCGCTTGCGGCCTGGCGCGAGAAGCTCCTTGACCTCAATTCCGGATTCGCGCGCAATGTCCCCGCCGCCTGAAATGAAGCGATGCGCATGGCCCTCCAACCCGCTTGCGATCGAGTATCACGATCGCGAATGGGGCGTCCCGGTCCGCGACGACAGGACGCTGTTCGAGTTCCTGATCCTCGAAGGCGCGCAGGCGGGCCTCTCGTGGGATACGGTGCTTCGCAAGCGCGAGCACTACCGCGCGGTCTTCGACGGTTTCGATCCCGCCAAGGTCGCGCGCTACGACGCGAAGAAGAAGGCGAAGCTCATGCTCGACGCCGGGATCATCCGCAACCGCGCCAAGATCGACGCTGCAGTGTCGAACGCGCAGGCCTTCCTCGCCGTGCAGAAGGAATTCGGCTCGTTTGCGGCCTATGTCTGGGGATTCACCGGCGGCAAGCCCCTGCAGGGCAAACGCAAAGCCGGCGGCGATATTCCCTCGCGAACCGAAGTGTCCGACGCGTTGTCCAAAGACCTGAAGAAGCGCGGATTCAAGTTCGTCGGGACCACCATCATGTACGCATTCATGCAGGCCACCGGAATGGCAAACGACCACCTCACGCAATGCTTTCGCCACAAGACGCTCTCATCATGAGGCGCGCCCGATGAAGCGCGCAGCCTTCGCCCTCCTCGCCCTCCTCGCTTTCGCGCCGGCGCTCG
>CAZZDV010000123.1:10045-11741 GCA_964652785.1 uncultured Bordetella sp.
ATGAAGCGCGCAGCCTTCGCCCTCCTCGCCCTCCTCGCTTTCGCGCCGGCGCTCGCGTTCGCGGCCGCGTTCGATGCCAACGGGGTCAAGCTCGGCGACAACGAGCTTGCGATCAAGAAGTCCTTTCCGGGCATCCATTGCAAGCCGCTCGAATGGAAGACCGACGCCGCGGACCGCCGCTGCGACGATGCCAAGATGGTTTTCGGCGGCGTCGAGGCGCGCATGACGTTCTATCTCAAGTCCGACTCGATCCGCGGCTTCGACGTGCGCTTCGACAGCAGCCACATGACTCCCGTGTCGGTCTTCCTCAAGCGGCGCTATGGCGCGCCGGTGTCCGAGTCGCGCGACAAGATCGTGCGCCAGGGCAGGCAGGAGCGCGAAGTGTTCAAGATCCTCTGGGAGGAGGGCAAGGACAAGGCCCTGCTCTCGTCCCTTTCGACCGGCAAGCGCGCTTCGCTTTCCGTGTCGCGCGGCAACTTCGACGACGAGATCTATCGCGTGAAGTAAACGCCGCTGCCGCGGGCATTGCGCCGCAGCACGCCCATTCGCCATGCGTAATCGGTATTGCATGGCGAGATCCCATTGCATAGCATGGGGACACAACACCTATAAGCCGGAGACAAACTGAAATGGGCACACCCCGCAACATCCTCATCATGGGCGCGAGCTACGGGTCGCTCCTCGCCATCAAGCTCCTCCTGGCCGGGCATAACGTGAAGCTGATCTGCCTGCCGCAGGAGGCGGAGCTCTTCAACGCCGAAGGCGCCATCGTGCGCATGCCGATCAAGGGCCGCGAAGGGCTCGTGCAGCTCGATTCGCGCAAGGCGCCGGGCAAGCTCACCGCCGGCGGTCCGGGTTCGGCGAACCCCAAGGACTACGACCTCGTCGTGCTCGCCATGCAGGAGCCGCAGTACCGCTCGCCCGGCGTGCGCGAGCTGCTCGATGCGGTGGCCAAGTCCAGGGTGCCCTGCATGTCGATCATGAACATGCCCCCGCTGCCCTACCTTTCGCGCGTGCCGGGCGTCGATGCCAAGGCCTGCCGCGACTGCTACGCGGGTCCGGAGGTGTGGGACAGCTTCGATCCGGCCACCATGACGCTGTGCAGCCCGGACCCGCAGGCCTTCCGCCCGCCTGAAGACAAGGTCAACGTGCTGCAGGTGCGCCTGCCGACCAACTTCAAGTCGGCGCGCTTCGTTTCGGACACGCACACGGCAATGCTCAAGGGGCTGGAGGCGGATATCGAGGCGGTGCGCTTCGACACCGGCTCGGAGAAGATCGAGCTGCCGGTCAAGCTCAAGGTGCACGAATCGGTCTTCGTGCCGCTGGCCAAGTGGGCCATGCTGATCGCCGGCAACTACCGCTGCATCACCAAGGACGGCATGCGGCCGATCAAGGACGCGGTGCACTCCGACATCGAGGCCTCGCGCGCCGTCTACAACTGGGTGGTCGAGCTCGTCGTGTCGCTCGGCGCGAACGAGAAAGACCTCGTGCCCTTCGAGAAGTACGCGGCGGCCGCACAGGGCCTCGCGAACCCGTCGTCAGCCGCGCGCGCGCTTTTCGGCGGCGCGCCGAACATCGAGCGCGTCGACCGCCTCGTCAAGACGGTCGCGGCGCAAAAGGCCATGAGCTCGCCGGTGCTGGACGAGGTCGTCGCGCTGGTCGACGCGCGGCTCGAGCTCAACCGCAAAGCGAAGGC
>CAZZDV010000124.1:0-11397 GCA_964652785.1 uncultured Bordetella sp.
CGCGCGACCTGCCTTCGCGAAGCCGGCGCCGCCCTGCAGGAATCCAAGCGTGGCGGGCTCACCAACGAGCAGGCGCAGCTCGAGAAGAATCGCCTCGCCCGGTGCGACAACCAGCCGGCGAAGGATCGCGACGAGTGCGTGCGCCGCATGAACGAAGGCACCACGAGCGGCAGCGTGAAGGAAGGCGCGGTCGTACGGGAGTTGCGGACCGTCGTACCTGCGAAGTAGCCGACCGCTGCGCTAATCCCGCGCCGCGTACTCGGCTTTGAGCCTGTCGTGCGTCGTCCTACCGCACCGACTCGCGGAGCCCGGAAGCCGGTCAATGCTCGAGCCATGAACAAGCCCCCATCCCCCGGCCGGCAGCGCCTCGCCGCCATTGCGCGCACCGCGATGCTGGCGCGCGGCCTGGAGCCTGAATTTTCCGCGGCGGCGATGGCGCAGCTCGGCACGCTCGACACGGCGCTCCCGAAGCCGGGCGGCGACCTGCGAGACCTGCGTGAGCTGGCCTGGGCGTCGATCGACAACGACGATTCGCGCGACCTCGACCAGCTTTCGGTTTCGGGCACGGCGCCCGGCGGAGCGCCCACGCTGCTGGTGGCCGTGGCGGACGTCGACGCGTTGGTCAAGCGGAGCACGCCAATCGACGACCGTGCCCGAACCAACACGACTTCGGTCTACACCGCGGCGGGCGTCTTCCCGATGCTGCCCGAACAGCTCTCGACCGACCTGACTTCCCTTAACGAAGGCGTGGACCGGCTCGCCATCGTCACCGAGATGACGCTCGGCGCCGACGGCTCGGTCACCGAATCGAAAATCGCCCGCGCGCTGGTGCGCAACAAGGCGAAGCTCGCCTACAACTCGCTCGCCGCGTGGCTCGAAGGCGGCGCGATGCCGGCCCACCTGGTTGAGAGGCTGCCCAAGGTGCCGGGCCTCGAGGCGCAGTTGCGCACGCAGGACCGGATCGCGCAGTCGATGCGCAAGCTCCGTCACGAGCGCGGCGCGCTGAGCCTGCGGACTTCGGAGGTGCGGGCGGTGTTCGACGGCGACGAAATCGCCGACCTCGCGCCGGAGGCGCCGAACCGCGCCAAGGAGCTGATCGAGGAGTTCATGGTGGCGGCCAACCGCTCGGCCGCCAAGTTCCTCGAGGCGCGCGGCTCGCCCTCGTTGCGTCGCGTGCTGCGCTCACCCGAACGCTGGGAGCGCATCCGCGAGCTCGCCGCCTCGAAGGGCGAGCGGCTCGGGCCGCAGCCCGATTCGAAGGCGCTCGAGGCTTTCCTCGAGAGCCAGCGCGACGCCGGCGAGGCGAGCTTTGCCGACCTCTCGCTTTCGGTGGTCAAGCTGATCGGGCGCGGCGAGTACGCGGTCGCATTGCCCGGCAATCCTGCATCGGGGCATTTCGGTCTCGCGGTAAAAGACTATGCGCACTCCACCGCGCCGAACCGGCGCTTTCCAGACCTCATCGAGCAGCGGCTGATCAAGGCCGCGCTCGCCGGCGCGCCGCCGCCCTATTCCGCGCAGGAGCTCGCAGTGCTGGCCGCGCGCTGCACCGCGCAGGAGGCCAACGCCGCCAAGGTCGAGCGGCAGGTGCGCAAGTCCGCCGCGGCCCTGCTCATGGGCGGGCGCATTGGCGAGGTCTTCGACGCCATCGTGACCGGCGCCTCGGACAAGGGGACCTGGGTGCGGGTCTCGCACCCTTCGGCCGAGGGCAAGCTGTTCGGCAAGACCAAGGGCCTCGACGTCGGCGACCGCCTGCGCGTGAAGCTGCTTCGCCTCGATGTCGACGAAGGGTTCATCGACTTCGCCCGCGCCTGAGCGGCAACCACCCCCATCTAACAGAGCGCCGCATCTTGCTCCTGTGAATGATTCAAGCACCAGGATAACGCGCGATTTGCAGGTATGGTTCCGGACTGCCTAGGGGGAAGCGGGAATTGCAAGCGCAAACACTGGCGTTGAAGCGGTCTTGATCGACCGGGTCCGCATCCCCGGCCTGGTCGCGCTCGGGATCGTCCTCGCGCTCGCGTACGGCATCTGGTACGCCTACAGCGTGTTCATGGTGGTGCTGCTGCAGGAGTTCGGCTGGAGCCGCTCGGTGCTCGCCGGCGCGTTCTCCGTGTTCACGCTGGTGCACGGCATCGCGAACCCGCTGGTCGGGCTGTTGTGCGACCGCCTGCGGCCCGGTCACATCATGGCTGTCGGCGGCGTCGCGCTCGGGCTCGCACTGTGGGCCGACAGCTACATCTCTACGCCGCTCGAGCTCTACCTCCTCTTCGGCGTGATCACCGCCTTGGCCGTGGCGACCTGCGGCTGGGTGCCCGCGGTGATCGAGGTGCAGCGCCGGTTCCACGACCGCCTCGGCCTCGCGCTCGGCATCGTCAGCGCCGGCGTGGGCATCGGCATGATCCTCGTCGTGCCACTTTCACAGTGGCTGATCGACACGCTGGGTTGGCGCACCGCGTTTCGCGTGCTCGGCGTGACCTGCGCCGCGATCATCGTCCCCGGCGCGCTCTACCTCGCGCGTTCCGATCCCGCGCGCCCTGCAGCCGCGTCGCCCAGCGCCGCCGCCGCGCGACCCGGCGCGCGCTCGGTGACCCTTTCCGAAGCCGCGCGCGCGGCGCCCTTCTGGCTGATCATGGCCGCGTACTTCTTCGGCAGCCTGAGCTCGCAGACTTTGCACGTGCACCAGGTCGCGTTCCTCGTCGACCATGGCCTTGCCGCGATGGTCGCTGCCACAGTGGTGGGCGTGGTCGGCGCCGCCAGCGTGGTCGGCAAGATCGGCGGCGGCTGGCTCTCCGACCGCATCGACCGCGAGTTCGTCTACGTCGGCGGCATCGTGATCATGGTGGCGGGCATCGGCGCACTGATGCTGGTCGGCGCAATGCCGAACGCGTGGGGCGCGTATGGCTATGCGGTGCTGCTGGGGCTTGGGTATTCGGTGACGGCCGCGCTGACGCCCGCGCTGTCGGCCGACCGGTTCAGCGGCCAGCACTTCGGATCGATCGTCGGCGCGGGCATGTTCTGCAGCGCGTTGGGGAGTGCGATCGGGCCGTGGCTGGCAGGGTGGCAGTTCGATGTGACCGGGAGTTATGCGGTGCCGTTTTTGGTGGCGGCGGTGTGCGCTGGAATATCGGGGGTGGCGGTCTGGGTGGCTTGGCGGTTGCGGGTGGCAGGTTGAACGAGGGAATGCTGCCAATATTTGCCAGAACCCCGCGTGGTTGGCGGCTCAGCGGGCGAAATGCTGCCACCGGTCTTGTGCGCTATTGCGAATGTGACTCCGATAATCTCCGCATCAGTTGCGGAAAATGCGCTTGGGTTTGCGGAGATTAGACGTCATAATCTCCGCAAAGGACGCGGAGATTATGCCTGCACTTTATGTTCACCAGCTGAAAGATTGGCCTAAGTTCCTATGGGACAAGGCAAACTTGGCAGAGCCGCTCGCGGAGATTCGTCACCGCCAGGGCCTGCTGCTCGGCCGGATGGGGTCGCTCGGGTTCGAAACCAGGGCAGAGGCCGCCCTTTATTCACTGACCGAGGAAGTCCTCAAGTCCAGCGCGATCGAAGGAGCGGTCCTGGACAAGGACCAGGTCCGATCATCGATCGCCCGGCGCCTTGGAATGGATCTCGGCGCAACACCTTTCGCGGACCGCGAAGTCGAGGGCGTCGTCGAGATGATGCTGGACGCCACCCAGAGCTATGCCGAGCCGCTCACACCCGACCGGCTGTTCGGCTGGCAAGCGGCGTTGTTTCCGGCGGGGCGCAGCGGCATGCATCGAATTACCACCGGCGCATGGCGCACGCCCGATGCCGATCCCATGCAGGTCGTCTCCGGCCCGACAGGCCGCGAGCGCGTTCACTACGAAGCGCCCGATGCAGGCAGGCTGCCGGAGGAAATGCGCGGATTCCTTGCCTGGTTCAATGGCGACGAACGAATGGACGCAGTTCTGAAAGCCGCGATTGCGCACCTTTGGTTCGTCACCATCCATCCATTCGAGGACGGCAACGGCCGCATCGCGCGCGCGATCGCAGAGATGGCGCTCGCGCGCTCCGAGAAAAGCCCGCAACGCTTCTACAGCATGTCGGCGCAAATCCGCACCGAGCGCAAGACCTATTACGACGTGCTCGAAAGAACCCAGAAGGGCACTCTCGACATCATGGAATGGCTCGGGTGGTTCCTGGGCTGCCTCGGCCGCGCGTTCGAAGACGCAGAACAGATTCTCGGAAGCGTGCTGGCGAAGGCTCGCTTCTGGGAAACGCATGCGGGCGGCCCGTTCAATGAACGCCAGAGGAAAGTGCTGAATCTCCTGCTCGACGGGTTCGAGGGGAAGCTGACCTCCTCGAAATGGGCAACGCTCGGGAAATGCTCGCAAGACACCGCTTCGCGCGACATCGGCGACCTCGTGAAGCGCGGAATACTGGTCAAGGAAGCGGCTGGCGGGCGAAGCACGAGCTATTCACTCGCCGCCTGAGCGTGAAGTCGATGCGTGGCTGCGAAGCCGCTCTAGGGAAAGGCGGCTGGCCTGGACGTCGCGCGATTCTTTTAGAGCGCCCTTCCCAGCGGTCTCCGCGGCACCGGCCCCGGCCACGCTTGATGCAGCCGATCTTCAATCAGCGTCTGGTAAGGAAGGCCTTCCGCCGCGGCTTTGGCCTGCAATCCCTCCAGGTCCATGGCAGAGATGCGGATATTCACACGCCGGTTCTTCAGCAACGTCTCGGCCGCCGCTTCGCGGTAGCGGGCCCTCTCCTTCTTCAGATTCTTTACCGGCTTCCACTCGCCATTGTCGAACGAGCGTTCGATTTGCGCTTCGTAGTCTTTCTCACTCCGCCACGAAACGGGGGCATAGTGAGGTGGGGATTTCGGCGGGGTGCGATCGAGCTGATCATAATAATGATCATCACTGGCCGATCTTGGCGACCATGTCTCGGATGACAACTTTGGTGATTGCTCGCATGCAGCGCATTTCACCAGCGAAAATTGCCGCAAGATCTTCCCTTCCAGTGAGAAGTCGCGAGTTCTCGCCCTCAATGGTCGCGAGAAGTTCGTCCGCGAGCGCCCCAATTCGGCCGAGTTGAGCATTTAGCAGGCGATTGGCTGTTTCGCTGTGAATACCAAGCACGGTGGCCGCCTCCAGGATCGTTGCCCGCGTGAGTTCGCCGAAAGTCGTGCGTCCGCACAATTGCCATGGGAGTACTGTGCCGGGCCAATTGTCTTTGGCAAAGGTAGGACTGTCGTAAACGCCCACCGCAATCAGATCGTAATACGGCGCCAGGCGGATTCCCCTGTCGGTTACATGAAAGGAGAGATTTTTGAGATGTGCGTCGCTGTTTCCGACAAGCATGTTGAAAACGAGCCAGGAATAGAGACTCAATCTAGCCGCTGCCGGCACGGTGCAGCGTTCAGCCAGGTCTCGCAATCTTTCTACGCTTCCTTCACGGTATTTGAATTCTCGATCCAGATTCAGTGCCTGGCACGCGTCAACGACGTGCACTCGCTCAATGCCGTTTTCTTTGGGACGTCGATCGAAGCGCTCGATGAGGTAGATCGGTGCGGGAACGTAACGTCTATATACTTTCGGGACGCCGAGCTTCAATGCGTCCGCTAATTTCATTACGAAGTATTCGTTAACTACGCTATGCGGGTAGTCGCCAGTTGGATGGTCCGGTTTCAGAATGTGTGTGGAGGGTGTTCTGCCGCGCGGCTCGAAGATTAAGTTGTCACGATAGATAACAGGGAGCTTGTGCTGTGCGCCGGCTAACGACATTCGCTTGGCGGCTCCCGAGGACAGCGAGACCGTCGGCAGATTTTCAATACGAGATTGAAGATCAGGATAGGAGAGCGGTTTTTCGCCGGAATCTTCTGGTTCCGGCGCCCCAGCCGTGAGTATCAATGAACCGGCGGACTCGGCACCGTAATACTCAAGTAGTCCAAACGCGTCGGCGACATCCACCTTCGCGTCCTTTGCCAGCAGCACGCGAGCTCCCTCCTCGGGTAGCAGGTTGTCGAAATACCATTGAATTGGCCGGTTCGAGCCAGAGTCAACGATAGGATCGAGCTGCCTTGGCAAGGCGGGGGAAAGAGCGTAGCCATCTTTAGCAGTCACCCATTGAGGGTTGTATGCAAACGACCAGATGCCGTTTTCGTCTCTTAGTTCGCCAACGCCATGCTGGTTGATCCAAGCTTGAAGCGTGCGACGGCTCACGTCAGATCCGAGGAGTCGAGTTTTCGGGAACGTGGACGTATGAGTTTCGGGCGCGAGAGTTCATCGTATTTTGTTGCGACGCTATCGCTAACATCGGCATAGAGTTCGACTCCCAGTCCGCGGAGGACGCGGAGGACTCGATCGAGCCGTGCACCGGGCGCACCTTTTTCCAGGTGCCCTAACGAGACGTCGGACACACCGACGGCACCGGCCGTATCGTCCTGACGAAGGCCTGCAGTTTTCCTGGCCGCCCGAATCAGGCGACCAATTTCTTGCGGATTAGAGATAAGGATGCGCATGATTAATTCCTAAGAGTTTTTTGCATTCGACCTTTTTGATTAAGAATGCAGACAGAATACTAACTACTCTTAGTATTGTATTACTTTCGAGATATTTAACAATACAATCCAAACTTCTCTTAGGAAATACTCCGAAAACCATCCGACGGCACTGTGTCGAGCGCCTCGGCAGATACCCGTTGCGGACCCTGGATGCCCTGCATCTTGCGATTGCCCAGGGCATTCATTGCCGGCAGCTTGCCACCGCGGATAAGACCATGGCGGATGCGGGAAAGGCGGCGGGGTTGGACATCGCGCGATTCTTTTAGGGCGCCCTTCTCAGCGTCGCAATTGCCGCGTGTTGCCCGGCGAGTCGATCTCGAAGGAGAAATACGCGCGCCGGAGAATTAAATACTGCCATCTTTAGGCACAAGCCCGCGTGGATACTGGCCAAGCGGGCGAAATGCTGTCATCGACCTGAAACGTTTTCCGATACGAACTTTTTCACCATCTAACTTGTTTCGATGCACGCCTCGAGCGCATTTGCCCGACGATACGCCCCGGCGGCGATCGCCGTTGCGACAACCATCATCATCGCGGCCACTGCGAACGTGATCTGCATGCCGGTGGCGACAGCCTCGGGAGGCGCGACGGCAATGTCGCCTGCGCCGGACGCGAGCGCGAACACGGCGCCCATGACGGATGCACCGGTCACCAGGCCGAGATTGCGTGACAGGTTGAGCATGCCCGACATCGCGCCCCGCTCATCCGGGCTGACCTCCGCCATGAAGGCGGTGTTGTTGGCGGTCTGGAACAGCGCATACCCGACCGTGACGACGACGATCGGGACGATGTAGCCGGGCACGCCGAGCGTCGCCGGCATCATTGAAAGGGTCAGGGAACCGGAAGCGATGCCCGCGAGCCCGACGAGCGTCGCCCGTGGTGCGCCATAGCGGTCCGCTAGTTGGCCGGCGGGCACGCTTGCGAGCGCGGCGGCCAGCGGGCCGGCCGACAGGGCCAGGCCGACCGCCCATGCATCGAGCCCCAGCGTGCGCGAGAGATAGAACGGCCCGACCACCAGCGTCGCCATCATCACCGTCGACACCAGCGCGCTCGTTGCGAGTCCCGCGCCGAGCACCGGGTTGCGGAAAGCGGCGAGTCGGATCAAAGGCGCCGCGGTTCTCGCCTCCACGAGCACGAACAGGCCCGCTCCAAATAGGGCCGCAAGCATCAAAGCTAAATTTAGCGAACCGAACTCGCCGCGCCCGAGCGTCACGGCGAGCGCGTACGCACCGAGGGTCAGTGCAAGCAGCAGCGTGCCCGCAGGGTCGAAGCCGGCCCGTTGCAGCTTCGCGCGCGCGCGATCTATCGGCAGGTGGCGATGCGCGAGAAAGAGCGTCAGGAGACCCAACGGCACGTTGACGAGGAAGATGGCCCGCCACCCGCATCCGGCGATCAAGGTCCCGCCAACGGACGGCCCGAGCGCGGTGCCGATCGCGGACATCGTCCCGAGCAGCCCCATTGCGCTGCCGGCCCTTGCCTTGGGCACCGTCTCGCCGACGAACGCCACCGTGAGCGCCATCATGACGGCCGCCCCGAGGCCTTGCACCGCACGCGCGGCAACCAGGAACGGGAGCGTGGGCGCAACGCCGCACAAGACGGAGGCAACCGTGAACACGACGATGCCGGCCAGCATCAGGCGGCGGCGCCCGATGAGGTCGCCGAGCCTTCCGACGCTGACGATGAGGGTCGTGATGGCAAGCAGGTAGGCGAGGACGATCCACTGGACCTCCTGGAAGGACGCGGCGAATGCCTGCGCGAACGTCGGCAAGCCGACATTGGCGACGCTGGTGCCGAAGGAAGACAGCAGCATGGAGAGCGAAAGGCCGGCGAGCGCCCAGCGAAAAGAAAGCCCGGCCCGGCTGCCGTCGTTAGTGAGTCCCGCATTCATGGCGCATCCCTTTGCTTGTCTTCCGGTAGTGGAATTGCTACTGTGCCACTTCAAGTCGACTTGAGGTCAAGCGGTGGCGAGCATGGACATAGCGCAGGTGGCGCAACGCTCCGGCGTGCCGGCTTCGGCGCTGCGCTTCTACGAGGAGAAGGGGCTGATCGCCTCGATCGGCCGGCGCGGACTGCGCCGCGTGTTCGATGCCGGGGTGCTTGAACGACTGGCGCTGATCTCCCTCGGCCGTGCCTCGGGCTTCGCGCTCGACGAGATCGCGCGGATGTTCGATGCAAACGGGCGATTGAGCATCGACCGCCAGGCGCTTGCGACGAAAGCCGAGGACCTGGACGGGACCATCCGGAAGCTGAGCGCCATGCGCGATGGGCTGCGGCATGCGGCCAAGTGTTCCGCGCCCAGCCATATGGAGTGCCCTACCTTCCGCCGGATTCTGCGGGCTGCGTCGATCGGGGTGATCGGGGAGCGGAAGAAGGCCGGTCCGAAGCGGCGTGGGTAGTTGCGGAGATTGAGCTCGTTAATCTCCGCAGGATTTGCGCGGAGGGGGAGTCATGGTAAGCACCATGGCCGCGATTATTATCATGGCCTTGATATTTACCATGGCCACGTGAGAGAATAGCGACATGAGTGTTTTGCCACCTAATCCGAATGAAGCGATTCTCGCCAGCCTTTTTGAAGGCAAAGGCTGGGCGGTAGATCGAGAGCCTCAAGTGGGCTCAGGTCAACCCGGTCTGGTGGTACGAAAAGGACGAAACGCCTACGTAGTCGAGGCAAAGGCCTCATCTGAGGGCCGGGGCGACAGGATCCTTCCGCTCCTTTCCCAAGCGATTCTGCAGGCGCAAGCCTATGCGCGACACATTGTCGGGGTTCGTCCGTTGGCGGTCGTGCTGGTCGGAAACGCATCCGAATCGCTCATTGCTCGAGTTCAAAAATTCTCGCAACGCTATGCCCCTGGAATCGCTGTCGGCCTGGTCTCCAAGAGTGGCGCACGTTCCTTTCTCGGCGATGGCTTGGACGAGTTGAATGTAGATCCGCTCCCTGATGTGAAACGGAAAAAAATACAGTCGCCCCCCTCAAATATTTTCTCCGACATCAATCAGTGGATGCTGAAAGTACTCCTGGCGCCGGAGATTCCTGAACATATGTTGGGAGCACCACGAAAGAAAATTCGAAATGCCTCGGAACTCGCTGACGTGGCGGATGTTTCCGTGATGAGCGCCTTTCGTTTGGTTCAGCGGTTGCGAGAAGAGGCATTCCTTCACGAAGCATCGTCGCACTTCAAGCTAGTGCGACGGGCAGAGCTTTTCCGTCGCTGGCAAGCGGCAGCGTTTCGTTCACCGCACGAAGTGGCAATGCGCCTCCTGATTCCCGGGGCTATAGAAAAACAAATTAAAGACCTGCTGGGCCGTCATCAAGCGTGCCTTGGTTTGTTTGCCGCTGCCGAGAAAATGCACCTTGGTCACGTACATGGGATTCCGCCATACGTCTATGTGCACAAACTTCCAAGCCCAGGTGAGCACCCGTGGAAAGAATTGGTGCCTCCCTCCCCCGGCGAGAAAGTTCACCTGATCTTGAGACAGGCACACGCCCCCAAATCCGTATTTCGTGGTGCAGTGATTGCAGACGGCGTATCCGTATCCGATGTTGTACAAATTTGGCTGGATGTTTCCGCACATCCATCCCGCGGCGAAGAACAGGCCAACTTGATCTATCAGAAAGTACTGGGCCCAATTGTAGAAGGGGTGGGTAATTGAGTGACTTCGCCGGAATTACCCGACTCATTGAAGCCGTCCAACCATGGGGTGGCCACTTGGTAATTGTGGGCGGCTGGGCGCACCGGCTGCACAGGTTTCACGAGCTGGCAGTCGTGCCAGGCTATCAACCTCTGACTACGAAAGACACTGACCTGGCATTTGCAAATGGTGCTCCCCTCGAAGGCGACATTGGGGCAGCGTTAATGAAGGCGGGCTTCAGCGAACAACTTTCCGGCGAGCAAGTACCTCCAGTTACCCATTACTCCTCAGGAGATGCCGGCTTCTACGCCGAGTTTTTAACGCCGCTGGCAGGTAGTGGGCGCAAGCGCGACGGGACGCCTGATGTGAGGCTTCATATTGCGGGTGTAACGGCACACAAATTGCGGTACTTGGAAATCCTTTTAATTGATCCTTGGGTAATTACAGTTGGTCCCGAAACCGGCTTTCCCCTGCAGCGCACGATGGATCTGCAAGTGGTGAATCCAGTAAGCTTCATTGCGCAGAAACTGTTAATTCAGAAATATCGTGATACGGGTTCAAAGCGTGCCCAGGATATTCTCTACATTCACGACACCCTCGAGTTGTTCGCTTCGGCTCTCCCGGATCTTCGAGCAATCTGGGTGGAGAAAATACGCCCCGTGATTGGGAAGGCTACTGCGCGCAAAGTTGAGGACATACTCGTGGCGAGTTTTTCGACTGTTAGCGATACCATTCGCGACGCCGCACGAATACCAGTAGACCGCACGCTTACGCCAGAGCGTGTGACTGCGTTTTGCGAACAGGCATTGCGCGAAGTTATCAAATAAGACAGCTTGACTCCAGCGGCGCGACCTGGGTCAGCAGCCGTGCCGTATCGAGATAGACCTGATTCAAGCCTTGAGCACCAGCAAGCCGTCCTTGGACTTCGATATCCAGGGCCGCGCACTTCCCGTCGGCAGCACCGCCGCGTCCAGCTTGCCGAACCACGGCAGCGAAAGCTCGCGCCCGAGCGTCAGGCACAGGCGAACGGTTTTCACACTGGTGCAGCGCTTGAGCAGATCCGTCAGCACCTCGGCGCGCAGGTTGTATGTGCTTTCGGCTATTTCCCTGGCCTCCTGCAGGGGCTGCCGAACGCCCACCTCGTCCAACAGCTCCAGCAGTGCGCGCTCGGGGGTCGATACCAACGGCCCGTTGTCACGGTTTTCGAAACGATCGACGCCGATCATTTGTTC
>CAZZDV010000125.1:0-6867 GCA_964652785.1 uncultured Bordetella sp.
GTTCCTGCACAGCCGCATCGTTTTCTGGGACAAGGGTTCCGCAACGCAAACCGCCACGACCGAGTAGGCGCCATAGAATGGGGGGAGTGAACGCCCCCGCCGCTCCCATCGCCCTGCCCGCGCGGTTGCTCGGACTGGTGTTCCTGCCGTTCTCGGCCGGTTTCTTCCTGTCCTTCATGTTCCGCAACGCCAATGCGGTCATCTCGAAGGATCTCGCCACCGAGTTTTCGCTCTCGTCCTCCGAGCTGGGGCTGCTCACGAGCGCGTACTTCCTCGCCTTCGCGGCGATGCAGATGCCGGTCGGCGTGGCCCTCGACCGGTACGGCCCGCGCCGCGTGACCGCAATCCTGCTGGGGGTGCTGGCCACCGGTGCAGGTGCATTCGCTATTGCCGATGGACTGGGGTCGCTCGCGCTTGGCCGCGCCCTCATCGGCGCTGGCGCCTCGGCCGCGCTGATGGGCGCGATGAAGGCCTATTCGATCTGGTTCCCGCTCGACCGCATGGCGACGCTCAACGGCTGGACCATGGCGATCGGCGCGCTCGGCGCGGTGGCGGCCACCGCCCCGTTGGAGTTTGCCGTCAGCCAGATCGGCTGGCGCGCGATGTTCGGCAGCCTGGCGGTGGTTTCCCTAGTGGTTGCCGTGTGCATGTTCTTCCTGGTGCCCGAGAAGAAGGTGCAGGGCGCGAGCGAGCTCTGGAGCGAACAGGCCGCGAAGATCCTCGCGATCTTCAAAGTGCCCGCCTTCTGGCGCATCGGCACGCCGATGATCGTGATGCAGGGCACCTACCAGGCCTTGTTCGGCTTGTGGCTCGTGCCCTGGCTGATGGACACGCAGGAACTCCCGCGCAGCACGGCGGCACAGTGGCTCATGTGGGCGGCGCTGATCTATGCGGCGGCATCGATCTTTTTCGGCCAGGGCGCCGACCGCCTGGCAATGCGCGGCGTGCAGCGGCTCTCGTTGCTCAAATGGGGGGCCGCGCTGGGCGTGGCCGCCTTCTTCGCGCTCGCATTCGCGCCGGGCCTGCCCAAGCTCGCGCTGCTGCTCTTGTATGCGTTCGGCGCGGTCGGGCCGGTGCTGTGCTACGCCATCCTGTCGCGCCATTTCCCCATCGCGGTCACCGGCCGCCTGAACACCGCCCTGAATGTTTCGATGTTCGTGTGGGCATTCATCGTGCAGATCGGCACCGGAATGCTGCTGCGCCTGTTTCCCGCCGACAACGGGCGCTACCCAGCCGAAGGATATGCGCTGGTGTTTGCGATTCTTGGCGCGGTGCAGCTGGCCGCGTGGCTCATCGTCGCCACCGTCAAGACCGAACCCGGTCCTTTCCGGAATTAGGTCGATGGCAGTATTTCGGCTGGAGAGTCAATAGCAGAGCGCTCTTCTACATAAAGATGGCAGTATTTGCGATGCCGGTTCGCGCTTCTTCGAGCCGCCACCACAACGCGAGCCGCTCCCTGGGCTTCACCCGCGCCAGGGTCGAGTGTCTGGATGATGACGACCAACTCGTACACTGCATGCGCCAGGCGTTCGAGCGCGAGCCGGATTTTAGAGTGACGAGCGTAAACTATGATTCGTCGGCCTATTTTCACGAGCGAGAACACCAAACCGACGATGGGGAAGTGTCGATTGCGCGCGACGAATCGGTCCCCGGCTACGATTGACATTAGCTTCGCTCGAGGAGCGGACTGGGGCGCCGGTGGCCCGAATTCCCGAGGTGAAACCTTTATGGCAAAAGCAAATCTGCTGAACACGCGAACAACAAACTTCCTGGAACTGGTCGGGAACGGAAAAATCTACCGTGTTCCCTCCTATCAGCGCGACTACTCCTGGGAGGAAGAGCAGTGGGAAGATTTGTGGAACGACATTGTCGAGTTGCGCGGGCAATCGGAGGAACGACATTACATGGGCGCGCTCGTGGTCGAAGGGAAAAGCGATCGCGAGTTTCTCATCATTGATGGACAACAACGCCTTGCCACCCTGAGCATTCTGGCTCTTGCGGCGATCGGCCGTCTGAATCGGCTCTCGTCTGACGGCGTTGAACCCGATCCGAACCGCGAGAGGTCGGTCGGCCTGCGTGGCCGTTTCATCGGAGAGAAGGATCCTGCGTCGCTTGTGGAAAGCAGCAAGCTGTTTCTCAATTCCACGGATGATGCCTTCTATCAGGACTACCTGGTTCAGCTTCGAGAACCGCTCAATCCACGCGGTCTCCCGAGGTCCAACCGACTGCTATGGGAGTGCTTCAAGTATTTCGCGAAGCGGATTGAAGAGGACGCTACCCTGGTATCGATAGGTGAAAAGCTTGCCGCCCTGCTATCCGAAACGGCCGGCCGACAGCTTATCTTCATCCTCATTACAGTGGACGACGAGCTGAACGCCTACACCGTTTTTGAAACGCTCAATGCACGCGGGTTGGAACTGTCGTCCACGGATCTGTTAAAGAACTATCTTTTTTCCCGGTTGAGAGTACCCGCCGACCTCGACGCTCTGAAGCGCCGTTGGCAAGCGTTGATTGCTACGGTCCAGCAGGAGCGCTTTCCTGAATTCCTGCGTTATCACCTTCTGTGCGAACAGCCGAAGATTCGCAGCGAGCGGTTGTTTAAACTGGTGCGCGAGCGTGTCGGAACACCCCCTGAGGTCTTCGCGCTCATGGACGCTTTGGAGCGTCGTGCGGAGTTGTTTGCCGCACTCCTGGACCCCAATCATGGCTATTGGGCGGAAAATCCAGCCTGTCGCCCGTACGTTCGCGAACTCAATTTGTTCCGGGTGCGCCAGATGACCCCATTGTTGTTCGCAGCCTGGGAGCGCCTGGACCGCGAGGATTTCGCGCGCGTCCTCAAGTTAGTGAGCGTTATCTCCTTCCGCTACAGCGTGGTGAGCGGGCTTAACACGAATGCGCTCGAACCGGTCTATCACGAGTCGGCCAGTGCCTTGCTGCGTGGTCGAATCCGGACACCAGGCGAGGTATTCGCCATGCTCAGAAGCATTTACGTCGACGACGAAAGGTCCCGGCAAGATTTCGCGCGCTTGTCTGTTGGTACGAGCGGGCAACGAAAACGGCTCGCGAAATATATCCTCGCACGCTTGGAGCAGGATGCCTCGGGGCGCGCTTGTGATCCAGACTCCGACCCCGGCAGCATTGAGCATGTTCTGCCCGAGAACCCTGCGGCTACCTGGGAAGCCGCGATACCGCGCGAGTATTGGGATGGGGCGATATACAGACTTGGCAATCTTGCGCTGTTGGAAACGGCCGCAAATCGCCGGATCGGGAATGCGGAATACGCGGAAAAGTTACCCGCGTACGAGCGGAGCGCTTACACATTGACATCCCAACTGGCCCAGGAGGCACCGGATGAGTGGACATTGGCCCACATCGATGCGCGTCAAGCCAGATTCGCTCAACGCGCCATGCGCCTGTGGCGCTCGGATTTCGTGCCGTTGCCTCCGGAGGGCCAATGAAACGAAACTGGAGGGCGCTACGACGACTATTTCGCGGCCGGCGCGGAGGGCGTGATTGTAGCTATCCGGGGTGAGAGTGGGAGCCACAACGCACCACGAGCGGGACTGCGGGATTAGACTTTAAGCCCCTCAGTGTTCGGAACCTCCCATGCCCAAGTCACTGGAAACGGTCACAGCCGAAGCCCTTCAACTCACCGCCGAGGAGCGAGCCGATCTGGTCGAGCTCTTGATCGCCAGCATCGAGCCTGCCTTGCCGCTGCATCCCGAATGGGAGGCCGAGATTGCACGCCGGATCGCTGACGTCGATTCTGGCCGCTCCCAGGCAATCCCAAGCGAACAGGTCTTCGCCGAAGTTCGCGCGCTCATCGAAAAGCACACCGGAAAGTAAACTCTGCTTTCAAGCCCTTTGGGCAAATGGCAGCAATTTGGCTGGAGAGCCAATAGCAGCGCGGGGTTCGGAAATAATTTGGCAGCATTTCCTGATTCAGTTCAATGTATGACCGAGCCAACGTCCGCGACCACCACCTGCCTAGTGACGAAGTCGCTGGCGGCGCCGCAAATTACCAAGGCGCGATCAGCGGGATGCGCTCCCGGCCGTTGCGCCGATACGCGGCAAAGTCCCGATTCAGCGTGAATAACTGCGATTGGCGATCGAAGCCATCGGTATAGGCCAGCACCTTTTTGGCGAAGCCGGTCATGTCCTCGAGATAAAACCGCCATTCGCGTGGCGGTCGGCCCGAGCTGTCTTCAGACATGCACCGAATCCCGCTCCACAAACGCTCGCAACTCCGGGCGCAGCGCCTTCTGTGTCACCAGATCGATCGCGCACCCGAACAGGTCTTCCAGATAAAACTGCGTGCCGAAGTAGCGCTCTGACGTGGCCGGCGCGTCGAACGAAACAAGGATGTCGATGTCGCTCGCCTCGCTCGCATCACCTCGCGCCGTGGAACCGAACAAGGCGAGAGCCGTCACGCCGAACCGCCGGGCAAGTTCGGGTTTGTGCTGCGTCAACAGGCTCAGTGCATGCGAACGGTTCACGATGTTAGGAAGCCTCCAAGAATGACGCCGGCATTATCTCCGAATGCCAGCGGCTGCGGCGATCGGATCGGAAACGGCGGACGGCGCGGGTCGCCTCATCACACGTCACCTCCTCAATTGCCCTTCGCGCCGGAATCCTTCACCACCTTGGCCCAGCGCACGACCTCGGTCTTCAACAGCGCATCCATCTGTTCGGGCGTCGAGCCGACGATCTGGTAACCGAAGCCTTCGATCGCCTCCTTCGATTTCGGCTGTGCCATCGCCTTGATGATCTCGGCGTTCAGTTTCTGCACGATCGCGCTCGGCGTGCCCGCGGCGGCGAATACTCCATACCAAAGCGCATTGTCGAACCCGGGGTACCCGGCCTCCTGGACCGTCGGCACCTGCGGCACCACGTGGGAACGCTTCGCCGTGGACACGGCCAGCGCGCGAAACTTGCCGGCCTGGATCTGCGCAAGCGACGAAGACACGCTGTCGAACATCAGGTCCACCTCCCGGCCGAGCAGCGCGGCGACCGCCGGCCCGCTGCCTTTGTAGGGGACATGCGTAAGGTCGATGCCGAGCGCCCCCTTGAAGTATTCGACGAACAGGAAAATGCTCGGGCCGGGCGAGGCGTAGTTGAGCTTGCCCGGACTCGCTTTTGCCGTGTTGATGAGATCCCGCAGGTTCTGCATCGGCGCCTGGGCGTTCACCACCAGGACCAGCGGCAGCGTCGCGGCGAGCGTGATCGAAGCGAAGTCCTTGATCGTGTCGTACGGCAGGTTGGGGATCAGCGAAGCATTCACCGCGTGCGCGGTCAACAGCATCACGATGGTGTAACCGTCCGGGGCGGATTTGGCCACCGCGTCGGCGCCTATGCTCGAGCCGGCCCCCGGCTTGTAGTCGATCAGCACCGATTGGCCGAGGCTCTTCGACATTTCGTTCGCGATCGGCCGCGCGAGGATGTCCGAACTGCCGCCCGGCGGGTAGGCCATGATGAAGCGGATCGGCTTCGTGGGATACGGTTGGGCGATTGCGCCGTGCGTGAGCAGGGCGCAGACCACTGCCCCCAGGACGGGAAACATCTTGCGTGACATCGTCAACTCCTCATAAATTCGGAGCCGTCCGCGCAATCCGAAGTCCCCTTAAGATGCGCCAACCATTGCACAAACCAAGGGACGCTATGACCACGACCATTGCAAACCTGATCGAGGCCCGTTTCGGCCTGCCCGCAACCGCCGGTCACGACACGCCTGCCGAAGGCACGCTGGCGGCCCTCCTCGAGCGGCGGGTGCACCGCGATTACAAGCCGGATGCAATCCCGGAAGACCTCATACAGACCGTGCTCGCCGCGGCGCTGTCCGCGCCGTCGAAGTCGGACCTCCAGCAGGTCGCCATCCTCCGGGTTCGGGACAAAGCCGTACACGCACGGATCGCCGGACTGATTCCCTCGATGCCGTGGATAGCGACCGCGCCCGCCTTCTTCGTGTTCTGCGGCGACAACCGCCGCATTCGCCGGATTGCCGAACTGCGCGGCAAGCCGTACCCGAACGACAACCTCGACCAGTTCATGAACGCCGCGGTCGACGCAGGCATCGTCCTCGCGACCTTCGTGATTGCAGCACAGGCCGCCGGACTGGGTTGCTGCCCGATCAGCGTTATCCGCGATCACGTAGCCGAGGTCTCGCAACTGCTCGAACTGCCGCCGAGCGTGTTCCCGGTGGCCGGACTATGCGTGGGCTTTCCAGCCTCCGACGGCAAGCTGAGCATGCGGCTGCCGATGGCGCTGACCGTGCACAGCGACCGCTATGACGACAGCCGCCTGGAGGAAGAAGTCGCCGCGTACGACAAGCGACGCACGGCGCGCGAGCCCATAGCGCGTGAAAAGCAGCGGTACGCCGGGGAATTCGGGTTGATCGACGCCTACGGCTGGTCCGAAGACAAGGCGCGCCACTATTCGCATCCCGAGCGGGCCGATTTCGGCGAGTTCATCCGGGGCCACGGCTTCAAGCTCGCGTAGCCTCGAAGTCCATTCTATAATGTGTCCACATTAATGGATAAATGGTCACTTCATGGACACGAACATCCGCGATCTCAAGGCGAATCTCAGCGCGCTCATCAGGCGTGTCGAGGCCGGCGAATCCGTAACGGTACGCATACACAAGCGCCCGGTGGCGCGGATCGTGCCGATCGGCGCAGGCAGCAGCCTCGCTCAGCTTGCCCGCTTGCCAGGAATTGCATGGAACGGCGGCAAGCCGGCGGGCTTGACCAAAGCGGAGGCTATGCCGGCAAAGATGAGCCTTTCCGACTGGGTGATCGAGGATCGCCGTTGATCCTTTATCTGGATACTTCGGCGCTGGTGAAACTCTACGTGCGGGAGCGGGGCTCCGCG